>JBGSJQ010000092.1:0-26834 GCA_041741775.1 Terrimicrobiaceae bacterium | reverse complement strand
CCAAGGCCGAGGATCAGGCAGTCATTGACCACACGACCGAGCCGTCGCTCATCCTCACCGACTTCGTCCAGGGGCTTCTCAAAAATTTCTGCCGCAGTGACCCGGTGCGGATCGGGGGTATGGTCTGTGCCCGTTCCGTTCCCCCTGGTTCTGGCGATCTCGAACCCTGCGCTATCGGTTTTGAGGACCACCAGGCGACGTCCCACCGGAGCCTGCAATGCGGTCGCCAGATCACCGCCAACCAACTCCCCCAGAGCAGCATTGTCGTCCACTTGAAATCCCCCGCCGGGAATCCTGCCATCGCCGCCGCGGGCGGCTTCGAGCAATTCCTGGCATGCGCGCGCCAGAGCAGACTTCCTTCGGAAAAGGAACAGCTCGGGGATGATCTTACCCTCGTTCGCTTGAAGAAGGGCTGCATCTCCCGTGCTGCGCACACGGATTCCCGCCCGGGCCAGCACCCGCTCGAGCTGCGCGGCATTTTCTGGATCGAGCGTTGGTGCGCTGAGCAGCTCTCCCAATCGGCAAAGCAATTCCCCCGCTTCACGCAGAAACGCATCCCGCAATTCCGCGAGACGTGCGCGATCCACAGGCAGCCCGTGCACATCGCACGAGGCCAGAATGGGGAGCGCCCGCATCTCGAGATCAAAAACCGCACGAAGCGAGGCCGAGGAAATAGCCCGCCTCAAGGCTCCGGCCAGCCGAAGAAGATGCTCGGAATCGCCGGAAGATCCCATCGCTCGAGGAGGTTTCAAAAACTGAGCCGACACGGCATCCAAGCCGGCCTCGGCAGGTCCTTCGGCTCCCAGCAAGCCGGCAGCAACCTCCGTGCAAAACACCGCCGCCGGCAAAATCTCTGATCGCTTAAGCAACAGCCCCAGGCACTGCCGCGCCCCGTGGGCAACGACGGTTCCACGACGAAGCTCATCGCACAAAGTCTCCGGAAGGGGGCTGCCTGGTTCCGGCAAGTCCCAGACGCGGCCCAACCCGTCCTCCACACGCCAGGCCGGGGCCTGCTCGGCATCGACTCCCCAGTCAAACTCCGGCATCAGCCCACCATCTCCTGAGGAGGGCACAGCCGGGACGTTCGTCCCCATCCCTCGACCCCGCTGCCGAACCACCGTTAAATTTTTCGATTTCCTTAAAGTCATCTCCCCGCGGTCTGCTCCTTGCGTTCCCCTTTCCCCTGAGCTTCATGAATTGGTCGTGTCCAAGCAATTCCATTCCGCATCGGATGAGTCTTGTCCGAACCTGATCCAACGGGTTTAGTTGATTCATGCACGCCGCCCCGCCCCGGGTTTCTGAAGACCTTCGCCGCCTGCTGGAGCAGGCCGATGGGCGCGCTATGGAGGTAGGGGCGATTCTGCGGCATACCCAGGGTCGAGGTTTGCAGGTCATCTGCATTATCCTTTGCCTGCCGTTCCTCTCACCGGTTTCGGTGCCGTTCCTTTCCATCCCATTTGGACTGGCGATTGCGATTTGCGGGTTGCGCATTGCGCTGCGCCATGATCCCTGGTTGCCATCCTTTGTCATGACCCGCAGCATTCCGTTCGGGGTCCTTGGAAAAATGCTGCGCTTCGGGATTGCAGCGCACACGAAACTGGAAAAATTCCTCCGTCCACGCTGGGCTGTGCTGGCGGTCGGGCATCCGGCGCATGCGGGGGCAGGCCTGGCGATTTCGCTGGCGGCCATCTTCTTAAGCCTGCCGATCCCGCCGCCCTTTCCGCTGACGAATACGATTCCAGGTTTCGCGATCATCCTCCTCTCCCTGGGGCTTCTGGAGCGCGACGGGCTGGTCATCGTGGCCGGCTACCTGCTGACGGCGATAGCCGGCGTTTACGTTGCCCTGATTGCGATCCTTGGCGGAGCCGGGGCGGCAGAGGCGTGGAAGTTTTTTGGCCGTTGGTTTTGAACCCTGCTCAGCCCTTCATCTTGCGATAGCGCTTGATGAGGGCGTTTGTGGAGCTGTCGTGTTTCAGCTTGGGCGGGGTTTTGCTTTCGAGTTCGGGGATGATTGCCTGTGCGAGGGCCTTGCCGAGCTCGACGCCCCACTGGTCGAAGGAGTTGATCTTCCAGATGACGCCCTGGGTGAAGACGCTGTGTTCGTAGAGGGCGATGAGGGCGCCGAGGGTTCCCGGGGTGAGGCTCTCGGCGAGGAGGGTATTTGAGGGGCGGTTGCCCTCGAACACGCGATGGGGCACGAGCCAATCCGGCGTGCCTTCGGCTTTGACCTGCTCCGGGGTCTTGCCGAATGCGAGCGCCTCGGCCTGGGCCAAGACGTTGGCCATGAGGATGTCGTGATGGCGTCCCAGCGGGGTCAGCGCCTGAGCAAACGCGATGAAATCGCAGGGGATCAGGTGGGTGCCCTGGTGGATGAGCTGGTAGAAGGAATGCTGGCCGTTCGTTCCGGGCTCGCCCCAGTAGATCGGGCCGGTTTCGTAGCCGACCTTGTCGCCGTCGAGGGTGACATGCTTGCCATTGCTCTCCATCGTGAGCTGCTGGAGGTAGGCGGGGAATCGCTTCAGGTATTGCTCGTAGGGAAGGACGGCCACCGTCTGCGCGCCGAAGAAATCGGCATACCACAACCCGAGGAGACCCATGAGGACAGGCAGGTTTTTCTCGAAGGGCGCGGTGCGGAAGTGCTTGTCCATCTCATGGAACCCGGCGAGGAGCGCGGCGAAATTTTCCGGCCCCACGGCCAGCATGGTCGAGAGCCCGATGGCGGAGTCCATCGAGTAGCGCCCTCCGACCCAATCCCAGAATCCGAACATGTTGGCCGTGTCGATGCCGAAGGCAGCAACTTTTTCGGCGTTGGTGGAAACGGCAACGAAGTGCTTGGCGACGGCTTTTTTGTTGCCGCCAAGGCCGCTGAGCAGCCAGTCCCGTGCGCTGCCGGCATTTGTCATCGTTTCAAGCGTGGTGAACGTCTTTGAGGAGACAATGAAAAGGGTCTCGGCCGGGTCAAGGCCGTGCGTGGCCTCGACGAAATCCAGACCGTCCACATTGGAAACAAACCGGAACGTCATGTCGCGCCGGCTGTAGTGTTTGAGCGCCTCGTAGGCCATCACGGGGCCGAGGTCGGATCCGCCGATGCCGATGTTGACGACATTCCGAATCCGCTTGCCGGTGTGGCCTTTCCATTTTCCGCTGCGCACGCGCTCGGCGAAGGATCCCATTTTATCCAGCACCTCATGCACCCCGGGAACGACATCCGTGCCGTCCACCAGGATCTTCCGGCCCTTTGGTGCGCGCAGGGCGACGTGCAGGACCGCCCGATCCTCGGTGATGTTGATTTTCTGGCCCGTGAACATCGCCTCCATCCGCGCCTTGAGGCCGGATTCCTCCGCCAGCTGCACAAGAAGCTCAAGCGTCTCGCCGGTGATCCGGTTTTTCGAATAGTCGAGGAAAATCCCCGCCCCGCTGGCCGTCAACCGCTCGCCGCGTTTCGGGTCCGATGCGAATAACTCGCGCAGTGTGACGTCCTTGATTTTCTTGTGGTGTGCGGTGAGGGCCTTCCAAGCGGGGAGTTTTGTGAGCGGAGTGGGTTTCATGGCAAGCGGAATCATAGACCAAAGAATTCCGATTGGACAGAGTCAAAACTGAGCTGGAACACTGACCCGGCAGACGAGTGTGGAGGATCCGGTGGAGAGTGCCGGGGACATCTGCGCCATCGCGTGTTTGGTCCTGCGAGGCGAGCGGTTGGGGGACCGGCCGCTTCGCCGGCTTGGGCTGGGCGTGAGCGGGCTGGGGCCTCCGAGTCGGCAGATGCCTTTGCCGCGTTGAGGGAGGGATGGGAGATAGGAGAATGATGGGAGGGATGGGAGATATGATGCCCATGGGATGGTGTCGCGGCTTGCTTCCTTGGGCGGGTTGGTTTTTCTTGTGTGGCGATGAAGGTTTTCCTCCTTGTTTTCCTCTGTGGTTCGCTGGTGCGTGCGGATTCGATTCTTGATGACCTCGATAAGGGGCAGAGGGACGAATTTGAGCGTGGGCGGCAGGTGGTGACGATGGAGGAGGTAGAGGGCAAGCCGTGGCCTCGTGTGCGGCTCTACGAAAAGGTGGCGGCCTCGCCTGTGGAGGTCGCAGCGGTATTTTTTGATTACACGAATGCGAAGACGTATGTCCCGAAGGTCATCAAATCCGACATTTCGTTGCGTGTGTCGCCGTGCGTGGTGGAGGTTGACTATGGGATTGATGTGCCGATCCTGCCCGACGAATTTTACACGGCGAGGAACTCGCTGACGGCGGGTCCGGACGGCAGCTACTGTGTGTCTTGGAGCCTTGTGCGGGCCCTCCAGACGAAAGACAGCCAGGGTAACCTCAGCATTGAGCCCTTTGGCGACGGGTCTGCGATTCGCTACACGAACCTGGTCACCCCAGGGTCCGCGATGGCCGGGTTTCTTCGCATTCCTGCCATTGAGCAAATGAAGGGTACGGTGCACGCCATTGCGCGGCATGTGGAGGAGGTCAAGAGCTCAGAGCCCGGCGTGTTGAGCGAAAAGGTGAAATCCCTCCGGGAGGCCCTTCAGCAGGAGTAGTCGGGAATTTAGAAAGCGTGTGTTATGTAGGAAATTCGGGAATCTTCTGAGGCGATGACACGCGATTTGCTGGAGGGATTGGCCCGTGAGGCCGGGTTTGATGCGGTCGGGGTGGCTCCGGCCATTCGTGCCCCGCATGCGGACGCCTTTCGCGCGTGGCTGGCGGAGGGATGTCATGCGACGATGGACTGGCTGGCGCGGGATCCGGAGAGGCGGTGTGATCCTGGGCGGGTCTTGCCGGGGGCGCGTTCGGTGATTGCGCTTGCGATGAACTACTATGTTCCGGACGGGCCGGCGGATGAAGGCGCGGTGCGCGGGAAGATCGCGCGTTATGCGCGGGGGAGGGACTACCACAACTTGATCGCCAAGCGGCTCCGGCAATTCGACCGGGCGCTGTCCGCTGAGGGCGGCACCCAGCGGTGTTTTGTGGATTCGGGGCCGGTGCTGGAGCGGGATTTCGCGGCGATGGCGGGGATTGTGTGGCACGGAAAAAGCACGCTCGCATTGCATCCAAAGCTGGGGACATGGTTTTTTCTGGCAGCGGTCCTCACGACGCTTGATCTCGAGCCCGGCACCCCACTGGCCGACCGTTGCGGAAAATGCACGAGGTGCCTTGAAGCGTGTCCCACCGGGGCGATTGTGGCTCCCCACAAAGTCGATGCGCGCCGGTGCATTGCGTATTGGACGATCGAGCACAAGGGGCCGCTGCCCGAGTGGATTCGCCCGCTTCTCGGCGATCGGATTTTTGGCTGCGACGACTGCCTGGACGCCTGTCCGTGGAACCGGTTTGCCCAAGCCTCGAGGGAGGCGGACTTCGCTGCGCGGGCGGCCTCCCGGTGGCCCTTGCGCGATTACCTCGGTCTCAATGAGGAAGCGTTCCGCAGGACCTTCGAGGGATCGCCGATCCGGCGGGCCGGGCGTCAGGGATTCCTTCGGAACGTGTGCACAGCCCTTGGCAACGTCGGGGAGGTCGGCGACATTCCTGCGTTGGAGGAGGCGGCGCGGGATGCCGATGCGATTGTCGCCGGGCATGCGGCGTGGGCGCTCGAGCGGCTGCGCGTCGGAGTCAAGGGCTGCACGTCGGAGGAAAAGATGGGCTGGTTGAACCCGGGGCTGGAGGGCTAAGGTGGGGTCGATGGCGGATTCGGGGCTGATACAAAATCTGGGTTGGATGGTCTTCGGGGCGGCGTGCCTTGGGGTCGTGGCCCGCGTGATCCGTATGCCGTCGATCCTTGCCTATCTGGCGGCGGGTCTGGTGCTGGGGCCGCTGAGCGGGGTGATCCGGCTTTCCCCGACGATCAACGAAATTTCCGAGATCGGGATCGTGCTGCTGCTTTTTTTAGTGGGGTTGGAGTTGAGTATGGAGCGGATCCGGGAGGTGGGGCGGCTGGCCGTCGTAGGTGGTCTGGTGCAGGTGGGATTGACCATGGGAGTGGTCTTCGGGATTTGCCGGCTGCTGGGATTTGGCAACGTGGAGGCGGTATTTTTGGGGTTTGCGATGGCGATCAGCAGCACGGTGGTGATCGTGAAGGTGCTGACCGATCAGGATGAGATGGATTCGCTCCACGGGCGGATCGCGATCGGCTTCGCGCTTGTGCAGGATTTGATCGTTGTCGTGGGGCTGACCTTGCTGGCCGGCTTTTCGAAAGGGCAGGGGGTGGATGCCGGATCCGTTGGGCAGGGGTTGGTTTTCGCCTTCGGGGGGATGGCCGTCCTGCTGGGCGGGGTGCTGGCGGTTTCGCGCTGGCTCCTGCCGAGGCCCTTTGCGTGGGCCGCTTCGAATCCCGCGACGCTGTTCATCTGGAGTCTTGGGTGGTGTTTTCTGGTGGTGGCGGCGGCGCATACCTTTCATCTCTCCATCGAGTTGGGGGCCTTCATCGCGGGTCTGAGCCTCGCGCAGCTCCCCTATACGCACGACCTGCAGCACCGGATCAAACCGCTCATGAGCCTGTTCGTGGCGGTGTTTTTCGTCTCGCTGGGGGTGAAGATGGTTCCCGTGGGTATGGGCGACGCCTGGGTGGCGGCCCTGGTTTTACTGCCGGTGGTGCTTGTCGGAAAGCCCCTCGTGACGCTGCTCGCGGTGAAGCGGTTCGGGCATGGGATGCGCACCAGCTTTCTTTCCGGGCTGACGATGTCGCAGATCAGCGAGTTTTCGTTTGTGTTCGTGGCGATGGGTGCGGCGGCTGGGCTGGTCGGGGACCGGGTGGTTGCGGTGACCGCGCTGGTGGGGGTCGTGACGATCGCTGCCTCCTCCTACATGATCCTGGCCGGGAACCACCTGTTCGGACTGGTTGGCCGGTGGGGCTGGTTCCGCAGGGCCTGGGGAGGTTTCCGGGACGACGAGGCGGCGCGCGAGGTGCTCTCCGGGCATGTCATCGTGATTGGGATGAACACGTTGGGAAGGCGGATTGTGGAGGCGCTTTACCGGCGCGGCGAGACCGTGCTGGCGATTGACACGGATCCCCGCAAGCTACGTGGGTTGCCGTGCCGGAGGTTGCACGGGAATATCGAATACCGCGCTGTTTTGGAGGAGCAGGGGTTGGCGCGGGCCAAGCTTGTGATAAGCGCTCTGCAGATCGAGGACACCAACGACCTGCTGGCGTATCGCTGCCAGGAAGCGGGAGTGCCCTGCTGCATCCATGCGGTGGACCTGTCGGTGATGGAGAACCTGCTCGCCCACGACGTCGCGTATTTCATGTTGCCGAAGGTGGATGTCGTCAAATACCAGTCCGCCCTGTTGCGCGAGCAGGGGTTGCTGGGGGAGGGGGAAGGATGATCGGCCTGGCCGTGCTTCTGGGGAGCGCCGCCGCAGGCTACGGCCTGGCGCAGAGGTTCCGGCTGCCGGTGATCCCGCTGCTGCTCGTGCTCGGGTTCGGCGCCTCGCTCACCGGGTATGCGCCCGACCGCGAGACGACCAAATTTCTTTTGGACTTCGGGCTGGCCTTCCTGGTGTTTGCGGCGGGAATCGAGCTGAACCCGCGGCGGTTCCTGCGGCAGGTGCGGCCCGTGTTGTGGGTGGGGATCGGTCAATTTGCCATTGTGGGCGTGGCCGGTTTCCTGACCGCCCGCTGGATGGGGATGGAGACGGTCGGGGCGCTCTACATGGCGTTTGCAACAGCCGCGAGCTCGACGCTGGTGGTGGTGCGGCAGCTCAAGTCCCAGCAGCAGATGTTCGAGCCGTTCGGCCGCCTGGTCACTGGTGTCCTTTTGGTCCAGGACTTGATCCTTATCGTGGCGATTGTGGTGCTCGGGAGGCTGGACGGGGGAGCGGCCTCGGTCGGGATGGCCACCGGCAGTGTTCTGGCCCTCGCGGCGGTCGCTGCCGTGCTTCACATGTGGGTGTTTCCGTGGTTTGAACGCATGCTGAAGCCGGACGAGGAAACGTTGCTGATGATTGCGCTCGGCCTTCTTTGCGTGTTTGGGGCAGCGTCCGCGGCGCTGGGGATTCCCCTGATTGCGGGGGCCTTCCTTGCAGGATTCGTGCTCTCGGCGTTTCCGGTCAACGGTCTGGTGCGGGGGTTGTTGGGGTCGCTCACGGAATTTTTTCAAGCCCTGTTTTTTGCGGCACTCGGGTCGCTGGTGGTTTTTTCGTCGCCGTGGATTGTCCCGCAGGCGCTGGGATTTGCGTTTCTTGTCCTGGTGCTGACGCCGCCGGTGGTGACCCTGCTGGCCGAGTGGCAGGGGCTGTCCTCGCGAAGCGCCATCGAGAGCGGGCTCCTGCTTGCGCAGACCAGCGAGCTTTCCCTTGTGCTGGGTCTGGTGGGTGTGGGTGGCGGACATCTTGGGCTGGAGAATTTTTCGGTGATCGCGCTAACGTGCGCCCTGACGATGACGCTGACCCCATTCCTGGCCACCGACCGCGTCACCTGGAAGCTGCTGCACTGGCATCCCGGACGGCAGGGAAGCGACGGTTTTTTCGGGTTTCGCAACCATGCGCTTATCATCGGATTCGGCAGCTCGGGGATGTGGGTTGTCAAAGAGCTGCAGGATGCCGGCCACCAGGTCCTTGTGATCGACGACGACGCGAGCGTGATCGCGGGGTGCGAACGCAATCGGATTGCCTGCCTGCGAGGCGACGGGTGCGACCCGAGGCTTCTGAGGCGCGCTGGAGTGAGCGAGGCCCGTCTGGTTGTGGCGACGCTGCCGCGGGCGGCTGACGTCGTGAAGGTGGTGCGACTCGCTGGCGGCGTTCCTGTCGTGGCAAGGGTGTTCGAGGAGGAGGATGCGCGCCAAGTGCGGGCCGCCGGAGGGCATCCGGCGCTCAGCTCGGAAGCCACCCTCGAGAAATTTTTGGAGTGGTTTGACCGGGAGAGCGTAGCCAAGCGCGGTTGAGGGGCGGGATTGTCGGCCGGTCCGGCGTAAAGGATTTGAAGGCCGTTATCGTTCCAAGGTCGGTTCTCGCAACTTTTCGAGTTGCTCCAAAATAGCTTCAACCCGAAAACAGCGATAGCTCGGGGCGATCTGTCGCAATCTACTGGACGCGAAGGGCCTTAGTCAGCGCTTACCGGATCACAGCGGATACGCCTCGCCCTTCCGCAGGCCCTATCGTCCAGCATCTTGCGCCATCTCATCCCCTCCTGCCGCGGTTTTCGGGTTCAAGCGATCCAGCAGGTTGGTGGTTTTCTCCTGTTATTTTCTCAGGTCAGAAATTCCGTTTCGGGATTACCCTTGGATTCCGACGGCGCGGAACTTGTCTTCGACGAAGCGGAAGTGACGTTCCGGGGCGCAGGCGTGCTCGATGTCAGTCGCAGAGAGGTGGGCGGAGACGGTGGGCTCCTCGGAAAGGTTTTTTGCGAGGCCGCCGCCATCCTTCCAGGTTTTCATGGCTGCGCGCTGGACCGCCTCGTAGGCGTCTTTGCGCTCCATGCCTTTTTCGGTGAGCATGAGGAGGGCGGATTGGCTGGCGTAGAGGCCGCCGGTGATTTCCATGTTCCGCTTCATGTTCTCGGGGTAGACGAGCAGCTTGGCGACGAGCTTGGTGAGCGTGACGAGCATGTAGTCGACGAGCGTGCAGCTGTCGGGAAGGATGATGCGCTCGACCGAGCTGTGGCTGATATCGCGCTCGTGCCAGAGAGCGACATTTTCAAGGGCGGCCATGGCATTGCCGCGGATGACGCGGGCGAGGCCGCTGAGGCGTTCGCCGGTGATCGGGTTGCGCTTGTGAGGCATGGCCGAGCTGCCTTTTTGGCCGGCGCTGAAGTATTCCTCCACTTCGAGGACCTCCGTGCGCTGGAGGTGGCGGAACTCGGTTGCCCAGCGGTCGATGCTCGAGGCGATGAGTGCGAGGGTGGTCATGAACTCCGCGTGGCGGTCGCGCTGGAGGATCTGGGTCGAGAGGGCGGCCGCCTTGAGGCCGAGTTTCTCGCAGACAGATTTCTCGACAGCGGGGTCGAGGTGGGCGTGGGTGCCAACTGCCCCGCTGATTTTTCCGACGCGGATCCGCTCGCGCATTTCGCGCAGGCGTTCGAGCGAGCGCGTGAACTCGTCATACATGAGGGCGAGTTTGAGGCCGAACGTGATCGGCTCGGCGTGGATCCCATGGCTGCGTCCGATCATGGGGGTGAACTTGTGTTCGACGGCCCGTGCGGCGACGGCCTTGCGCAGGTCGAGAAGGTCCTGCTCGAGGATGTTTGTGGATTCCAGCATCTGGACGGCGATCGTTGTGTCGAGAAGATCAGACGACGTGAGGCCCTGGTGGATCCAGCGGGCGGCGGGGCCGACCCGGGAGGCGACGTCCTCGATGAAGGCGATGACGTCGTGGTTCGTGCGCTTTTCGATCTCCTTGACGGCAACGATGTCGAAGGCACCCTTGGCGCGGATTTCGCGGGCATCGTCTGCGGGGATGGTGCCGAGATCGGCCATGGCTTCGCAGGCGAGGGTTTCGATTTCGAGCCAGATTTCGAGCTTGCGCTGCTCGGTCCAGACGGACCGCATTTTCGGGAGACTGTAACGTTCGATCATTGGAAAGTGCTAGTTGAAGCACAGAGCTGAGGGGGAACACAGGGGAAATGCCAGCAATTTTTTTTGCGGGAGGTCGGGATGGACAGGTGGCGCGGAGGCGATTAGATTCGGTGGCGTTATGCATATTCCACAAGGCATGGTTGAGGGGGCGGTGTGTCCGGTAACGGCCGTGGCGGCAGCCGCCGGTGTTGCGGCGGCTGCCTGGTGTGCGGTGCGGAGCGAGAAGAAGCCGTCTCCCGCGCACTTTGCGGCCGTGAGCACATTTGTCTTTGCGGCGCAGATGATGAATTTTCCGATCCAGGCGGGAACGTCCGGGCACCTGATCGGAGGGGTCCTGGCAGCGGTCCTGCTGGGCACGCCATTCGGGGTGCTCGCGCTGGCGCTTGTGCTGGCCGTCCAGTGCGTCATTTTTTCGGATGGAGGGCTCACTGTTTTGGGAGCCAACGTCTTGAACATGGCCGTGATCGGGGCCGGGGTTGGCGGGTGGCTGGTCGGCAAGTGGAATGGTGTTTCCGGGGGAGCTCTGGCCCGGGTTGGGCTGGCCGCGTGGGTTTCTGTGGTGCTGGCGGCTCTTGCGTGTTCGGCAGAGTTGGCGTTTGGAGGGGTGATCCCGTTCTTCAAAAGCGCACCAGTGATGTTTGGCGTTCATGCCATCATTGGCGTCGGCGAGGCCGTGTTGACCGTGCTGGCGGTTGCGCTGATTCCGGCCGTCGAGGTCGGGCGGCGTCGCTCGGTGGCGATCCCTGCCGGAGCCGCACTGGTCATCGCCATGGTCTTGAGTCCGTTTGCCAGCGGGTTCCCCGACGGGTTGGAGTGGACTGCTGCCAAGCTGGGCTTCCTGAAAGAGTCGGCCCCTGCCTTTGTTTCTCCGCTCGATGGATATTCTTTGGCCTGCATTACTCATGATTTTTTCGCAGCGAGTCTGGCTGGTGGGGTTGGAGTGGTTGCGGTCTTTTTTCTTGGACTCATGATTGCCCGACTCTGGGCCCGCACGCCCAGCGCTTCCCGGCCCTGATACAACCTATTATTACCTAAACAAATGAAACCCGGACCCGTCTCACAGTTCATCGATCTTCACTACCGTCACTTCAACGCCGCCGCCTTGAAAGATGCCGCCGAGGCCTACTCGGCCCACCTCGACAACGGGGGCATCATGCTGATGACCCTGGCCGGGGCCATGAGCACTGCCGAGCTTGGGATCTCGCTCGCCGAGATGATCCGCCAGGGCAAGGTCCACGGCATCGTCTGCACGGGGGCCAACTTGGAGGAAGATGTCTTCAACCTCGTGGCCCACGATTTCTACGAGCGGATTCCCAACTATCGCGACCTCACCCCGGCCGATGAGCAGGCGTTGCTCGACCGCCACATGAACCGTGTCACCGACACTTGCATTCCTGAGATGGAGGCCATGCGCCGGATAGAGAACATCATTCTGAAGGAGTGGATGGATGCCGACGCGAAAGGCGAGCGGCTGTTTCCGCATGAGTTTTTCTGGCGCGTGCTGGATTCCAAGGAGCTGCAGGCCAGCTTTCAGATTGATCCCAAGAATAGCTGGCTGCTGGCTGCGAAGGAGAAAAACCTGCCGATGTTCGTGCCGGGATGGGAGGACTCGACGCTCGGCAACATGTTCTCGGCGCACGTCATCGAGGGCGACGTAAAAAACGTTCACACCGTGCGCACCGGGATCGAGTACATGATTTCGCTGGCCGAGTGGTATGCTCCGACGAGCCAGCAGACGCCGATCGGATTTTTTCAGATAGGCGGAGGGATTGCCGGCGACTTTCCGATTTGTGTGGTGCCCATGTTGCACCAGGATCTGCGCCGCGACGACGTCCCGTTGTGGGGGTATTTCTGCCAGATCAGCGACTCGACGACCAGCTATGGGAGCTACTCGGGAGCGGTTCCGAACGAGAAGATCACCTGGGGCAAGCTTGGCGAGAAGACCCCAAAATTTGTGATCGAATCCGATGCCACGATCGTCGCCCCCCTGATCTTCGCCAAAGTCCTCGGCTGGTAGCCCATGCACATCAACGACATCGTGAAGGCGGGAACACCGACGTTCTCGTTCGAGTTTTTCCCACCAAAGACCCCCCAGGCGCTCGATACGCTTTTTGAGACGATCCGGCAACTCGAGCCGCTGAATCCTGCCTTTGTAAGCGTGACGTATGGGGCCGGGGGTTCGACGCGCGAGATGACGCACGAGCTGGTGCTCCGTCTGAAAACGACCACATCTCTGGACCCGATTCCCCACCTGACGTGCGTGGGCCACACGGAGGCCGAAATCGAGTCGATCCTGTCGCGCTACGCTGAGGCGGGCGTGGGAAACATCCTGGCGCTTCGCGGCGACCCGCCCCGGGACCAGCCCGGATACGACCATTCGAAGGACGTCTTTCCGCAGGCGGCGGATCTGGTGCGCTTTGTGAAACGGTTTTCCGGTCATGCGGATGCGCGGGGGTTCGGGATTGGTGTGGCCGGCTTTCCCGAGGGTCACCCATCGACGCCGAACCGCCTGCTCGAAATGGATTATCTGAAAGCGAAGGTGGATGCCGGGACCGATTACATCTGCACCCAGCTCTTCTTCGACAACCATGATTTTTACGATTTTCGGGACCGCTGTGCACTGGCTGGGATTTCGGTCCCGGTGATTGCAGGGATCATGCCGGTCACGAGCCTGAGCTCGATGAAGCGGATGGCCGAGTTGGCTGGCGGGGCGCGGTTCCCGGCCCGGCTGCTGAAGGCGCTCCAGCGCGGCGGCGACTCGCCGGAAGCAATCCGGCAGGTCGGCCTGCATTACGCTACAGAGCAATGCGCCGACCTCCTCGACCAAGGCGTTGCAGGGATTCATTTCTACACGCTCAACCAGTCCACTGCGACGCAGGAAATCTGCCAGCGTCTCGGCCGGGCGTTTACGGTCTGAGCCACGGACCCCTCATGGCCGGCGATCCCAAGGCTGACCTCCGCCGGCAGATGCGGGATTTGGCGTCAAGGCGTGCGGAAGCGGAGGGGCTTTCCTTGCGACTCAGAACCCACCTGCTGCGGTGGGAGGTTTGGAAAACTGCGCGAACCGTTTGTGCCTTCTGGCCGCTTGCGGATGAGCCTGGCGTGCTGGCCCCTTGGCCGGCCGATCATGAGTTGGCGCTTCCGCGGGTGCAGGGAGGTGGGATGGCGATGTTTTTTGCAAGGAGCCGTGAGGAGTTGGTGCCGGGGGCCTTCGGGGTCATGGAGCCGCGCGATTCGGCTATTGCCGCCGACGGGTCCCCTTTTGATCTGATCCTGGTTCCGGGAATGGCCTTTGACCGGTCCGGCGGACGCCTTGGTCGCGGCAAGGGTTATTACGACAGATATTTGGCCGCCGCTTCGGGGTTCAAGGCTGGCGTGTGCTTCGATGACCAGGTCGTTGGGGAAATTCCCCGCGAGGCACACGATGTTCCGATGGATGCGCTGGTCACCCCCTCGGGGATCATCCTCTGCGCTCAGAAAAATATTGGGTGAGGTTGGGGTGGGTGAGCCCCTGCGGATCGGAGTCCTCCAGGCTGCAGGCCTGGATAAGGTGGCGGAGGAGGACGAGGGAGGCGATGGCGTCGGATTCCGCGTCGTGCCAACGGAATCCGGGAGCTGTGATCGCCGGATCTTGATCCAGGTGCAGCGCCCGGATGGCGTCCCCGAGCGCATGCGAGGCGAGGTTGGGGTAGGCGGCGCGGGTGAGCTGTAGGGTGTCGACCCACGGGCCGAAGGCATGAAAAGGAAATGCCCGCAGGAAGCGCTTCTCGGTGGCTGCGCCGTGGGCCACGATCCACCGGCCCTCCATCGCGTTCCTGATATCCGGCCAGAGGGCGGTGAGCGTCGGCGCGTCGGCCACCATCGCATCGCTGATGCCGTGCACTTTCCTTGCGGCCCAGGTGACCGGGCCGCCGGGCTTCACATAGGAATTGACTGCCTTGGTGATTTCTCCGGCCGCCAGATGGGCAATGGCGACCTGCACCGGCTCATCGCTGCGTCCGGGAGAGGTCCCCGCGCCTTCGAAATCGATCGCAGCAAAAACCGTGGTGGCAATGTTCAAGAGCGGAGGAGAGCTTCCGTATCCTCCCAACCCAGGCAGGCATCCGTCACCGAAACCCCGTATTTCAGGTCTTCCGGGCGGGAGCTGACCGGCTGGCTGCCTTCGTGCAGGTGGCTTTCGAGCATGGCACCGATGATCTCGCGACGCCCGCCAGCGCGCTGGTCCAGAATGCTTTTCCAGACGTCCGGCTGGCGTTTGGGGTCCTTCCCGGAATTGGCGTGGCTACAATCGACCATGAGGGCGGGGGAGAGGCCGGACTTGGCGAGGGCCTGGCAGGCTGCCGCGACGTGCTGGGGGTGGTAATTTCCTCCGTCGCGACCGCCGCGAAGGACGATATGGCTGTCGGGATTTCCCGCCGTTTTGACGATACTGGTCGCCCCATCCTGGTCCATGCCGAGGAAACTGTGCGGGGCGCGGGCAGATTTCATGGCATCGAGAGCGGTCTGGATGGTCCCGTCGGTGCCGTTTTTGAAGCCGACCGGCATCGAGAGCCCGCTGGCCATTTCCCTGTGGGTCTGGGACTCTGTCGTGCGGGCCCCGATGGCAGCCCAGCTGATGAGATCAGCCGTGTATTGGGGGATGATCGGGTCGAGGAACTCGGTCGCGGCGGGGAGGCCTAGTTCGTGAATGTCGAGAAGCAGCTTGCGGGCGAGGGCGATGCCGTGGGCCACATCGCAGGAATCGTCGAGCTGGGGGTCATTGATGAGGCCCTTCCAGCCGATCGTCGTGCGGGGTTTCTCAAAATAGACGCGCATGACGAGAAAATACCGGTCTGCAACGTCCTTACTGAGAGCTGCCAGCCGGCGGGCGTATTCGAGAGCCGAATGCGGGTCGTGGATCGAGCAGGGGCCAACGACGACCAGCAGGCGGTCGTCCTCGCCTGCGAGAATCGCGCGGGCGGTGGCGCGGGAGTCCCGCACGAGATCGGTGTGGCGTTGCTCGGACGGAAATTGCTCCTTGATCTGGGCGGGAGTGATCAGGCGGGTCAATCCGAGGACCCGCAGGTTATCCACAGCCGTCCGGGCGGCCTTCCGTTCATTTTCGAGTGTCATCATGAGAGCCGGGCACTATTCCGCATTTTTTGACCCTGCGCAATCCGCTTTTCTTTCCCCTTCGGGCGTGGCAGGTTTCTGCGCATGTCCCATCCTTTGCATGAAGGTTTTTGGAAGGGGGTGAGCCGCCATCCGTTCGGGGTTCTGATGTGGACTCTCTTTCTGATGATCGCGTTGGCCCCGAGCACGTCGCTGCTGACGGCGGCGTTTCCGAAATATGGGGGCATCAAAGTGCTGGCGCCGCTGAGCCTTCTTGTCGTCGGGGCTTCGATGCTGGCGCTATGGAGGCGCGCCCGCCACCACTCAACCCACATGCTTATTGGGGCATTTCTCATCCTGCTTCTCATGTCGGGCAGCATCATCAGCCACCACACGATTGTGCTTTCACAAATCGTCGCGCAGATCCTTTTTCTCGGCTACGTCCTCGGAGTCGTTTGGCGAAGCGTGGCAAAGGCCAGAACTATTACGACCGACATCCTCTGCGGGGCTGTCTGCGTCTACCTGCTTTTTGGTGTGCTCTCGGGGTTCGTGTTTCTGCTCATCGAGTATTTTTTGCCGGGGAGTTTTGTGATCGCCGATCTGACACAAACCCCATTGCAGGAGCAGGTCCTGCTTTTGCATGATCCGGGGTGGATTCTCTATTTCAGCTTTGTGACCCTGACCACGGTTGGCTACGGGGATGTGCTGCCGGGAAATGCCATCGCACGCAGCGCGGCGGTGCTTGTCGCGGTCATCGGCCAGGTCCTCCTCATGGTGCAAATCGCGCGGTTGGTGGGCCTCCACGTCGCGCAGGGGTCGGATTCGAAAGGCAAGCGCGAAGGCGGCCACTGAGGAGTCCGCCTGGGCTTTTTTGCGAGCCAGGGAAAAGGAAGGCCCTGTGGCCGCAGGCGGGATTTTGCTTTCCCGGCGAATGGGACAGCCAGCAGGCTGTCTGAGCGCTCAGGGTTCGGGGTTGGCCTGGATGAATTTCCGGAACCATTCACCCGAGGGCTCGATGACGAGGGACATGGTTTTTTTGTCCACGTGGGTGAGGCCGAAGTTGGCGGCGTAGCCTTCGGCCCACTCGTAGTTGTCGATGAGTGTCCATGGGAAGTAGCCGCGGATGTCGACGCCGTCGTTCATGGCGCGGCGCATCTGGTTCACGTGTTCGCGGAAGTAGCGGATTTTTTTCTGTTCGCTCTGGGTGCCGATGCCGTTTTCCGAGACGACGATGGGTTTGCCGTAGCGGTTGTGGACATTGGTGAGGGTGGCGTAGAAGCCTTCGGGGTCGATCTCCCAGCCGTTCTGGGTGTAGTTCGAGGTCAGCTCCCCGTGCGGGCGCTTGATGAAGCGGATGACCGAGGCGTCCTGCGAGTAGTAGTAGTTGACGCCAATGATGTCGGTCACGTCGGCCACGCGGTCGAGGTGGTCCCAGTTTTGGCGCATCATCATGTTGTAAACGAACTGCGTGGGATCCTGAAGGAAGTTGCGGCGCCAGTTCGGGATCGAGTAGATGCCCATGATGATGGCGTCCGGGCGCTTGGAGCGAACGATCGCGGCGGCGTCGCGATACATGTCCACCGCCACGTTGGTCGCCTTTTTCAGGGCGCCTGGGGTGAGGAGAAGTCCAGGGGGCCAGTGGCCGCCGAAGTAGCCGATGTAGAGGTCGCCGTTGGGCTCGTTCTGTGGGACAAAGGTGCGGACGTAGGGGGCGAGGGCGGTCGCCATGCAGGTCACGTATTCCCTCCAGGCGATCTGGACGTCCGGGTGGAGGAAGTTGGATTTTGATTTGTTCTTCGAGTCGTAAAGCCAGTCGGGAAATGTGAAGTGCCAGAGCGTGACAACGGGTTCGATGCCATTGGCGCGGAGTTTTTTTGCCATCCGCGCGTATTGGGCGATGGCGGCCTTATTGAAGACGCCCGGCTTGGGCTCGACACGGCCCCACTCGATGCCAAACCGGTAGTGGTTGACGCCAAGTTTCTTCAATGCGGCGACGTCCTTGTCGAAGTTGGTCCATGAGAACGTGGCCTCGTCGCCGCGGGGCGGGATGTGTCCCTCTTCAGCAAAAATATCCCAGTCGGTCTTGAAGTATTTTGAGGAGCCGGGAGCCTCTCCGCGGTCTTCATTCTGGAAGCTGGCCGTCGAGGTGCCCCACCAGAAGGGGCCCGTGCGCAGGGGGGTCGTGGAGGCTGCCGGCTTTTCGTAGGGTTTGGGAGCCATCACGCAGCCGGTGAGGACGAGGAGGGCGGATGCAGCCAGCAGGAATTTCAAGGGCATAGGCTTGCTTTCTATACCCCGCGTGGGCACGCTTCAACCATGATCTCCCGACTGTTCCTCGCCGCTATTATCTTTGCCTCGGCCGCCGCCCTGGCCCAGGACGATTCGTTCAAGGCGCCCGACTCGCTGGTTTTGAAAGACGGTCGGATGGTTCGAGGCCTGATCATCAAGAATTCGGTGGATTCGGTGGTCCTTCAGGAGGAGTTCACTGAGAAGACGTATCCGAAGAGCGAGATCGTGCGGATCCGGGACGAGGCGGACATCGGGGTGCTTTTCACGGACATCAACCGGAGGGGGGATCTGCCATCATGGCGGGTGATTGCCAACGACCTGCGCATGCACGACGAGATCAAAAGTTTTGAGGAGATTCCGGCGACGGCGGTGACCGTCGGGGAGTTTCGTAATGTCCCTTACAAATCGTTTCGCGTGAACAGGGACGTCGAGCTCAACGTTTACGGCGATCCAAATGATCCGTGCGGGATCGAGCTCGGGATTTACGGATCGCGGAAAAAGAACGCGAAGCTGCAAAGCGTGCTGAGAGCGTATCTAGCGGGGTTCCTGACCACGCGCCAGGAGATTGCCGCGCTCTACTCGCTCAACCTCAAGAAAAGCAAAGAGGTGGCCGGGGACATCACGTTCGAGGTCACCCCGCCCGACGCGGAAGATGCCTTCAACGCCTGGTGGATCTCCCTCTACAACCTCAAGGACATGGATGCCATCCGCATGAGCGACAGGGACTATGCCAAGCTGACCAAGCCGGCCGACCAGGTGATTGACAAGCGGGGGCGGGTGCTCTCCAAGGACTGGACAGCCGCCGACCTCGACCTCACCTGGAGGCGCAAAGCGGCAGGCAGTCTTCCTCCCGTGCTGCCCAGGGGGTTCTACCGGGATAAAAACGGTGACTTCCGCCTACTCGGGACCTCTGCCACCCGCTGAATCCGTGGTCCATTTGGCAAGGGGCTGGTCCCGGGACAGCCGTTGGCGCAACCCCCTCCACAAGAGCAAGGAATTTGAAGCTCCTGCCCCGGGGACTTGCGGATGTCCTTTTTTTGCAATGTTTGGAGATGAGCCCGGGCAATATTTTTCACAAATAATCCCTTCAATAGTGTCGGGGTTCAGCGCATAGTGCCCCGCTCTGATGAGAACTCCACTTTACGATGCGCATGTGGCCGCCGGCGGCCGGATGGTTGATTTTGCCGGATGGGAGATGCCAGTGCAATATTCCGGGATTCTGGACGAGCACCGGGCGGTGCGCGAGGGGGTGGGGGTTTTTGACATCTCGCACATGGGCGAGTTTTTTGTGGTGGGCGAGGGCAGCGCTGCGTGGCTGGACTCGTTGCTGACCAACCGTGCGGAGGCGCTGAAGCCCGGCGAGGCGCAGTATTCCCTGCTGCTCAACGAGCGGGGTGGGGTGATCGATGACTTGATCGTCTATCGATTGGCAGCGGACGAATTTCTGCTGGTCGTCAACGCGGCAAAGATCGACGAGGACGCCGCCTGGATGAAGTCCCGTTTGGTGGACGGCGTGACATTTGAGAACCGCAGTGCCGGGTTTGCAGCGCTTGCGATCCAGGGGCCTGGGGCCGGGGCGGTCTATGAGAAGCTATTCGGCGGACCGATGCCGGCGGGAAGGAACCGCGTGCAGGAGGTCGGCGAGGGATTTGTGGTTACCACTGGATACACGGGCGAGAAGGGGTTTGAGTGGGTGATTCCCGCCGCTGAGGCCGTGGAGGCTTGGGAGCAGGTTTTGGGCTGCGGAGCGAAGCCTTGCGGGCTGGGCGCACGCGATACCCTCCGCCTCGAGATGTGCTACCCGCTGAACGGCTCCGACCTCTCACCTGACCATACCCCGCTTGAGGCCGGGCTCGGATTTTTTGTTGATTTTACCAAGCCGCAGTTCATTGGCAAAGAGGTGCTCCTTGAGCAAAAAACCGCCGGGGTGACCCGCCGCCTCTGCGCGTTGCTGGCGATGGAAAAGTCGCCCCCGCTGCGTCCGCACTATCCGGTGGTGGCCGGGGGAAGCGTCGTGGCTGAGACCACGAGCGGGGCCCTTTCGCCTTCGCTGGGCTGCGGGATTGCGATGGCTTACCTGCCCGTCGAGCTGTCCAAGCCCGGGCAGGAGCTGGCCGTGGAAATTCGCGGAAAAGCATTCCGCGCTTGTGTTCAGAAAAAACCCCTTTACCAAAAAGCATCATGAACGTTCCAGACAACCTCCGATACGCCGAAAGCCATGAGTGGATCCTCATCGAGGGAGACACCGCCACGGTCGGGATCACCGACCATGCCCAGGCTGAATTGACCGACATCGTATTTGCCGAACCGCCGCCTGTTGGAAAGGCCGTGAAGGCGGGCGAGGTGGCGGCGGTGGTCGAGTCGGTGAAGGCGGCCAGCGATATTTATTCGCCCGTTTCCGGCGAGGTCATTGAGCGTAACGAGGCTGTCGAGCAGGATCCTGCGCTCCTCAACACGGACCCGTTCGGCGCCGGGTGGATCTACAAAATCCGTCTCTCGAATCCGGGTGAGGCAGACGCGCTGAAAGACCCCGCAGCCTATCGGGCTCAGATCGGGGCATGAGCACCTTTTCCAGCCGGCATATCGGGCCCTCCGGGGCGGAAATATCTGTGATGCTCGAGAAGGTGGGAGCCTCCTCGATGGAGGATCTCATTGCGGGGACGGTTCCTGCGGGGATTCGTCTCCATCGCGACCTCTCGCTGCCCGAGGCGCGGAGCGAGGCGCGGGCGCTTTCGGATCTGAGCGATCTCATGAGCCGGAATGTCATTGCCAGCTCACACATCGGGGCTGGGTATCACAGCACGCACACGCCGGCGGTCATTCGCCGCAATATCCTTGAGAACCCCGGCTGGTATACCGCCTACACTCCGTATCAGGCCGAGATCGCCCAGGGCCGCCTCGAGGCACTCCTGAATTTCCAGACGATGGTCTGCGATTTGACGGGGATGGAAATTTCCAATGCGTCTCTTCTCGACGAGGCCACCGCCGCTGCCGAAGCCATGACCCTTTGCCACGATATCAAAGGCGGCAATGCATTTTTTGTGGCCGACCACTGCCATCCGCAGACACTGGCCCTCCTGCGCACCCGGGCCGAGCCTTTGGGGATCCTGGTTTTGACAGGCCCGGCAGAGGAGGGGCCCCAGGAGCCCGTCTTCGGGGCGCTTTTTCAGTATCCGGCCACCGACGGCACGATTGGCGATCTGGGCGCGATGATTGCGCGGGCGCACGAGGCGGGGGCACTCGCTGTGGTGGCAACGGATTTGCTGGCACTGACCTTGATCACTCCGCCCGGAGAGCTGGGGGCGGACATTGTTGTGGGATCGGCGCAGCGATTTGGTGTGCCGCCGGGCTTCGGTGGACCGCACGCGGCTTTTCTGGCGACGAAGGATGAGCACAAGCGCCGGATCCCCGGTCGTCTGGTCGGCGTGTCGAAAGATGCCGAAGGACGCCCGGCTCTCCGGCTTACGTTGCAGACGCGCGAGCAGCACATCCGGCGGGAAAAAGCGACGAGCAACATCTGCACCGCGCAGGTGCTTCTTGCCGTGATGGCTTCCATGTATGCTGTCTATCATGGACCCGAAGGCCTCCGGGAAATGGCCGGGCGCATCCATCGCTTGGCCCTCATCCTCGCGGGTTCGCTTCAGCATCTGGGCCATGCCGTGCACCCGGGGCCGTTCTTTGATACCGTCCGTGTCTGGATGGGAACGCGTCCGGCAGATGAAATTCTCGCGCGGGCAGCGTCGCGGGGAATCAATCTTCGCAAGCTCGACGAGCATGCAGTTTCCATAACCCTCGACGAAACGAGCGGGGATCTTTCGGGAATTCTGGAGGTTTTTGGAGCGACCCCGGGGGATTTGCCGCAGGTATTTCCCGAGGTGATCGGCGAGAGCCTGAGGCGGAAATCGGCATTTTTGACGCATCCGGTCTTTCAATCCCACCACACGGAGACCGAGATGCTTCGCTACATCCGGAGGTTGGAGGCGAAGGACCTGAGCCTGACGACCTCGATGATCCCGCTGGGTTCCTGCACGATGAAGCTGAACGCGACATCGGAAATGCTTCCGGTGACATGGGACTCCGTGGCGGCGATCCATCCGCTTGCTCCGGCCAGCCAGGTTGCCGGGTATTTGGAGATGGCCGCCCAGCTGGAGGCCTGGCTCGCGGAGATCACCGGGTTTGCAGCCGTTTCGCTTCAGCCGAACGCCGGTTCGCAGGGTGAGTATGCGGGGCTTCTTGCCATTCGCGCCTGGCACCGTTCGCGAGGCGAGGCCCACCGGGAGATTTGCCTGATCCCGACTTCTGCGCACGGCACGAACCCGGCGAGCGCGGTGATGGCCGGAATGAAAGTCGTCCCGGTCGCCTGCGATGCTTTGGGGAATATCGACCTGGCCGACTTGCGGGCCAAGGCGGAGGCCCACCGCGGAGACTTGGCGGCAGTGATGGTCACCTATCCTTCCACGCACGGGGTCTTCGAAGCGGGCATCCAGGAAATTTGCGATATCGTGCACAGTGCCGGCGGTCAGGTTTACATGGATGGCGCGAATATGAATGCGCAGGTCGGCCTTTGCCGTCCGGGCGACATCGGTGCGGACGTCTGCCACCTGAACCTGCATAAGACGTTCTGCATCCCGCACGGGGGCGGAGGCCCGGGGGTTGGTCCCATCGGAGTGGCGGCTCACCTGGCTCCGTTCCTTCCGGGACACCCGATGGCTTCGGGATCTTCGGTCGGCCCGGTGTCCCAGGCCCCGCTTGGAAGCGCCAGCATCCTGGTCATCTCATGGATGTATATAGCGATGATGGGGCCTCGCGGGTTGCGCGAAGCCACCGAGGTTGCGATCCTCAACGCAAACTACATTGCCGCGCGGCTGGCAAACCACTTCCCCATCCTGTATCGCGGAAGCCAGGGACGCGTCGCGCACGAGTGCATCCTGGACCTGCGGGAGTGGAAGGCCCGGTCCGGCGTCGAGGTGGAGGATGTGGCCAAACGTCTGATGGATTTTGGCTTTCACGCACCGACGATGAGCTGGCCGGTGCCGGGGACCCTGATGGTGGAGCCGACCGAGAGCGAATCGAAAGACGAGCTGGACCGGTTCTGCGACGCGATGATCACGATTCACGGCGAGCTTTGCGCCATCGAGGGCGGCGAGTTGGACCGGGTGAACAATCCGCTGAAAAATGCGCCGCACACGGCCGCTGCGGTGACCTCCGACACCTGGGGGCGCCCCTACAGCCGTGCCA
Source organism: Terrimicrobiaceae bacterium (assembly GCA_041741775.1). Taxonomy (GTDB): domain Bacteria; phylum Verrucomicrobiota; class Verrucomicrobiia; order Chthoniobacterales; family Terrimicrobiaceae; genus QYQL01. Next base: position 3,720 of record JBGSJQ010000092.1, on the reverse strand, counting down.
CCGCTGCGTGGCCGGCTCCCTGGCTCCGGGACCACAAGTTCTGGCCCTCCGTCGCGCGCATCGACAACGTCTATGGCGACCGTCACATCTTCTGTTCATGTCCCCCGGTCGGGGCCGCCTGAAAACGGCGGCCGCATCTTCCATTCAGCAGGAGAGGCGCGTGCTGCCGATTCAGAAACTACTTCGGGAGGCGGCTGAGCCGGGCTACGCGCAGCGGGCCGCCTCATTTTTCAAGACGGGGCCCGGCACCTATGGAGAGGGCGACCAGTTTCTTGGGGTGCGGGTTCCGGACGTGCGGGCGGTGGCGCGGGCCGACGACGGGCTGGTCGATGTCGCGCGACTCATGGGATCGCGCTGGCACGAGGATCGTTTGCTGGGGGTTCTGATCCTTGTGCGGAGATTTGAGCGGGGCGGTGAGGCGGAGAGAAAAACCGTTGTTGATTCCTATCTGGGCTTCACGGAGCGCATCAACAACTGGGACCTTGTGGACCTCTCTGCTTCTCAGATCCTCGGCGCATGGCTCCTCCGCCGGCCGCGCGGCATTCTGAACCGGCTGGTTGCCTCTCCGAACCTCTGGGAACGCCGCATCGCGATTGTGGCCACGTTTGCATTCATCCGGGAGCGCGATCTGGAACCGACGTTTGCGCTCACGAAGAATCTGCTTTCCGATCCGGAAGACCTGATGCACAAGGCCTGCGGGTGGATGCTCCGCGAGGCCGGCAAGAGGGATGTTTCCGCGCTCGAGGAATTTTTGCTGGTCCACATCCATGCCATGCCCCGGACGATGTTGCGCTACGCGATCGAGCGATTTCCGGAGCGGCGTCGGCAGGAGCTGTTGAAGCTGTGAGCGAGCCGGGCGATTCCCGTGATGCGCCTGGTTCTGCAGGTGGGCCGGGAGCGGAGCCGTGCGGGATGCGTGCCTTCGCGGGACTTTGGCTGAGGTTGGGGTGCATGAGTTTCGGGGGGCCGGGGGCGCACATCGCCCTGATGCATCGCGAGGTGGTTGAACGGCTGAGGTGGATTGCCCGGCACGCCTTCTTTCCTGAAGCCGGAGGATTCGACGTTTTTGCGGCAGCCGTCTTTGCCGGGGCCCTTTTGGCGAGGACATGGGGGATCGTTCCCTTGATCGTCCTCGGGGGTCTGCTGGGCGTTGCCCGTGCTCTGCTCTGATCAGATCTCGATGGACTCGCCGATGGCCGGCAGGAGAAGGGTTAGGCCGGCTTTTGAGAAGGTTTCCAAGGCGTCCGGCTTTGAGATGACGATGGGCGGAAATGTGTCGTAGTGAACCCCCACAACAGTTTCCACTTCGACAAACCCGGCGGCGCGAACGGCGTCTGAGGCTCCCATGGTGAAAGTATCCCCTATCGGAAGGACGGCGAACTTCAGCGAGAATTCTTCCGGGATCAGCTTCATGTCCATCGTGAGCGCCGTGTCTCCCGCGTAGTAGAAGGAACCTTCCGGGAACTCGGCCACGAAGCCCCCCGGATTTCCTCCCGGTGCGCCGTCGGGAAGCGTGCTGGAGTGGATGGCGTTTGTCATTTTCACCCGGCAGAAGCCAAGGGACTTGCTGCCTCCCTGGTTCATGGCGGCGATGTTCTTGACTCCCTGGCGGCCGAGCCAGTCGCCGATTTCCCAGTTGCAAACCACTGAAGCCTCCGTCTGGTTGGCGAGCGCCACCAGGTCGGCCAGGTGGTCCACATGGCCGTGGGAGACGAGGATCGCGTCCACTTGAATCGTGGAGAGATCGATGGCGGAGGCCAGGGGGTTGGGGGTGATGAAGGGATCGAAGAGGAGGCGTTTGCCGGCGCTTTCGACTTGAAAGCAGGAGTGGCCGAAGTAGGTGAGTTTCATGGCGGTTTTCACGCAAGCACACCCGCACAATTTTGTCCACCGATCTCCGCAGGAAGTCGGTAAACTTGGCATGTCTGATGCTTGGAAAGGAATCCTGATGATCGCAGCAAATTATCGCCTGAGGTGCACTCCAGGGGATTTCATTCGACTCCGGCAGCCGGTGGTGGCATGGTGCCCAGAAATATGAAATCCGTCCGAATCGTCGAGCAGCTCGCCATTTTCATTGCCAACAAGCCGGGAACCCTTGTGGAGGTCTGCGATGCTCTGGCGGATGACCAGATCAATATTTACGGGCTGACCGTCTCCGACACAGTGGACCATGCCGTGGTGCGGATGGTGGTGAGCGACACGCGGAAGGCGATTGCGATGCTCGAGGCGCGCGGGACATTGGTGGTGGAAAACGATGTCATCATGATCGAGAACAACAACCGCCCTGGCGGGCTTTCGCGGATTGTGAAGGCGCTGGCGGCGGTGAAGGTGAACATCGAGTATGCGTATCTGGCCTCGATGCCGACGGCGAAGAAGGGCCTGCTGATTCTGCGTGTGAGCGATGTGAAGAAGGCATTGAAGTCGTTGAGCGGGCCGGGGCTCTCTCTTTGAGGAGGGGTTTTTCGATGCAAGGAAGGCTCGACTGGATCCTTCGTGGGCTCGGGCTCCGGGAGCTGATGCCTCTTTTTGAAAGGGAGGGGATCGATGACAGCCTGCTGGCCGGGTTGTCAGAGGAAGAGCTGCGGTCCATCGGCGTGGAGAAGCTGGGGGATCGCAAGCGGCTTCTCAAAGAGTTTGCCAAGCTGGGGGCCTCAGGGTTTGCGGCGCAGTCCACGCTCCATCCGCAGGCGGCTCCCCGGGCCGCCGCCGCTGCGGTTTCGTCACCCGCTTCCACGCCCCCGTCGACGCTTTACAGCCAGCAGCCGTTGCTGGCAACGGCCTCGCGCCCTTTTCTCAACAGCCTGCGCGTGCCGATGGTTCCGATTGCGCGGGGGAAAACCCTCTTCAGCGTCTTTCAGGTTCGTGTGAGGGACTACATGGAATATGTGGTGGAAACGGGGGCGATGCTGCCGGAGGTGGACTACGAGCAGGGCCTTGACCATCCGGTGGTGAACGTCCAGTGGAATGACGCCCACCTTTTTTGTGATTGGCTGACGGCGCGCGAGGTTTGGCTGGGGCTGATCCCGGAGAGCATGATTTACCGTCTGCCGGCGGATGAGGAGTGGAGTGCAGCCGTGGGGTTGACCTACGAGAGCGGCACCTCGCCGAAAGCCCGGAGCGGCGTTGTTGAAGGGTATCCTTGGGGCGGGTCCTTTCCTCCGTCCGCGACCTCTGGCAACTACCATCCAAAATTCGGGAGTGGATTCCGGGAGACCTCACCGGTGGGGAGTTTTGCACCGAGCAGGATCGGAATTTATGATCTGGGGGGGAACGTCTGGGAGTGGTGCATGGACGTTTATGAAAGAGGGAGTCCTGATCGCGTGCTGCGCGGGGCTTCGTGTTTCAACGACGACCCTCTCTACCTGATGTCGTCTTTCCGCGACCACTGTCCACCCGGAAGGGGGCGCAACAATGTTGGAATTCGTCTGGCACTCGCCCCGGCGTCGGAAGGCAATCTTTGGCTGAAATCCTGATGCCGGGGGGGACTTCGGGCGGATTCCCGCGCGTTCTGGTGCCCGAGATTCTCGACGGGCTGGATGCAAGCGATCCGGAGGCGATTCGCAGCCGCAGGGATCTGAGGGTGATCGACGGGGTTCTGAGAGGTTCGGCGTGGATTCGCGCAAGGGTGAGACGCGAGGGGGAACTGCGAGGAGGCGGGGTCGTCGAGTTGGGCGCCGGAGATGGCCGGCTGTGCCGCGCGCTGGCTTCCGATTTGGCGGG
>JBGSJQ010000091.1:0-12211 GCA_041741775.1 Terrimicrobiaceae bacterium | reverse complement strand
GCGTGGGCGCTCCGAGATACCCCATCCCGCTTTGCAAGCCGCCGGCCAACTGGGCCAGAACCGCGTCCGCGCCCGCCGAAACTTCCTTGAGGGCCTCGACCCCCTCGGCCGCCGACTTCTGTGCGGCATCCTTTTCATGGCCATAGCGCGCCGCGCTGCCAGCCTTCATCGCCGCATGGCTGCCCATCCCGCGGTATTGCTTGTAGAACTTTCCGTTGATTTCCATGATCTGCCCCGGCGCTTCCGGACATCCGGCCAGCAGGCTGCCACAGATCACTGCGTCGGCCAGCGTCAGCGCCTTTACGATATCCCCCGATTTCGTAATCCCGCCATCGGCCAGGACCCTCACCCCGCAGAGCGTAGCAGCCCTGGAGCAGACATACAGCGCGGTGAGCTGTGGGATTCCCACGCCCGCCACCACCCGCGTCGTGCAAATTGACCCAGGGCCCTGCCCTACCTTCACCGTGTTCGCGCCGCAGGACGCAAGGAATTCCACCCCGGATGCACTCGTCACATTCCCCGCAATGATTGGGAGATCCTGAAAGGCCTTGCGGATTGCCCGGACCGCCTCCCCCACACCGCGCGTGTGGCCGTGTGCCGTCGAAACCGCCACCGCGTCCACGCCGCGCTCGACCAAGGACCCCACGTGTTCAATCAGCGCCGGAGAGTCCAAGGCGCCCGAGGCATCTTTTGGCGCGCTCACCGCCGCTCCGCAGACCAGGCGGAATTTTTCATCGCGGGACGGCTTCGTCCGCAGCGAGCGCTCCTGGGTGATCCGCTCGATATCGCTCAGGGTGAAGAGCCCGCTCAGCCGGTCCTTGGCATCCACGACGAGCAATTTGTGAATTCCGATATTCTCGGTAAAAAACCTGTCCGCGCGCGCGATGGGATCGTCGCCCAGCTCGTCCTGGCAAATCGTCAGGACCGCAGACCGCGGAACCATCGCCTCCAGCACCCCGCGCGACGCAAACCGCGGCCTGACGCAGTGCCCCGGGAGCAGGCCCAAAAGCACCCCTTCCCCGTCCACCACCGGAAAGGTGCCAAACGAAAATTTCTTCTCCTCAATCATCGCGAGCACATCGCCGATTTTCTCCTCCGGCGAAACCTTGATCGGCTCGCGGATGAGCCCGTGCACGTGGTTCTTTACCCGGGAAACCTCGGAGAGCTGCTGGCGGGGAGGCATGTTGTAGTGGATGAGCCCCAGCCCGCCGCTGAGCGCCAGCGCAATCGCCATTCGCGATTCCGTCACCGTGTCCATGTCTGCTGACACAACCGGTAACTGAAGGACCAGCCCGGGGGCCAGTTCGGTGCTGATGTCCGCATCCCGAGGTAGGATCTCCGAATACAGCGTGGCCAGCGAGACGTCGTCGTAGGTCATCGCCACTGAGGCATTCGCCGGAAAAAACTCATCGGCCGCGCGATAGAACATCCGGTCTAATCCCGCCGGCGAGGAGGTCGTAATGGCTTCCATGCACCATCATGGCAATGCCCCGGGATACAAATCAAGTCCGATTCTTCAAGGCGACACGGCAAGGGTGCCTCCCAAGGACCATTTCCGGCCAGGGTTGCATTTGGTCGAGTATGAGCGTTGTTTCGTCGAGTCGCCATTGTCCCCCCCGCTCCCCTGAGCCACGTTTCCCTCAAAGCGAAGACCCCGAGTCCACTCCCCCCACCAATGTCCCATCCCAATCGTTTCTTCCGTGCAGCACTGGCCGACTTCTGCCTGGCCACGCTCGCCTTCGCCGCCGACAACCGGACCCTCATCTGGAGCGATGAATTCAAGAAAACCTGAACCCCCCACTAAAAAGCCCTCCAGATTTCTTGTCGGCAACTTGGCGGCGCTGGCCCTGATCGCGTCGGGAACGGCGCGGAGCGCCCCGGTTTCGCTGGCTATCTCGACTGGCGCGGAGCTTCGTTGGAGCACAGTTTCGGGGCACACCTATCAGATTCAATGGTCGTCAAATCCCGGAGATCCGGCCTCTTGGGGGGACCTCGGCAGTGCGGTCGCCGGCGATGGAGAGACTCGCTCCGTGGTCGATCCCAAGCCCGGAGGACGAAACTACCGGGTAAAAAAAATCACACCTGGCACCGGTGGAACGACGGGTGTGAGCAATGCCCTGGCGAATGGAGGATTCGAGGCCGGTAGCAGCACGGCGTCGGAGAACTGGACGACTACCGGCAACATCCACTTCCGCACCAATACCGAGTCGCACGCCGGTTCCTTCAGCCATCGCATCTCCATCGCGAATGTTGGAAATACTCCGGGCTCAGGACTTTTGGTCCAGCGGCTCTCCTCGAACGGAGGCGCTGTGGCTGGCGGAAAAGCGTACACCTTGTCCTTCTGGGCAAAACAAATCACTGCGGGACCTTCCTATGTTCAATACTACCAGGTGCAATGGCTTAACGCCGGCGGATCGGTTATCAGCTCGACCGGCTACCAATCCTTCCTCGGCGGAAACAGCCAGTGGTCGAAGGTTACTTCGACCGCGCTGACCTCTCCGCCCGAAGCCGTCGACGCCATGATTACCTTCTACTTTGCGACGGGCAGCGTAACCGGCGGCCACGGGGAAGTGCTGCTGGATGATCTTGCGCTGGAGTCCGCCGCCGATACGACTCCCTCCAGTCCCAGCGAAACCATCGAGGCGGTCTCCAGCGAATCGGTCGCAATCATCAGTTGGCCGACAACCGCTGGCGTTACCTATCAGCCGCGCTCGACCACCAACCTTTCTTCCGGGCCATGGACTAACCTTGCTCCGGTGGTGGGCGACGGCACGACCAAATCGGCGAGCGCTCCGATCACCGGCAACGCGATATTCTTCCGCGTTGAATATGACCTTCCACAGGTGCAACCGGCCACCAATCTACGCTCCGTCTTGGCCGGAATCCCCGGCACGATCACTCTTTCCTGGGACGGCAGCCCCACGCCCGGCGTTACGGGCTACCGGATTCTCTATGGAACTTCGAGCGACAGCCTGACCTCATCGGAAGACGTCGAGAACGTCACCTCAGCAACCCTCGATGGCCTCACCCCCGGCGAGACCTATTATGTGGCGGTGGTCGCGTTAACCGGCGGCGGAGAAAAGGCCGTGGCCACCGCAACGATCCCGGTTCAGCCGGAGGTCGAGGTCGACCTTACCCCGCTTTTCAACGCCGCCACGACCCTCGAGCCTGACACCGTGTTGGAAACTTCGACGGCCTTGATCACCCGTCTCGGCGACCGCGTGCGCGACCGTCATGCCCGGGAGGATATCGTGGGAGGATATCGTGGGAGGGGTGATTTTTCGGAAATACGACCACTACCTGCCTTGGTATTGGGAGCAACGAGTGGCCCAAATCGAAATTGTGGATCGCGTGGCCAAAGGCGGCACGAACATCACGTTCAATTACACCACCCAGGCCGCCCTGAATCCCGCGGAGTTCCGCGCCTTTTTTCGGGTGGAATCGCCTCTCTCCGGCTATCATCACAACGCGCAAGCCACTCTCGTTTCGACCCACCCGTCGGTTCGTTATCCCGGGGAAATTGACTATAACTACACCGCCACCATCTCCACGAAGATGCCGGAAAACCGGCCCTTGCAGGTGGGGGATCGTGTTGAAATCGAGATCAGCCAGTTTCTGCTGGCCTCGACCCTGCGAAACGGCCGGGAGAACTACTACGGCACGACATTTCTCTACATGGTCGGCCAGGGCGTAACCCCCTGGTATGCCAAAATTCGGGAGGAAACCCTGGATCCGGTGGCCAAGCAGACCGCCTCGTTTGATTCTTTCCCCCTGCCCGGCAATGCATGGCTGGGCGGCCTGACCACCCTTCCCTACCAATACTCCAACGAGCCCCAGCATCGCTTCAAACAAACCGCCGGCAACATTACCCCGGAGAGCATCCATCCCTTCATGCTGGGCAGGCGCCTGCACCACACCGATTTTCGCACCGGGGAACATACCGAACCCGGCAACCCGGTTTTTGCCGAGCAGGCCGGTAAGGTTGGGACCAAGTTTGTGGGGGAAAGCTGCGTGAGTTGCCACATCAACAACGGCAGGGCGCTTCCGCCGGCGGTCGGGATGCCCTTGCTGAGTTCGGTCGTCAAAGTCGGAAGCGACGCGCTCGGGTCTCCTGATCCCGTCCTCGGCGAGGAATTGCAACCCCGCGCCACCACGGGCTCACCCGAGGGCGGCGCCGTGCTCGCCGGATACACCACCATCGCTGGCACCTATGGTGATGGCACTCCTTACAGCCTGCGCAAACCGAATTACACGTTTCAAGGCATCACTCCGACCCACTATTCCGTTCGCCTCGCGCCGGCGCTGGTGGGTTTGGGGCTTCTGGAAGCCGTTGAGGAAAGTACGATCCAAGCCCTGGCCGATCCGGATGATGTCAACGGGGACGGGATTTCTGGACGCCTATCCATCGTGTCTGATCCGGAGAACGAAGGCATCCGTCGCCTCGGCAGGTTCACCTACAAGGGAGCGCAATCCCGGGTTGTTCATCAAATCGCCTACGCCCTCAACCGGGATATGGGGGTGACCACATCGGTGTTTCCGGTTCTCGACGGCGAAACGACCGCAGGTTCCCCCGAAATCAACGACACCGAACTCGATGAGATGAATCGTTACGTGAGCCTTCTCGGAGTGGGGGCACGTCGTGACCTGGCCGACGCGGAGGCCATCCGCGGCGAAGCGCTTTTCCAGAGTGCTTCGTGTATCAGTTGCCACACGCCGTCCCTTCCAACCGGCCCCCACCACCCCATGGCTGAGTTGCGCAATCAGACCATCCGGCCCTTCACCGACCTTCTCCTGCATGACATGGGACCCGGGCTGGCCGACTCCATGGGCGAAGAGGGCGCGACCGGCGCGGAATGGCGCACAGCCCCGCTCTGGAACATCGGGCTGACGGCGGGCGTCAGCGGCGGCGAAGCCTACCTTCACGACGGACGTGCCCGCACGATCGAGGAGGCCATCCTTTGGCACGGCGGTGAGGCCGAATCAGCCAAGGAGGCATTCCGCTCCATGTCGGCCAATGATCGCGCGGCCATCGTGAAGTTCCTCAAGTCGCTCTAAATTTTCTTCTTCACCGCCGCGTTGGAGGACTCCTCCAGCGGAATTGCCGACCATGGTGGCATTTGGTCGAGTATGTGCGATGTTTCGTCGAGACATCATTGTCTCCCCCACTACCGAGAGTCACGATCCGTCAGGAAGCTCTGACCCGCGTTCAGTCCCACACCGATGTCCCATCCCAATCCTTTCCTCCCTGCGGCAATGGCCGGCTTCTGCCTGGCCACGCTTGCCTCAGCCGCCGACAATCGCACCCTTGTCTGGAGCGATGAATTCGAGACCGCCGGCCTCCCGGATCCCAACAAATGGACCTACGACGAGGGCGGCTCGGGCTGGGGAAATAACGAACTCCAGTATTACACCCGTGCACGTCCCGAGAACGCCCGGGTCGAAAACGGTCTGCTTGTCATCGAAGCCCGCAAGGAGTCTTTCGGCGGAAGGGATTACACGTCCGCGCGTTTGCGATCAAAGGGCAGCGGGGACTGGACCTACGGACGTTTTGAGATCCGCGCCAAACTTCCGCGGGGACGCGGAACCTGGCCCGCCATCTGGATGCTTCCGACCGACCGGGTCTACGGCAACTGGCCGGCCAGCGGCGAAATCGACATCATGGAGCATGTCGGCTACGACATGAACCGCATCCACGCCACCGTCCACACCGAGACCTTCAACCACATGCTCGGCACCCAGATCGGCACCAATATTGTGACCGAAAACGTGGATACGCAGTTCCACGTCTACACCCTTGAGTGGCGTCCGGGACAGGTGGATGTCTACGTGGACGACATCCGCTACTTCACGGCGACGGACAACGGAACAGGCCCCGCAGCCTGGCCGTTCGATCAGCGTTTCCACCTCCTGCTCAACGTGGCTATCGGTGGGAACTGGGGGGCGGTTCAAGGGGTCGACGACACGATTTTTCCGCAGCGGATGGAGGTCGATTACGTCCGGGTGTATTCGATCGATGACACGGCATCCACCGTCCCTGTTCCGGGCCGGGTCCAAGCGGAGGATTTCAGCAACCAGTCCGGCATCCAGCTGGAACCGACGAGCGACACCGGCGGCGGAGCCAACGCCGGATACCTCACCCATGGGGACTGGATGGAATACCGCCTCGACGTCCCCATCGCCGGCCGGTATGGCCTCGATCTCCGCTACGCAAGCCCGAACGGGACCGCCGCGCTTTCGCTTTCCTCCAATGGCGGTCCGGCGACCCCGACCGGCCTCCTGCCACGGACGAACGGATGGCAAACGTGGGGGACTGCAAGCCTGCCCGAACTCGAGCTTCCAGCCGGGGACGTCACCCTGCGAATCACCATCAATTCCCCTACGGCCGAGGACCTCAATATCAATTGGATCGATGTCTCTCTGCGCGAGGCGCACCCGCTCGTCGATCCTGATTCCGACCCCGACAACGACGGATTTCAGAACATCTTCGAATACGCTTTCGCCCTCGACCCGCTGAGTCCAGAGGGTGCGACCTTCCGACCCGGCGGGACCATTGCCACGCAGCCCACAGATGACTTCCTTCAATTGACCTACCGGCGCCGCTCCGGAGGCAGTGGAACGACCGGCGTCGATTACACCGCTGACGGAATCACCTATCGCGTCGAGGTGTCCTCCTCCTTGGAGCCCACATCTTGGACGTCGGGCTCCACCAGTGTTGCCGCTATCGGAGCCCCCATCAGCAACGGGGATGGATCCCAGACGGTGACGGTGCGCAGCCGGAACGCGATCTCGGCCGGCAGCCGATTCATGCGACTGCGGGTCACGTCCACGGAATGAACCGCCTCCTCCAAATTGCGGGTTTTTATCGGTTTCATAAGAATGTTCCCGGCCTCCGGCCCGATACAAAGCAAGTAAGAACTTGCGCCCCAACATATTAGCGACGATATATGATTATGCAAAAACGACAAGTTCTCCTCCGACTGGCACCCGCATTTATCTTCGCCGGACTCGTTTGCATGGCTCAAGCCCAGCAGGCTGAAACGGAAATTCCAAAACCTGCGGTCGTCGTCATCCGCCATGGCGAGGACCTGGATGTGTGGATCAAAGGCACCGACACAAATAATGAGGGCATGACGAATTGGAAAGCGGTCGTTCCAGACTGGCCAAATTACACCACTTCGGCCGGGGATTTCACCGTTCCCCAACATGGATTGAGCGCTACCGGGGAGGAGCAGGCACTTTTTCTCGGAGAGAATCTCCAAAGGCTGATGAAGTGGGCCGGATGCGAGTCCATCACTCGGGTGATCACCAAGAAACCCTATGGGAAAAATGAGAAAGGCGAGGACCCAACGCCCAACCCCTTCGATACAATTTATCCTTTTCTCCAGGTCCGGAATTCTGAAGACGCCGCAAACCCCAAGCCCAATGAGCTGATCCTCATCGCCCCTGGGAAAGAGCAATCCAATCCCCTCCTGGACCGCGATTTGGTCGCCATGCTTCCCAATGAATTTTCCAAGCCACCTAAAATGTCCAATACTCTGTTGCGGGATCAAGGATCCGGTTCCACCCTGCTCTGCTGGGATGCAGAGGGTTTGTGGGGGGAAGCGGTGGGGGAAAAACCAAATAGAACCAGACCGTTCGACCCCAATTCTATCCTGCGCATGATGGGCGGATATACCATGGGAAATTATTTTAAAGATGAGCCGAAGGAGGCAGGGGGAGGCTGTCCGGATAAGGCTGCGAGGCTCTATATTTTCACGAGACGCCCGGAGACAGGCACAAGCGAGATTCCCCAGAAATTCAACTGTGAAGTGATTGACCTGAAGAAGAATGACAACGGAGAGTTTGCGTTCTACGAAGTCGCTAAATTGTCTGTGAAAGAGAATGCCCAAGAGCTTCAAATCATCAGGCCGAAGGCCTATAGCACTCAGGAGATCCTGTTGCCTTCCCCTTGACCCTGGAGGAACTCTGGCGCTGGCGGGGCGGATTTTGCAGCCCGTCCCATTGCCACGCCTGGAGTTAGCCATGCCGTCAACGACGACATCCCCGGCAACCTGAAGACGTCCGCTGGACCGGCCGAACTGGATGTGCGCTTCTACCCGCCGGAATTGCCCGGCAACCGAAAGGGTTGACGATGGGGGTTGAATGCCGGAACCTCCCAGCATGTCCAATCTTTTTGAACCGCTTCAGGCCGGCGAGTTGCAGCTTCCCAACCGGGTCATCATGGCCCCGCTCACCCGCTGCCGCGCGGGGGAAGGCCGCGTCCCCGGACCTTTGGCGCGCGAGTATTATGTTCAGCGGGCTTCGGCTGGGCTGATCCTGACCGAGGCGACTTCGGTGGATCCGATGGGCGTCGGCTATCCGGATACTCCCGGGATCTGGTCGGGCGATCAGGTTGAGGGATGGAAAGAGATCACGTCGGCTGTGCATGAGGCCGGCGGACGCATTCTCCTCCAGCTCTGGCATGTCGGGCGCATTTCGGATCCGGTTTTCCTTGATGGGAAACCGCCCGTGGCACCCAGCGCGATTGCGGCCGAGGGCCACGTCAGTCTTCTTCGCCCGAAGCGGCCGTATCCGACGCCGCGCGCATTGGACGCGGACGAAATCCCGGCCATTATCGAAGCCTACCGGCGGGGTGCGGAAAATGCGAAGGCTGCGGGTTTTGACGGCGTCGAGTTGCACGGGGCCAATGGATACCTTCTGGACCAGTTCCTGCAGGATGGCTCGAATCAGCGTGCCGACAACTACGGTGGGAGCATTGAGAACCGTGCGCGGCTCATGCTGGAAGCCACCGATGCGGTGCTCAGTGTCTGGAGCCCCGGACGCGTGGGCATGCACCTCGCGCCTCGCGGCGATGCCCACTCGATGGGCGACTCCAACCCCGCTGCAACGTTCGGCTATATCGCCAGGGCCATGCGAGAGCGCCAGCTCGCCTTTCTGTGCGTGCGGGAGGCCCTCGGCTCCAACCGCCTCGGCCCCCAACTGAAAGCCGAGTTTGGCGGCGTTTACATCGCCAATGAAAAATTTGATCGGGAATCCGCAAACAAAGTGCTGGCGGATGGCGAGGCAGATGCTGTTGCGTTCGGTCAGCTTTTCATCGCGAACCCCGACCTCCCCCGCCGGTTCGCGGAAAACGCTCCGCTGAACACACCTGAGCCCTCCACCTTCTATGGAGGCGGAGCAGAGGGCTACACCGATTACCCGGCTCTCCCGTAGCTGGCATTCGACTGCCTGTGATCCGTTCTGCAAACTCGAGTGGCAGCAGCCCGGAACTTTCTACTCTCGAACAAGGTCTCCGCAAACCGAATCCGCATGAGGGAACGGGAGGCATCCAGAGACCCGGGCGCCTCGTCCTCCGCTACGTCCCGCAGGGTCCTCCCATGCCCAATAAACTCCAACACGCGGTGACTATGGGAAAGGCGGGAGTCACGGCCTTTGTCCGATAGGGAAAGTTACATGGATGGCTTCTCGGGCTTCCACTTCGAGGCGGGTGCGTTGAGAGTGAGGATCGAGGGCGGGGCATTCACGGTTCGGAGCCGGAGAGTCGCTCGCCGGATTCATAAACCGGGATTTTGTCGGAGGCCATCAGGTTCGCATTTCCGGTTTTGAGTCCGGCAAACGAGGGGTCGTTGGATGGGTTCCATGCTGCCGCAGGGACTCCGGATTTGAGCGACATGCGGAACTGGGCCTCGCGGCGGAACGATGTGCCGGTGCCGGGCTGGATCGTGGTTCCCTGGAAATCGACCTCGGCGTAGTAAATCCGGCGGGTGGCATCATGGACCTTGAGGGTGGGGGTGAGGCGTCCGCCATCGACGAAGTTCGCCCGCAGCTCGACGGCCGAGGCGTCGTAGCCAGCGGCGAAGAGTTCGCTGAGGTCCACGAAATACCGGAACGAGAGGGAAGTGGAGCCCTGGGCCGGGAACGCGGACCGGTTGTTGAGAAGCGCGCGGATCTCCGTGAATCCGGCTCCCTGCTGGTTGATCGAGGCCTCGACAAAGAACTCGTCCTCGACGCGGCCGCTTTCCGAGGCGGGCGGAAAGTTCGAGACCGGTGTCCCTGGCGAGGATTGCGCGAGGCGGGCGATGGCGCCGGTGAAGCCCGCGTTGTAGTCGAGGGCGACTTCGTTGGTGACATAGTTCGAACGGTCATCCGCATAAGCCGAGTCGTTTGCGGAGGACGGTCCGCCCACCAGAGCCCCGTAGAGGATGTGGCGGTTGTTTGCGGGCGTGGAAATGCTGCCATTCCAGGAGCCATGCGCTCCGCGGTGGTGGGGGTTGATGGGCGGATTGTTGCCGAACCCGACGACGTAGCTGCGGGAGGAAGGGTTGCTTCCCAGCATGTAGTTCATCTGTCCCGTTGCGAAGTCGCGATAGCGCGTGCCGACATCCCCGACTTTGTCCGCATAGATGAAGGCCAGCAGGGCGGTGTTCGCGGCGTATCGAAGCGACCCCCACTGGTCGAGCCACGCGAGCCCGCCGGGCGTGTAGGTAATCCGGCTCCCGTTGTCCCCGACGCTCCAAAAGTTCAGCCACTTCTCGGCGGGGGTTTTGTAGATCGCCTTGCCGGTGAGCTCCGCCAGCAGGACGGTGGCTCCGTAGGTTTTGTCGTCCCAGGCATGCGTCCACCGCAAGGAGGCCCCGGCCAGGTTTTGCGCATAGAGAGATTCGGCTTTGTTGAGGTAGGAGGCTTCCCCGGTGGCGCGGTAGAGCCAGGCTGCCGCCCAGACGAGCTCGTCAAAATACCCCGAGTAGGAGTTGTAGAAGCTGGCGGCGTCCGGAATCGAATCGGAATATTTCCCGCGGTAGCGATCGGCGAAATCGTAGAGCTGGCGGGCATGCGTCAACAGCGTCGCGGCATATCCCGGATCCTCCGGCTGGAAGAGAATGGCGGCAGCGGCCATCGCGGCCGCTGACTCGGCAGCGATCTCGGACCCCGGCTTCGCGGTGGTCACGGCGTAAGACGGACGTGCCATGGTCATCGTCTCGGGCGGACCCCAGTAGGAGTGGTCCGTCGAGCCTTTGCCGACTTGCCCGTAGAGGACATTGGCCGAAGGATGGGCTTTAATCAACCAATCGGTGCCCCACTTGATGGCATCCAGGAGCGCCTGCTTCTGGCCGGAGGCATCATAGCCGGCCCCGTATTCGATGCCGCCCCAGGCCAGCAGGGTGAGCGTGCTGGCTGCGGGCAGGACAAATTTGACGTGATCTCCGGCATCATAGTATCCGCCGCTGAGGTCGAGGCCGACATCGCTGCCATCCGCCAGCGCGGAGTCCCCGCGCCATGGCACCCGGAATGGAACCGGGAGAGCTCCCGAACGCTGTGCGTCGTAAAAGTAGAGGGATTTTTGGAGAACCTCGGTGTAGTTGAATGCGGCGGCACCGGCCTCTTGGATCGAGACCGTCGCCACGCCCTTGACCAGGCTGCCGCCGCTCACAACCGTCAGGTCGATAAAGAAGGACTCCGTGCCCTCGGGCTGGGAGTCCGAGAGGATCGTCACAGGGATCGACTGAGTGGTCGTGCCGGGCGAAAAGGTCAGCGTTCCAGAGGTCGGGACATAGTCCGTCATCGCTTTGGCCGTGCCTTCGCGGGTTTGGTATTGAACCGTCACCGTGGCCGTCGGTGTCGGCGAAAGCGTCACGGGAATCTGAACCGCCAGCGTGCCGCTGCGTGGTTCTGTGGCCTGCCCGTCTCCAATGCTCACGCCAGGCACAACAGGGGCCGGTGTGGGCTCTGGTGTTGGTGTTGGGGAGGACTGCGAGGCGAAGGCCCAGTCAGTGGGCGCTTTGCGGGCCAAGCCAGGATTTCCGATAAATCCAAAGCTCACCGATCCTCCGGCCGGAATGTCTTTGTTCCAGGAGATCGTCGAGGCATCGAACCGGTGGAGTGTTCCCGACTTCGAGGCGATGCGCGCATTCCATATCGATGAAATAGACGGATCCATCCGCAGCTCCAAACTCCAGCCGCGAAGAACCTGACTGGTTTTGTTTTTGATCACGATCCGCCCTTCAAAGCCGCTTCCCCAATCCCCCGCCACCGAAAAAAGCACGGTCGCCTGCGGAAATTCCACTGTCGCGCTCCCGTCGCTTGAAGGCGTTGGCGTTGGCGTGGGTGTGGGTGTGGGTGTGGGTGTGGGTGTGGGTGTGGGTGTGGGTGTGGGTGTGGGTGTGGGTGTGGGTGTGGGTGTGGGTGTGGGTGTGGGTGTGGGTGTGGGTGT
>JBGSJQ010000090.1:0-8917 GCA_041741775.1 Terrimicrobiaceae bacterium | reverse complement strand
GCGGCGGTGATGGCAGCGAGGCAGCGCTGGACGGCGGGCTCGTCGCGCTCGGCGCGGAGTTTTTTCAGGCGTTCGATCTGGGAGATGCGGACCGCTGTGTTATCGACGGTGAGGATGTCGAGCGGGTCTTCTTTTTCGAGGCGGTATTTGTTGACGCCGACGATTGTTTCGACGCCCGAGTCGATTTTTGCCTGACGGCGGGCGGCGGCCTCCTCGATGCGCATTTTCGGCAGGCCGGTTTCGATCGCCTTCGACATGCCGCCGAGGGACTCAACCTCCTGGATGTGCTTCCAGCCGAGCTCGAGGAGTTGGTGGGTGAGGGACTCGACGTAGTAGCTGCCACCCCAGGGATCGACAACCGAGCAGATGCCGGTCTCGTTTTGGAGGAAGAGCTGGGTGTTGCGGGCGATGCGGGCCGAGAAGTCGGTCGGGAGGGCGATCGCTTCGTCGAGGGCGTTCGTGTGCAGGCTTTGGGTGTGGCCCATCGTGGCGGCCATGGCCTCGATGCAGGTGCGGGCGATGTTGTTGAAGGGATCCTGCTCGGTGAGCGACCATCCGCTTGTCTGCGAGTGGGTGCGCAGGGCCATCGATTTCGGGTTCTTCGGATTGAAGCCCTTCACGATTTTCGCCCAGAGGACGCGGGCCGCGCGCATTTTGGCGACCTCCATGAAGAGGTTTTTGCCCTGGGCCCAGAAGAACGAGAGGCGCGGGGCGAAGGCATCGATGTCGAGGCCGGCAGCGGTTCCGGTGCGGAGGTATTCGAGGCCATCGGCCAGCGTGTAGGCCATTTCGAGATCAGCCGTGGCTCCGGCCTCCTGCATGTGGTAGCCGGAGATCGAGATCGAGTTGAACTTCGGCATCTTCTGCGAGGTGAACTCAAAGATGTCGGCGATGATCCGCATCGAGGGGGCCGGCGGGTAGATGTAGGTGTTGCGCACCATGAACTCTTTGAGGATGTCGTTCTGGATCGTGCCGGCGAGCTGGTCGAGCGAGGCTCCCTGCTCGAGGGCCGTGACGATATAGAACGCGAGGACCGGAAGGACGGCGCCATTCATCGTCATCGAGACGCTGATCCGGTCGAGAGGGATGCCACCGAAGAGGATCTTCATGTCGAGGATCGAGTCGATCGCCACGCCCGCCTTGCCCACATCCCCCACCACGCGCGGATGGTCGGAGTCATATCCGCGGTGCGTTGCGAGATCGAATGCCACCGAGAGCCCCTGCTGGCCGGCGGCAATGTTGCGCTTGTAGAAAGCGTTGGATTCCTCGGCGGTGGAGAACCCGGCATACTGGCGGATCGTCCACGGGCGCTGGACATACATCGTGGCGTAGGGGCCGCGAAGGAAGGGCGCGACGCCAGCTGTGTAGTCGAGGTGCTGGCAATCGGCAAGGTCGGCGGGGCCGTAGGCGGGTTTGACCGCGATGTTCTCATTCGTCTCCCACGCCGCATGGGCGGAGGATTTTCCGGTCTCGGATTCGAACGCGCTCTCCCAAGCTGACGCGGTGGCGGCAGGGCCGGAGGAGGCGGGACTGAAGGCGATTTTTGTGAAGTCAGGGCATTTCATGGCAGGAATTTATTGGGAAGGAGTTTCAAACGAGGCCGAGTTCCTTGTGGAGGCCGGTGAGGAAGGCGAGGCAATCGACCTTGAGGTGGATGAAGTCATCAACCCCGGACGCCTTGTGGGCCTCGATCTGGTCCGGCGGGAATCCGGCGAGCAGAACCTTAACCCCCGGCATGGCGGCCTTGAGAGAGGGGACGAACGCCGGGATGATTTCCGGGTAGGTATCGTCCGTCGAGCAGACGACGACGACCCGGGCCTTCGAGGCGGCAGCGGCTTCGAGAGCCTCTTCAACGGATTTGGCACCCGCGACGGCCTGCTGGACATCGTAGCCGCCGGCCGCGAAAAACCCGGAAGCGAAATCCGCACGCGCCTTCGACTGTTTGGGCGGGCCGAACTTTGCGAGCCAGACCGTGGCCGGATTTTTTTGAGAGGCGGCGCGGAGGGCTTCATAGCCTTGGGCCGAGCGGATCACGCGGACGCGGGCGATTTCCGGCATATCGGCCCCCTCGCGCGGGAGGGCCTGTCGGACCTCACCGATCGTGGCCCCGGCCGCAAACGCGCTGGCGACGGCTTCCACCGAAAGCGATGCGACCTCGACCCCGCCCTTGCGGGCGGCGGCGATCCGCTCCGAGCGCTCGGAGAAGTGGGTGGCGGAGTCATCCGTGCCGGGAGCAAGGGGCGTTTCGGCGGGATTCGGGAAGAGGTTGACGCCGAGGACGGCCTCGCGGCGTTTGGAGACGGCATCGAGGCGGGCCTTGGCGCTCGCAGCGACGCACTGCTGTGGGAAGCCTTCGCGGAGAGCGACGGCCATGCCGCCAAGCGACTCGACTTTCTGGAAAAGCTCCCAGGCCTTCTTCGCGAGCTCGATCGTCAGCGACTCGACATACCAGGATCCCCCAGCGGCATCGGCCACCTCGGCGAAGCCACATTCCTCCGCAAGAATGGTGTGGAGATTGCGGGCGATGCGCGTGGAAAATTCATCCGGCGTGCGCACGGGTTCATCGAAAGCTGCGACGTGCATGCTGTCCACACCGCCGACGACCCCGGCGAACCCTTCCGCAGTCGCGCGGAGCATGTTCGTGTGGGGATCGAGAACGGATTTATTAAAGATGCTGCTGCGGCCGTGGATGAAGAGCGGAGCGGGCTTGACGCCGAACGACTCGACGATCCGGTCCCAGAGCAGACGCGCTGCGCGCAGCTTCGCGATCTGCATGAAAAGGTTCGAACCCAGAGAAAGCGCCATCACGAAACGCGGGGCAATTTGGTCCTCCTCCACACCACCCTGTGCAAGGGCACGGAAATAAGCTGTCCCGGTCGCCAAGCCAAAGGCCAGCTCCTCAACCGCGGTGCCGCCGGCATCCGCCCACAAATTGGCCTGGATTCCAGCCGTGCGAATGCCGGATTTTTCCGCCCACTTCGACACGGCGACGAGTTCGCGGTAGGCCTCGTCCAGCGAGAGGTCGAGGTGTCCGTCCCGCGCCCATTCGGTGAGAGGGTCGGCGAGAACCGCGCCATCGATCGCTTTGTCGCCGGCGAAAGCCTGGAGCAGCCCCGCCATGGGCAGAGCCGAGGCTCCGGCAAAAACCAGCACCGGAGCGGCCGCGAAATCGATCCCGTCAAAGGCCTTTGCGGCATCTTCGAGGCAGGCGAGGGAGAGCCCGCAGGTGGCGATTTCGCCACAGGATGCCTCGTCGGGGTCCTTGGCCTGGCGGGTTGCCACGTCCAGAAGGAGAGTCGCTGCATTCTGACCGCGCATGAGGTCACTCTTGAGCGCCTTGTTAAATTTGTCGGGGCATCCATAGGGCAGCTCCTGGGCAATCAGCCAGGGCTTCGCTTTGAAGCCGGCCGCGGCAGGGCCGCGGACGAACGGAGGAAGCCCGGGCCAGGACTCTGGAAGCGAGAGCTCTTCGAGATCCTCCTTGCTGTAGATCGGCTGGAGCTTGATGCCCTCCGGCGTCGCGGTGATGAGCTTTTTATCAAACGGAGCGCCCTTCAGCGACTCCTCGGCGGCGTGGCGCCATTGATCATACGTTGCGGCGGGAAATTCATCGAGAGACAGGTTCATTGGAATTGGGAATTTGGAATGCGGATTGCGGAATTGGGATTGTTACTGGACTTCCTCGACGAGGGCCTCGCTGGTTTGTCCGTTGACCGTGATGAGGAGGCGCTGATGGCGGCCGGTCGGGCGCGGAGCTGAAGCTGCCGGGGCGGGTGCTGCGGCGGCGGCGTGGGCTGCCTTGGCCGGCGCACCATCCTTGATCGAGCCCGGATTCTTGATCAGCTTCTCGTATTCCATCGGGAACATCGCGAAGAGGACAACGGCCTCATCCGTCGTCGGAAGCTCCTTTTCGGCAAGCTGCTTGCGAAGGTTTTCGACGTTCGGCTTGAGGGAATCCGCCGGGCGGGTTGTCATCGGGGGCTTGCCCGTATTCTTCTCCGCGAGGGCGAGAACTTCTTTATCCACCGGAGCGGGTGTGCGCCCGTAGTTGCCTAGGACGATATCCATCGCGGCCGGCGAGAAATTTTTCCAGCGGCCGAATTTGACATTGAGCATCGCCTGGGTGCCGACGATCTGGGAGATCGGGGTGACGAGCGGGGCCCAGCCGAGGCATTCGCGGACGTGGGGGATCTCGGCGAGCACCTCGTCGATGCGGTCGGCCATGTTCAGATCCTTGAGCTGGACGCGGAAGTTCGAGAGCATGCCGCCGGGGACCTGATAGACGAGCGTGTCGCTGTCCACGACCTCGTTGGCATGCGAGGTGAAGGCCTCCATCTCCTTGTAAACCTTTGTGAAGTATTCCCGGAGCTCGGCGAGCTTCTTGCGGTCGTAATTCGGCTGGCGCGGGTTGTTATCGAGCAGGGCCAGCATGCGGAGGGTGTCCGGCTGGGAGGTGCCGTTGGCAAACGGCGAGATCGAGGTCTCGACGGCATCGGCTCCGGCATCGACCGCGGCCACGTAGGACGTCGCTGCAAGGCCAGCCGTGTCGTGGCTGTGCAGGGTGACCGGCAGGCCGGTCCGCTTCTTGATGCCGGTGACGAGTTCGGCCGCCACGCGGGGGGTGATGACGCCCGACATATCCTTGATTCCAATCTCGACGCAGCCCATTTCCTTGAGCTCATCGGCAAACTTTAGAAACGCCTCGACCGTATGGGCCGGGCTGGTGGTGTAGCAGATTTCGCCGCGGGCGACCTTGCCCGCTTTCTTCACAGCCGCGATGGCGGGGGCCAGGTTCCGCGGATCGTTGAGGCCGTCAAAAATCCGGAAGACCTCGATGCCCGCATCCGCCGTGCATTTGACAAAGAGCTCCACGACGTCATCCGGAAAGCATTTGTATTGGACGATGTTCTGTCCGCGCAGGAGCATCCCCTGCGGGGTGTTCGGGGCCACCTTGCGCAGCTCGCGCACCCGGTCGAAGGGCTGCTCGCCCAAAAACCGCAGGCTCGTATCAATCGTCGCCCCGCCCCAGGTCTCCAGCATCCGGAATCCGAGCGAATCGAGAATCGGCGCGGCGGGAAGCATCTGGCTGGTTTTCATGCGCGTGGCCGCCATCGATTGGTGGCCGTCGCGGAGGACGGTATTGTTGAATTGGACGGGTTTCATATGAGGTATTGGGAATTGATATTAGAAAGTCTAATAGCAGGCCCTGCGTTGGCAAGAAATGATTTGAAGCAAGATTTTTGGACGAAACTCAGGCTGCATGGATTTTTGGGCGGGATCCGAAGAGGGCGGTGCCGACACGGACCATCGTGCTGCCCTCGGCGATGGCCGCCTCGAAGTCGCCGCTCATGCCTATCGAGAGCTCGGGGAGCGGGGTTCCGGTCTGCTGCTCAAGGTCATCGCGAAGACGCCGGAGGGCGGCAAAAAACGGACGCGCCAAGGCCGGGTCCTCGGCGTAGGGTGCCATGGTCATCAGCCCGACAACCTGGATGCGGGGCAGCGCGAGCAGGGCGTTGATTTCCTCGCGCAGAACCTCCGGGGAGAAGCCGAACTTCGAGGACTCGCCAGAGACATTCACTTCCAGAAGGATGTGAGGAAAGGCCCCGCACTCCGACGCGATCCGGTCCATCTGAGCGGCCAGCGGGGCGTTGTCGATGCCGTGGAACAGGTGAAAATGCGGGAGGGCCTTGCGAATTTTATTCGTTTGGAGGTGGCCGATGAAGTGCCATTGGATGGCCGAGGGCAGGAGGGGGATTTTTGCGAGGCCTTCCTGAACCTTGCTCTCGCCGAAGACGCGCTGGCCCGCATCGAACGCCTCCCGGACCGCTTCGGCCGGATGGGTTTTCGAAACGGCCACAAGCTGGATGGAGGCCGGATCCCGCCCGGCCAATTCGGCGGCGGCCCGGATGCGCCCGAGGATCGCGTCCCGTCTGGTTTCAAAATCAGGCATAAGAAAATCTGTTCTGGTAATTTGTGATGATATTAGTTAATCTTATTTTCGAAGAGTCGAATGCAAATCCAAACTTTCAAAGTATTCTGCGATTTGGCGGACACGGAAAGCTTTTCCAAAGCCGCCGAGCGGAACGGGATCACCCAGAGCGCGGTCAGCCAGCAGGTCCGGTCGATTGAGGAGCAATTTCAGGTGCGCCTGATTGACCGGGGGAGGCGGGCGTTTTGCCTGACGCCGGAGGGGCAGGCGTTTTTGGCGTCGAGCCGTGAGATCGTGGGAGCCTACGACGATTTGGGGACGCGGATGCAGAAGCTGCAGGAGGTGATTTCCGGCGAGCTGCGGATTGCGACGATTTTCAGCATTGGGCTGCACGAGCTGCCGCCGTATTTGAAGCGGTTCCGGCGCGAGTTTCCGCTGGTCGAGGTGCGGATGGATTACCGCCGGTCAGCGCAGGTCTATGCGGCGGTGCAGGAGAACCGGGCCGACGTCGGGCTGGTCGCCTACCCCGCTTCGCGGCGCGGGATCACGGCCTCGGTGTTCTGGCGGGACCGGCTGGTTGTGATTTGTGCACCGTCGCATCCGCTGGCTCCCAAGCGGAAAATTTCGCTTTCGGACCTTGGCGGGGAAAAGTTTATTGCGTTTGAGCCGGACCTTCCGACACGTCGGGAGGTTGACCGCCAGCTTCGTCAGGCAGGAGCCCGGGTGCGCGTGGCATTTGAGTTCGACAACATCGAGACCGTCAAGCGGGCGGTCGAGATCGAGAGCGCGGTGTCGATCGTTCCGCGGACGGCCGTGCGCTCGGAGGTCGAGACCGGCCAGCTGGCCTGCCTGGAACTGACGGACGCCGAGATGTGGCGCCCGCTCGGCACGCTCGTGAAAAAGTCCTCCGCTGGCACGCCCGCGCTGCGGGAATTTCTTGCCCTGCTGGAGAAGACGGATCTGGGCGGTGAAGGCAGCGACTTTGAACCGCGCGCCCGGAAAACCAAACAACCATGAATACACCTGCTATTGGAATCATCGGAGGAAGCGGTCTCTATCAGATCGACGGGTTTGCCGGGGTGGAGGAGATCAACGTTCCGACCCCGTTCGGCGAGCCATCGGACTCGATCATGGGCGGCACGCTTCACGGGCGGTCGGTCTATTTTTTGCCGCGCCACGGGCGGGGCCACCGGCTTGCGCCGCACGAGATCAACCACCGCGCCAACATCTGGGCCCTGCGCTCGCTGGGGGTGCGGTGGATCATTTGCGTGACCGCCGTCGGGAGCCTTCAGGAACAATACCACCCTTGCGACGTGGTGCTTCCCGACCAGTATTTCGACCGGACGAGCCGCCGGGAATTCCACACGTTTTTCGGGGAGGGGATTGTGGCCCACGTGGGATTTGCGGAGCCGGTGAGCGCCGGGCTGCGGGGGATCCTGGCCATGGCGTGCGCCGAAGCCGGCAAGACCGTTCACGATGGCGGGACGTATGTGAATATGGACGGGCCGGCGTTCTCAACGCGGGCCGAGTCCAATGCGAACCGGCAGCTGGGTTTTGATGTGATTGGTATGACCAACCTGCCGGAGGCCAAGCTCGCCCGCGAGGCGGAGATTTCGCTGGCGACGCTGGCAATGATCACGGACTACGATTGCTGGAAGCACGACGAGGAGCCGGTGAGCGCCGATTCGGTGATCGTCCACCTTCATGCCAATGTGGCATCCGCTAAAGAGATCCTTGCCCGCGCGATCCCGAAAGTTCCGCTCGAGCCCTGCTGGCCCGAACATCACAGCCTCGACAGCGCCCTCATTACCCCAAAAAATCTCTGGCCCGAGAAAACGGTAAAAAAACTTGGTATGATTCTGGAAAGATTTGTGCGATAGGTCAGGTCTTGACCCGCATCAAATCATGAATTTCCGCCCTTGGCTTGTTCTCTCGATGGTTGCCGCACTTTTGAGTGCAGCCTGCCAGTCCGCCCACACGCAGTCCGCTCCGCAGCCGCAAGTCATTGCTGTTCCGCAAGATGAGATGACAAAGCCCCTTGGCATGGAGGCTCCGGCCATGGGGGACTCGACCCCTGCGATGCAGGCCCCGGCTGCCGAGGCCCCAGCCGGCACCAACCGACTGGTTTACAACTCCTGCAACGTTGATGGACCCTACATCGCGCTGACCTTTGACGACGGCCCACACGCCACCCTGACCCCAAAGTTGCTTGATGTGTTGAAGGAAAAAGGCGTCAAGGCGACATTTTTTGTTCTCGGGCAGTGCGTGGATGCCAATCCGGCTGTCCTTCAGCGGGCGGTCGAGGAAGGCCACGAGATCGGCAACCACAGCTACGACCATAAGGCCTTTACGAAGATTGGAACCGCAGGTGTCACCTCGCAAATTGAGAAAACGAACAATTCCATCGAGGCGGCAAGCGGGAAGAAGCCGGTGATTGTCCGCCCCCCCTACGGCGCCACGAATGCAAAGATCAACAAGCGTCTCAATGAGGAATTTGGCCTGAAAGTGATCATGTGGGACGTGGATCCTCTGGATTGGAAAGTCCGCAATTCCGCCCATGTGACGTCCGAGATCCTGAAGGGCACGAAGGCCGGGTCGATCGTGCTGTCGCATGACATTCACGCCACCACGATTGCCGCGATGGCGGCGACCATCGACGCGCTCAAAGAGAAGGGGTTTCAATTTGTGACGGTCTCCGAGCTGCTGGCCATGGACCGCCCGAAGGTCGCCAAGGTCAATCCGGCCCCAGCCGCGCAGTAGGCCTTGGCCATGTTTTCTCCTCCCGGACGATCCATCTCACCCAACTGACCCTATGAGCGACGAGCAACCGTCTGATCCGGCCTTCTCCGGCATCGACCTGGCGCAGAGCTTCCTGCCCGACTGGGCAAAATCCGAGAATGCCCCGGCCAGCGCGGCTCGTTTGGTCCAGCAATATGATCGCGGCGAGGAGCGCCCGCGTGGCGGTCAGCGCAGAGATGGGCGCGGCCC
>JBGSJQ010000089.1:0-6944 GCA_041741775.1 Terrimicrobiaceae bacterium | reverse complement strand
CCGCCGGAGCGATCGCGAATCCCGATTCGATCTTCAACGCCTACGCCGCGCTCCTCGCGCTGCGCAAACAGGTCAAATCGCTCATCTACGGCGACCTCACCCCGCTCATCGAACCGGGCAAAGTCATCGCCTACCGGCGCGGCGCGTGGGGCGAATTCCCCGCCGTGTGCGTCGTGCTCAACTGGGGCTCCGAACCGCAACCGTGGCCCGTGCCACCGCCGACCGGTGCCGCTCCCTTGTTCGCCAACTACAAAGACACGGACGCCACCACCCTCCGCCCCTGGGAGGCCGTCATCTTTGTTGAGACAGCCACAGAAGCGTTCTCCGCCTCATGAAAAACTATCCGAACACCTGGCTCGGTGAAGCGGTCGCGGCGGAGATCGCGCAGGATAAGATCCCTCTCGCCTACAGCGCCCTCGGTGCGGAGAACTACGCCGACCGCGTGACGGACATCTACGATCTGGTGGATGTGCATTTCATGCCCGACACCCTGCTCGACGAGACCGATAAAACCGCCTTGGAGCGAGCCGGCAAAGGCGCGTCCAAATTCTCGCTCCACCCGGCGCAAGACCCGTGGGACTTGAAGACTTTTTCCGACGCATGGAACACCGCCGCGCTCAAACATCGTGAAGCCATGTGCGCGTTGGCCCGCGACTACGCGGCAGCCGTGCATCAACGGCTCACGCTGCCCTCCGGCAAGCAACTGGATGCCATCGTCACCGAAGCCTACGGCCCGCGCAACCACCCCGACCTCCACGAGGTGGACTGGGCAGAATACAAACGCTGGAACGCGGACGCTCTGGCGATCTTCGCTGAATATCCGTTCGTCGGCCTGACCCTTTCCAACCACGCCGAGCCGATCTTTTCGCTGTGGGAAGATGTCGCATGGCAGCAACAGGGAACCCGAATGATTCATGGAGCCCAGCGCATGCCATCCACGCGCTAACTCCAATCAATAACACTCGGGTCACAGAAACTGATCGTATTGTTAGTCGTTTATCTGCGGCGCTGCCAGCGAGCGGTCCCGGAAACAGTCTGCCGCCTGCGCAGCAAGCCCTTCGGTTGATTTTAATAATTACGTCCTACGATCTTCACTCTAGACTCTGAGTCTCTCCCCTTTACCATGAAAATGATGCATTCCCCACAAAAACTCCGATCATCGGAGGCGAGCGCGCTGACGGCGTGGCTTTTCGTTTTAATTCTGACTTTCCTCGGTGTGGCCGTGCCTTTGCAGGCGGAATCATCAGCCGTGGCTCCGGGGGCGGTGCGCTCCAGCTTGTCGCTGGATGGGACTTGGCAGTTCATGCCCGCGCTCGGTTCGTCCAACACGAAGCCCACAGGCAAGTGGGGCGAGATCAAGGTGCCGGGAAACTGGAATCGCGACAAGGACGGTGCCATCACCAAGCGCGGTTCTGGCAGTGCTTGGGCCGACTTCGACGGTGCGCAACTGGCCCAAGCTTGGTATGAGCGCAGTGTGTCCATCCCGGTGGAGTGGAAGGGGAGGGGGATCCTCCTCGATGTGGACCGCGTGAGCACCGATGCGTTGATTTTTGTCAATGGCACCGAAGCGGGCAAAATCAATTGGCCCGGCGGCAAACTCGATATCACCAAGCTGGTGACCCCCGGCCAGGAAACGAAGTTGCGTTTGAAGGTCTTCGCCGTGGACGACCTCAAGGAGGTGGAAATCCGCATGGGCTACACCACCAACGAAAAGACCGCCGCCAAGCTCGACCTGCGCGGCATCATTGGCTCGGTCACGCTCACCACCCAACCGACCGGCCCCCGCCTCAGCGATGTCTTCGCACGCCCTTCCACCCGCACCAAAAAACTGCACCTCGACCTGGAATTCGCCGACACCACGACCCCCATCGACGCCACCTTGGTCGTCGAAGCTCGCGATGAAAATGGTCAGGTGGAAAAAACCTTCACCGCCCCGGTGAAGACCGCCGCCAATGGCGTGACGACCGTGACCCTCGACTGGCCGGATGCCCGCTGGTGGGATGTCGGCCAGCCCAACCTCTACTCGCTCCACCTCTCCCTGGTTGGGCCGGGCTTGAAAGACGAATTTCTCCTGCCGCGCTTCGGCTTCCGCGAGTTTTGGATCGAGGGCAAAAAACTGTTTCTTAACAATTCGGAAATCCGCCTGCGCCCCACCGATTTCGAGGGCGATGCCGCCAAGGCGCTCGAGTTCGGCTACAACTACGGTGAGGCCGTGGCCGCCGCAGCCGGCGGTGGCAACTTTGCCCGTCGTGGCACCAACTACCACCTCGAACCTTGGGTGGAATCCGCCGACCGCGCAGGCTTCCTGCTCGGCACCAGCGCCGGCCAGTGGAACGATGTGATCGGCAATTGGAACGACCCCGCCAAACGCGCCGACTGGGAGCGCATCACCGAACGCGAAATCCGCCGCGTGCGCAATTTCCCCTCAGTCGTTTCCTGGACTCATTCGTTCAACGGCTTCCAGTGGCCCGGCGACGGCGATCCGCGTTTCCTCGGCAAGAAGGACTTCGTCGCGATTCAGGAATACGAAATGCAAAACAAGCGTATCAACGAAGCACTCGCGTGGTTCAAATCCCTTAACGGCGACGCGCCCACCTACGCCCACTTCGGCACCTACAACGGCGACATCTACACCTCGAACCTTTACCTCGACTACCTCCCCCTTCAGGAGCGCGAGGAATGGCTGAGCCATTGGGCCAAAGAGGGCACCATGCCGTTCATGGCCTGCGAGTTTGGCCTGCCGCTCTACACCAATTCGATGCGCGGTCGCAGCGGCTACTCGCACCAAGGCGTCTCCGAACCGCTCAACACCGAGTGGATGGCCTCCTTCCTCGGCAAGGAGTCCTACTCCCTCGAACAACCGGACTACCTCCAACTCATCCGCGACCGTTACCAAGGCACGGACCTGCAAAAGGAATACGAGCCGCACATCCGCTGGGACAAAAAGGACGAGCTGATCTCGGGATCGCCCTCCTTCGACCTCATGTTGACGGACTTTATCAGCAAAACCTTCCGCAGTTGGCGCACCATGGGATTGACCGCCGGCGTCGTGCCTTGGCACAGCAAGTGGCATCCCGAACTGCGCCGCTCCAACGGCCCCACCCTCGCCTGGATCGCCGGCAAGGGCGGCCTGCCTTCCGAGACAACCTCGGGCGAGGCGTTCACTTCCAAAGACCACTCCTACCCCGCCGGCGGCAAAATCGAAAAACAAGCCGTGCTCATCAACGACACCCGCACGGCCCAAGACTACAGCTTCAAATGGGAAATCGAGGTCGCCGGTAAGATCATCGGCCAAGGCGAAAAATCCGGCCAGCTCGCCGTGAGTGAAACCCTCATGTCGCCCTTCGCCTGCGATGTTCCCACCGAAATCGCCAGCGCCAAGGTGGACGGGGCGATCCGCCTCACCGCCACCATCGGCGGTCAGGTGCAGACCGATACCTTCGCCTTCCGCGTGTTTGCCCCCGAGCCGCCGCGCAAAGGCGAGATCGCCGTGTTCGATCCCGAGGGCCGCACTGCCGCCATGTTGGAATCGCTTGGCTACACCGTCCTCCCTTGGACCGAAGGAAAACCGGCGACACCGCTCGCGGTCGTTGGCCGCAAGGCGCTTTCCTCCGGCCACACCATCCCGGCGGGCTGGCGTGAGTTCGTGAGTGAGGGTGGCCGCGTGCTCATCGAGGCACAGGATCCGTATTGGATCAAATACGCGCTGGACCTGCGCACCGCCGCCTACGTTTCCCGTCAGGTTTTCCCCATCAACGCCAATCACCCCGTTGTTGCCGGCCTTGACTCGACCGACCTGCGCGACTGGCGCGGCCAAGGCACGCTCGTGGAATCTCATCCTTCCTACGAGGGCTTCAACTGGGCGCCCCGTTACGGCTGGCGCTGGGGCAACCGGGGTTCGGTGACCAGTGCCCCCATCGAAAAACCTCACCGTTCCTCCTGGCGCCCGATTCTCGAAAATGAATGGGACCTCGCCTATTCCCCCCTCATGGAAATGGAGTCGGGCAAGGGCCGCGTCCTGCTCTGCACGCTCGACCTAGAAGACGGTGTCTCGGCCGACCCTGCCGCCCGCAAACTCGCCGCCCAGGTCGTGGACTACGCTCTCACCGCACCCATCACTCCGAAGGCTGAAACGGTCCTCTATCTCGGCGGAAAATCCGGCGCGGACTTGCTCGATTTCCTAGGCGTCGTTTACCAACCCGCCACCGAGCCGACCGCCTCCGCTGAGCTCGTCATCGTCGGACCGGACGCCGCCACGGAACCCGCCGCTTTAGAAAGCTACGCCGCCGCCGGTGGCCGCGTGCTGTTCCTCCCCCGCGCCGACGCGCTCGGTTGGGGCGATGTGAAAACCGTCCGCCGCCCCGACTTCAAGGGCTCGCTCGATGTCCCTGCCTGGAAGGAAGCCGCCGGCCTGAGCGCGAGCGACCTCCGCTGGCGTAACCAAACCGATGCCTGGGTGCTCGAAGCCCCTGCGCCTGTGGAGATCGGCGCCGACGGCCAACTCGCCCGCCGCACCGTAGGCAAGGGCCTTTTCCTCTACACCCAACTCAGCCCCGATGCCGTGCCTGCTGATACCAAAAGCTACTTCCGCACCACCCGCTGGCGGCAGACCCGTGCGCTCAGCCAGGTGCTCGCCAACGTGGGCGCGACCTTCAAAAACGACGCCACCATGCTCGGCCTGCTCGCCGAGCCGAAGCCCACCTGGATGCTCGCCGGCCTTTGGGATGTGAAGCTCACCCGTTCCCTGCCCGAAAGCCCCGTGCGCAAATGGAACTCCAACCCCGGCATCACCAAGGAAGCCCTGCGCCTCACCCAACCGGACGCATCGCTCGAGGGCATGGAAAAACACCCCGTGCCTGCCTACATGGAAAGCTATGGCCCCACTTGGCGCTACGTGGATGGCGAGATCGTTTACCGCAAAGAATTCGACGTTCCCGCCTACGCCGCGGGCAAGCCGCTCTTCGCCGCGCTAGGCCGCGTGGATGACGAGGAAACCACCTTCTTCAACGGCACCAAAATCGCCAGCAGCGACCATTGGGTGCTGCCGCGCGGCCATGTCATCCCCGGCGAACACGTCGTCGCCGGTAAAAACGTGCTCACAGTCGTCGCCTTTGACCGTGGCATTCACGGCGGCTGGAACGGCGACCCCAACCAGATCAGCCTGCGCGCAGCCGGCGACCCCGCGCCGTTCTATCACCCCGACTACCGCGACGACGACCTCGACCAAAAAGCCACTACCCAGGAAGACTGGCAGGCCCGGCAAGATCTCTGGTCCATCTCCGATAATCCCTACCGCTACTACCGCTGGTAAAAAACCGGCCTCCCCTCCACGCCCCTAAAACGATGAAACACTCCGCCCCCCTTCGCCTGCTTCGTGCCGGTGCCGCAATCTCTGCCTTAGCTATCAGTTCGCAAGCGGGCGCGGTGGAGCCGAGTCCCGCCCAACCCACCCAGCCCAACTTCCTCTGGATCATCGCCGAGGACATGGGGCCGTGGCTGGGCAGCTACGGCGAACCTCTCGTGCAGACCCCGCACCTCGACGCGCTCGCGGAACGGAGTATTCGCTTCACCAATACCTGGGCGAGCGGCGCCGTCTGCTCGCCTTCCCGTTCCAGTCTCTTCACTGGCATGTCGGCCACCGCCCTCGGCACCGACACCCACCGCGAAGAGCGCCCCGTTCCGCCGTGGGCCTTTTTCAGCACCTACCTGCGCGACGCCGGCTACTACTGCACCAACAACGCCAAGACCGACTACAACATCTCCAACCTCACCCCCGGCGCTTGGGATGCCAATAGCTACACCGCCACCTACCTCAACCGCGCCCCCGGCCAGCCGTTCTTCCACTGCTACAGCAGTCTGGCGGAGACCCACATGAGTCGCATTGTGGACTATCCGCTCGATAAACGCAGCCCCCGCCGCATCGCGCCCGACGACGTCAAACTCCCCAGCACCCTGCCCGACGAACCGCTCCTGCGCGACGACCGCGCCTGGCATCTAGACGCCGTCGAAATCATGGATGCCCGTGTCGGCAAAATCCTCGACGAACTGGAAGCCTCCGGCGCCGCCGACGATACGATCGTCTTCTTCTTCTCCGACCACGGCGGCTGCCTGCCCAACGGCAAAGGCTACGCCTCCGACTGGGGTTTCCACGTGCCGCTCATCGTTTACGTTCCCCAAAAATTCGCCCACCTGTTCCCGCCCGAGATGAAGCCCGGCGCGGCCAGCGACCGCCTCGTCAGCTTCCTCGATTTCCCGCCCACGCTTTTCAGTCTGGCTGGGGTTTCCGCCCCACCCTACCTGCAAGGCCAAGCCATCGCCGGTCCGCAAGCCTCCACCACCCCGCCCGACTTCCTCTACGGCTACCGTGGTTTCAGCGGCGGCCCCGACGGCGGCCGTTGGGACGTCGCCCGCACCGTTCGCGATGCCCGCTACCTCTACACGCGCAACTTCCTCCCTTTCCGCGCCGCCGGACTGCGTCAGGATTATCATTTCCAAATGCCCGGCCAACAGGCCTGGGAAGCCGCCTGGCGCGCCGGTCGCTGCGACGCCATCCAATCACGTTTCTGGGAACCGAAACCCATCGAGGAACTCTACGACCTCACCTCCGACCCCGAGCAAAGCCGCAACCTCGCCGCCGATCCCGCCCAGGCCAAACGCCTCACCCAACTCCGCAGCCAACTCCACACGTGGCTCGAAGACACCGGCGACATCGGCTTCGCCCCAAACCCCCTGCGCGCTCCCGGCAAATTCCCGACCTACTACGATCGCCTGAAGGCCGCGCCTGATCAGCAACGCGCCATCCTTCAACAAGCCTGGCTCGCCGCTTCCCCCGAACTCACCGGAATCGCGCAACTCGAACCCGGCCTCCGTTCGCCCCTCGCCGAGGTCCGCTACTGGGCCGCCTGCGGCCTCACCCGCCTCGCCTACGCCGCGCCCACGCCCGA
>JBGSJQ010000088.1:0-14449 GCA_041741775.1 Terrimicrobiaceae bacterium | reverse complement strand
GCGTAGGGCGGAGAGGAGGCGGCGGATTTCGTGGCGGAAATACTCCGTCTTGCGGCTGGGCCAGACGTGGCCGAGTTCTTTTCGGATGGCGTCTCGCATGGCGAGGGCGACGGTGTAGTCGGGAATGTTGATGTTCATGAGGTTTTCGATTGGAGGGGATCGGCGGGGCTGGTAGGTGTGGCGACCGTAGGTCCGGTCGAGATCGCGCTCGCGGGTGAGGGTGGTTTTCATAGTGCGGATGGGTTAGTTGAGGGATGGGTTGTTCTGCGGGCGCGGGAGGCCGTTGGGCAGGGGTTCGCTGGGGAAGAGGCGGACGTGCATGGCGGCGATGCTGATGAGTAGCTTCTGGCTTGGGCGGACGCGTCCGCATTGCACGTCGCGAAGCGCATCGTAGCTGTATCCATAGTGATCTCTGACGAATGCTTTCACGCAGAGGGCGGGCTTGCTGGCGAGGCAGTGGCGCTTGGCGATGGCGAGGAGGGGGAGGCTCATTTCGCGACCTCCTGGAGAAGTTGAATGAGTTTCATTTGGTGGGCTTCGGCATTCCTGAAACAAACAGCCTCGCTACGAAGGCACTCGGCGATTGGGCCGTCGAAAACGCTGGCGGCTGCATCCAGTAGGGCGGCGCGTTCCGCGATGGGCCGGGTTTTGACATAATAGAGAGAGAAGGTGACGAGTTGCTGGAGTGGGGTCATGTGAGGCGGAGGTGTTTGAAAAGTCTGGCGCGGACAGTCGGGAAGAGACGCGGGTGGTGAATGGCGAGGCTCACGGTATTGCGGGCATATCCGAGAGAGCGCGCTGCCTGGCTGACCGTGGTGCCGCGATCAATGAGGGCTTTCTTGATCTCCTTGACCCCATAATTATCTTGCTTTTTCGAGGAGCTTCGGTTAGCGGATGAACATTGCATGTCTGACAAATCATCACAAAGTGCGAATGAGTCAATAGAAAAAAGCGATTTATCTGAAATATTTCGCTCTTTTCGCGACCGTGCAGGGATAAAACAGACCGAGATGGCCGCTCTTCTTGGGGTGCACTCCAATTATTTATCGCAGATCGAGCGAGGAAAAAAGACGCCAGGCTCTCGGTTGATGAAGGATTTCTACACTCTTACGCAGTCCCCATTATATAATAGTGCGCCAGCGGTGCGGGGACCGATTTCTATGCCGCCTCACCAAGAGCTGCCACCAAGAGGGAGACTGTTGGAAGATCCGCCGATGTTCGGGAGTTCCGGAGATTTTGATTTTGCACAGTGTATCAAGTGGCTGTCCGAGCTTCACGAACACCATCCTCAGATGTTTCGTTCGGCTGCTGCGATGATCAGGGGACTGTGGGAGAGCTTGAAGAAATGAAAACTTTAATTGTGATGATCGTGGTGGCGGTTGCTGGGTATGTCGGCCTCCGGTGGATGGTTGACAGCGAAGCGGATAAAGATCGCGCGATGGAATTAAAGTATGAGGAAAATCGGGCGCTGGATTCCTGGCGGCTTAATCGGGCGGCGGGCGGTTCCAGCCCACAAGAAAAAGTATCCGCGCCCGCTGAGCCGCCCCAGGCGGTGGTGATTCCAGATCCCGTAACAACGAGCGATGAGAGGCTGGTTTTGATTCGTGGGGAAGTGGTTCGGCGGGAGGCTGGGGGCATAGAAATTGTGGAGTGCCGTGAGGATCCGGTGAGCAGGTCGCAGGGCTTTGCGCAGCTTGTCGATGCGCAGACGGGAGCGGGAGGGATTGCCCAGTTGGCGCAGCTTGCTGTGGACACGGACAGGAAGGCGGTGGAGCGGGAGTTTGGGGTGCTGGTCATTCCGAGGGGGGTGAGGGAGCGCAATGGCGCGAATTTTTCCAGGGCGGCGGGAACGGTGGCTCTGTATGGGAGGGATGGGAAGAATGGGACTGATGGGCGGGTGAATGTGATCGCGGCGGATCTGGATATGGATGTGGGGGGTGTTCCGCTTTGCTCGACGAGGTTTGCTCTCGGAGCGACGGCAGCGCCGCCGCCGAGATCAATTTACCCGGAGGGGGTGGATACGCCGGAGGAGCGGCGGGCTTTTTTGGAGTCGATTAAGGGGCAGTCGGTGCGGCGGGTGCCGGAGAGTAACGTGCGGACTCGGGGTTACTGAGGATCTGCGCTTGGGGTTTTTCGCATGGGCTGGAAGCCCATGCCACGAGAGAATTTTTCTGTGGATGGCAAGAAAAATATCTACATCGTGCGTGAATTGATTTCTTGACTTCACGCGTCGAGTTTTTGCACGGGCTTGCGCGCGGCGTGCGCTAATAGTCTAAATCGCAAAAACTGTCAATGGGGTATTAGTTGCCAACCCGCGAGCGGTTGCGGGTTTTTTGTGAGTGCGGGAGGATGCGGCCATGCGTCCGAGCTATTTCTCGAATTTCACGGCAGGCGATTTGCCTGCCAACCGACTTTGCCGTCCGGCTGCTGGTGACGTGTGCGGACGCATTTCCAGTGCCGGGCGGCTTTTTTAATTTATGAAAACTGCACTACTGAACGCACTTGCCTGGTTGACGGGCGCATCGAAAACCCTGCTGGCATTTTTGCTGCCGATCCTGGCGACTGGCACTTCGTCGCTGCTGACGGCGCTTTTGCCGATCGCGATGGAGGTGGTCGAGTCGCTGGCGGAGAGCCCGAAGTCGGGTGAGCAGAAGCGCTCTGCTGCGGTGGAGCAGATCAAGGCGGCGGCGATTTCTGCGGGGATCGAGGCGAGTGCGAGAGCGGTGAATCTGGCCGTCGAGCTGGCGGTCCAAAGGCTGAACGAAGGCAGGAAATGATGCCGGAAACGCCACATGACGAAGGTTTGGAGGCCTCTCCGGTTTCCGCTTTCCCGTCTCCGATTTCGGGAAAGTCCTGGTGGCAGTCGCGGACGATCATCGGGGCTGTGATTGTGCTTTTGGCGTCGTTCGCGGGGATCTTTGGGTGGTCGGTGGATTCGGACGCAACCACGGAGATCGCGCTGCAGGTGGCGAGTGTGGTGGGGGCTGTGCTGGCGATTTATGGGAGGGTGCGGGCTGAGCAGCCGATCCGTCGGGTGCGCCGGGCGTTGCCGGTTGGGAAGTCGCATGGGCAGGATGCCCATGCCACGGGAAACCCGAGGATTCCGCGTGGGGGGCTCAACAAGGGGTTTGTGCACTGGAGCGTGGTGGGGGCGATGGCTGTGATCGTGAGCGCTTGGGGCGTGGCTTTGGCGGTGGTGCTTTGGGTTTGTAACATGCCATGAAACGAGCCGCGCTACTGACTATGGTTTTTTTGGGTGCGCTGGCTTGCGTGGCCGAGGCTCGCGAGCAGTGGCGCGTGGAGCGCTATGGGGATCTTGGTGGTGGGACTTATGGTTTTGCCTGGTCTCAGCCGGAGGATCGGAACTCTTGGTGGCCTCGCATCACGCTGGGCTGGCCGCTTCGGCCTGGTCGCTGGCTCATCAAGTGGGAGGGCTCGTTTTGAGCGCCAAAATTTCGAATCCGGATTGGTGTTTTTCTGTGATTGTGCACGGCGGCGATCTCCTTGTGGAGGGGACGACGGCGACGTGGTTTGGCGGGTCGAATGATCCGATGGATAGCGGCGAGACGGCTTGTGGGTATCCCACGAAGGGCCACCCGGAGCTGATGGGCTGTTCGTTGCCGATGGATTACCAGGGGAAGTGCCGGGCGACGCGGAAGGCTGTGGGCGGGTCTCCTTTGCCGATGATGCGCTTTGGGCTCCACAGCTCTGGCAAGAAGAACCCTGTGGGCACGATGGTGGAGGTGACTTGTGGCACGCGGAAGATCACAGTGCCGCTGATCGACATCGGCCCGGCGCGGTGGGCGAAGCATGGGCTGGATCTCACGCAGGCGGCGTTTGTGGCGCTTGGCGGGTCGCTGCGCAGGGGTGTATTGCAGGTTTCTTATCGTGTGATTGGCGGTGCGCAATACCTGAAGGGGGCCTCGAAATGATGCCTCCGCTCTTGGCCGTGGAGGTCGACAATAACCAGATTTTTGCTGGCGTGGTGGCGGCGTTGGGCATCCTGCTGGGGCTCTACATGAAGATAAGGTCTTGGGAGAAGTCGCTGCGCGGTGAGCCGGACAAGCGGGAGATCGGCCCTCAGCCTTTCGAGGTGAGCTTGAAGGATAAGGCGCTTACGCATCGCGACCACGAGATTCTTTGCGGGCCGCTCCATCACCGCGTGGTTGTGCTGGAGAGCGATGTGCGGGCGATCCGACACACGATGCAGAAGGACAAGCAGGAGATTATCGCGAGCGGGGAGGAGCGAGTGAGCCAGATCCACCGCCGCATCGATGAGCTCAAGAACGACATCAATGCCGCTCCGGCGCGCACGGTGGCTTTGCTCAAGGACACGAAGGGGCTGCTATGAACCGTAACGCTGAAATCTCCGGACACATTTTGGACATCCTGTCCGGGTGGGACTCCCCGGCGGATGAGGCTGTGATCCATGCGCAGGTGAATGCGCGGGTGCGGCCGGAGGCACTGCTCTCGGAGTTCCGCGACGCGATCAAGTATTGCGAATTTTACCAGTTCATCACGGGCGTGCTGAATCCGCTGCACGGCACTCGGTGGGCGATCACCGACAAGGGAAAGGCCCAGAGACAC
This sequence comes from Terrimicrobiaceae bacterium, assembly GCA_041741775.1. Classification (GTDB taxonomy): domain Bacteria; phylum Verrucomicrobiota; class Verrucomicrobiia; order Chthoniobacterales; family Terrimicrobiaceae; genus QYQL01. The sequence continues at coordinate 9,862 of JBGSJQ010000088.1, read as the reverse complement.
TCATGAAACCGGAGACCGGAGAGCGGAAGGCGGAGAGTGGCTACCCGAAGGTTGCTGTGGGGGACATCGTGTTCATCAAGGCGGAAGGCGCGAAGGATTTCATAGTGATCACGGTGGCGGAGCATTCTTTGCGGGTGCGGGAGTGGCCGCTTACGGATGCGCCTCCGGCGCGGGAGGTGCTGCGCGCTGAGGTCTGCACATCTGGGGGGGGCGATGAATGAGCCGCAAACCACGGGTCGATGCGGACGGGCCAAGCGCGTTGCAGCGGCTCAAGGCTCTGTCGCGGGAGGAGCAGGAGTTCCTTGCGGCGCAGGCGCAGGAACTCACTGGGGCGAAGCTCATCGCGCAGATCGAGGCGCGGCACAAAATCTCTGGGCTCTCGGAGCAGCGGTTGTCGGACTTCTGGCGCTGGTTTGCCTTGCAGCAGGAGATGCGGGTAGCGAACGAGTCGGTGGCGAACATCCGGCAGATTTTCGAGGAAGTGATGCCTGGGGCTGGCTCGGAGGAGACGCACAGGTTTCTGGTGCGGTTTCTCTCGGCGCAGGGGTTCGGGCAGAAGGATCACGGGCTGTTGAAGTTTGTGACGGTGGAGACGCGGAAGGCTATCGAGAACGAGCAGGAGAAGGAGAAGTTCCAGTTCGACGCGGCGCGGGCGGCTCTGAAGTGCCTGCCACAGCTCAAGGCGATCGCGGCGGACAAGGCACTGGACGAACCGGCGCGGCTGAATGCTGCGCGCAAACATCTCTTTGGAGTGACGCCGGAATGAGCCCGAAATTGAAAAGCGGAAAGCGGAATGCGGAAAGCGGAAAGCCGTCGATCATCGCTTTTCGGGAATACCAGTTGCCGGTGTTTCGGGATCGGGAGAGCGGGATACAGATTTTGCATTGGTCACGGCAGATTGGGAAGAGCTTCACGCTGGCGGCCTGGGCGGTGGATCGGTGCCTGACGCGGCCTGGCCGACTGGTAACGGTGCTGTCGAACTCGAAGGACAACGGCGCGGAGTTCGGCGTGAAATGCGCGGAGGTGCTGCGGTTGCTGGACCAGGCGTTTGTGGCGCTGGATGGCGATGAGGAGGCTGACGTGGCGCGGTTCCATGAATCGGCGGTCGAGTATGATGCCATGCGGTTTGAGATCCGCATCAAGGTGGGAGGGCAGACGAGCCGCATCAAGATTCTCGCGGCGAATCCCCGCACGGCGCGCGGGTTCTCGGGTGACTTGATCCTGGACGAATTTGCATTCCATGAAAACAGCCGGGCGATCTGGGAAGCGGCGGAGCCGATCCTTTCCTCGAATGCGGATTTCCTTTGCCGGATCAGCTCGACCGGGAACGGTAAGCACAACTTGTTTTATGAGATGGCGACGAGCGGGGAGTTTCCGCTGTCGCGTGTGCCTCGCTCGCTGGCATGGGCGCAGGGCGTGAAGATTTACGACCCGAGGACGCGGCAGCCGATCACTCCCGATGAGGCGCGGGCGCGGTCGCTCGACAAGCGGGCCTACGATCAGAACTACGAGTGCGCGTTTACGGATGAAAACATGACGCTGCTCACAAGCGACCTGATCACAGCGGCGGAGCGTGAGGGGATGGGCGTGATCTGCGAGCAGGAATGGGGCGCGGGGATTATTTCCGATCTCTACCGGGCGGCGGACGATCTTTATTGCGGGCTGGACGTGGGGCGCAACCGTGACATCTCGGTGCTCTCGGTGTTCGAGAAAACGGGTTCGCTCTTCCGGTGCCGGGCTCTTCTTCGCATGGAGAACATGCGGTTGCCGGCGCAGCAGCAGCAACTTGACGCGCTGTGCGGGCTGCCGAGGTTTCGCCGGGTGTGCATCGACATGACGGGCATCGGGCTCGGGCTCTTTGAGTATGCGCAGGACCGGCATGGCAGCTCGCGGATCTCCGGAATCAACTTTTCCACCAGCGTGGCGGCTACGGAGCGGATTCAGGCTGAGGGCCGGAAGTCGCCGAGCGTGAAGGTGACTGAGGCGATGGCGATGGAACTGCTGGCGGTTTACGAGGAACATCGGATCCAGCACATGGCCGACCGCGAGCTTCGCGATGATCTTCGCAAGCCAGAGCGGATCGTGACGCCAGGCGGACGGGTGAGCATCTCGGCGACGAGGGATGAGGCCGGGCACGCGGATCACTTCTGGAGCTTTGCCCTGGCGGTCGAGGCGGCAGGAACGAATGATGGCACGATCTCGGCTGCGAATCTTCCGCTGATCCGGATGGGCGGGAAACCTGCGGGGCTTCCAACATTTCAACCCCGGAGGATGGGATGAAAAGAAAAGCGGAAAGCGGAAAGCGGAAGGCGGAAATGGCTGCGGTGGCTGCTATGCCTGATGCGGCGGTGTCGCAGTCGCTGGCTCGGATATTGCGTCCGCAGGGGGCTTATCGGTGGATCCTGCCTCAGCTTTCGGCGATCACTCCCCAGTATATCGAGGCGGTTTTGCGTGGGGCGCTTGCGGGGAACCATGTGCAGCAGTGGGAGCTTTTTGATTTGATGTTCGATACCTGGCCGGAGCTGGCGGCTTGTGCTCAGGAGTTGGCGGATGGGGTGATGGAGCGGAAGATGATCTTTGAGCCTTTCTGTGAGGAGGATGAGGACACGACGCCGACGGCACAGGAACGCTCGAAGCTGGTGAGCGCGGCGTTGCGGCGGATGCGGCCCGAGGCTTGCGCGGATGAGAATGACATGGACGGCACGCTGCGGGACATCCTGGACGGATGGTTCCGGGGGGTGACTTGCCTGGAGGTGGACTGGCAGATGACGACGAGCGGGGTGCACGGGCAGTTCATCGCACCACGGGCGACGTTCTGGGTGCATCCGGTTTGCTTTGCGTTCGACATAAGTGGCCGGCTGGGATTGCGGACCGATGCCCACGGGCAGATGCAGCCGCTGAATCTGGCAGGGACATCGCTCCAGCCAAAGCCTTCTGTGGTGGGCGCATTCCCTCCGCACAAATTTTTGATCGGCATCCACAAGGCGAAGAGCGGGACTGCGCTGGGCGGCGGCATGTTGAGGCCGCTGGCTTGGTGGTGGTGCGCGGCGAACTTCTCGGCGGATTGGCTTCTCAATTTGGCACAGGTTTTCGGGCTTCCGTTCCGCTGGGCGAACTACGATCCGCATGCTCCGCAGGCGACGGTGGACGCGATCTGCAACATGCTCCAAAACATGGGCAGCGCCGGGTGGGCAGCATTCCCGGCCGGGACGACGCTGGAGCTGAAGGAAGCGACGAAGGAAGGCGGCGACCATTCTCCCCAGGGCGAGCTGCTCGACCGGGCGGACCGGTATGCGCGGCTGGTGATCCTCGGGCAGACGATGAGCGGCAGCCAGGACAGCAGCAAGGGCGGCGGCAAGGCGTTCGGCGCGGTGGAGAGCGACGTGAAGGAACGCCGGATCAATGCGGCGGCGAAGTATGCTTGCGGGATTCTCAACACGCAGCTCATCCCCTCGATATTGACGCTGAACTACGGGGATGCGGATGAGGCTCCCCATGTGCGGCTCCTCGAAGATGACGAGGGGGATCTTCCTGCGGCACAGCGGGACAAGACTCTGGCGGATGCCGGGCTGGAGATCCCGACGAGCTTTTTGCGGAAGAAATACAACATCCCGGCCCCGAGTGATGGCGAAGAGGTTATTGGCGGAAAAGAAGAAAAACCGGAAACTGGAAACCGGAAACCGGAAACCGGAGAGGACGCGCCGCTTTCTTCTAAGGCTGCTCGGATTGTTGGGGAACTGCTGTCGCTTGGGGATGAGGAGATGATGGCGGCGCTGGGGGCTGTGGCGGCGGGGAATGGGTTTGATCCCAGCGAGCCGAGGGATGAGAGCGGGAAGTGGACGAAGGGATCGAGCACGGCAACGATCTCAACCAGCGTCGGCCACAAACTCACGGCATCGCGGTGGTTCATGAATGCGAACAAGCGATTTGCTGTCGAGGTCACGACGCCCGCCAACAAAATAGTGATTGCTGAGGAAACTGCACCAGGAGAGTTCCGCGATGCTTTTGGTAAGGGGCTTTTCAAAAGCACAGATGCAACACTGGAACATCTTCGTGCTGATGCCCGCGAAGAGTCGGAAAAATTGAAAGCTCAAAGAGAAGCCGCCGAGGCCGCTAAGGTTGGAAGTGTTCCAGACGATGCCGCCAACAAAACCCCTCTTACTTCGTGGGGATCAGGCCGATCATTTGGATTCGTGAAGCTGAATGGGGTCGATGTTTCCGAGACATTCCTCGCGCAGCAACTCAAATCCAGGGGGATCGAAGTTGCTACGGATTGGGCTGCCTTCAATACGAAATCGGCGCGCATTTCTCCTGAAACGATTTCGGAGATCGTTGATGCCTGGAACAAGCGGCCACAAGATCCGGTCGCTCCAGAAAAAACGCAGGTATGGGACCCAGATAAAAAAGGGCCGAGCTATGTGTAACTTATTCAGAGCCCCGCTCGATTGCTTTGCTGGATGCGCGATGCGCCTTGAGCTCCATCTCGCGGCAATAGTTGAGTTCCTTTTCTGTGGTGGCCTCGTTGCGGCGATCCTCCCAATACTGAACGCGCTCCCGAGTGCGGCGCATTTCTGCGGTTTCGCCAGAGGCGTCCTTTCGGGGCCTTCCTCCGAGTTTTCCATTTTCCCGAACGGCGGCGGTTTTAGCTTGCGAGGTGGCTTTGCCGCCGAGGCGGCCCAGTTGTTGTGCGGATGTGTTTTTCATGACGGGAAAAGAAATAACCTAACCGCTTTGGTTTTTCAAGAACATTTTTAAGAAAAATGAAAACACGGGACGAACAAGAATCCATTCTCTGCCGGGCTGCGGTGCAGCTCTCACCTACTGCTACGGGGGAGATGATGTATATGCCGGGTGGGGTGCAGACGATCACTCCGATTGATGGGGGGATCGGGGCACCGATGAAGGTGCTGGTGGATGCTTCCGGGGCGGCGGAGCTGAACCGGCAGTGTGCGGCGCTGAAGGCTCGGAACAAGAAGCCGCTTTTTGATTTTAACCACGAGGATGGGCCGGCTTCTTTTTGGCCGGAGGAGTTCTTTTACCGGGACGCGCCCGAGCCTGGCATCTATTGCCGGGGCGAGTGGACGGCAAGCGGGAAGGCCGGGGTCGAGGGGAAGGAATGGCGGCAGTTCTCGCCGGTCTTCCACGTTGACAACAAGCGGGCGAATCCGGCGCGGATCGTGTGCCGGCAGTTTGCCAAACCGAATATGGGCGGGCTCGTGAATGATCCGGCCTTCCACACAATTTTGCCCCTCTGGGCGAAAAACGCAGATGGAGCGCAATCCATCGAGAAACAACAACAAAACGAAAACATGACACCTGAACAACTGGCAGCGCTCCAGGCCAAAAACTCGGAGCTTCAGACGGAACTCGACGCCCTCAAATCGCAGCAGGCTGCGCTGAAGGCGAAGAACGAAAACGACCAACTCGTCACCGCGCAGATCGCGGCGAAGGAGTCGGAACTCAAGGTCGCCGCGATGACGCTCGAAAACGAGCAGATCAAGGCGAAGAACAAAGAGCAGGGCGACGCCATCCTGGCACGCAACAAGGCCGATGCCGATGCCGCTGTGAAGCGTGCGGTCGAGCGGAGCGCCATTGCCGCGAAGGACACGAAGACGCAGGAAGCCCTGGTCGCGAAAGCGGCGGAGGATCCTTCCTTCCTCAGCGTGATCGACGCCATGCAGGGTCAGCAGCTCAGCGGTCGCATGACCCCGAGCGTTCAGATCACCGCCGAAGCTCCGAATGCGACGCTGAAGGCTTTCGCCGCCGTGTGCGCGAAGAATGCCGAGGTGAAGCTCTCGACCGAGACCGCGAAGGAAAAGGGCCGTCTCGCTCGCGAGGCTGCCGCGATCTTCGCGAAGGACATCGACAAGAACGAGGCGCTCTCGAACATCACGATGGAGGAGGCGATCAAGGCCGCCGACGTGAGCGACGCGCAGGTCGGCTTGCTGGCCGGAACGCTCGTGCTGCAACGCGCTCTGCCGCTGCTCCAGTATGAGTATCCGCTCCTGAACGCGATCACCAGCGACTACTCGGATGCTCCGGGGCTCTACGGCCAGACCGAGACCACGCGCATCATCCTGAAGCCCGCCGTCCAAACCTACAACGCGACCGCCGACAGCGCCGGACGCCCGTTGGGCTGGGACACCGCGAGCGCCGCGCAGAGCGTGGACGTTTCGGTGACTCTCGACGAGCACATCGGCGTGCCGATTGTCTTCGGCGTGCAGACGCTGGCCAAGACGCTTCGCAACCTCTTCGGTGAGACCGCCCCGATGGCGCTCTACGCCCTCGGCGGTTACGCGGTGAACAAGCTGACCGCTCTGATGACGGCTGCGAACTTCAACGCCTACAAGCAGATCACCGATGCCGCTTGCGGCACGACCAGTGGATCCACCGCAATCACCCTCGCCACCACGGCGGGCGTGTATCGCGGACAGGAGATCAGCGGCGCGGGCATCCCTGCCGGGACGCACATCGCCTCTGTGACCGATGGGACCAATGCGGTGATGACACAGAAGGCCACGGCCACGGCGACCGTCACAGCGACGCTCGGCGGCGGCAAGGTGCCGACGTTGTATCCGACTTACGCACAGGCGTTGGTGGACTTCAACATGGCGAGCCTGGGCAACATCAAGGCGGCCTTCGACGTGAACGAGGTTCCGACCCAGGAGCGGTTTGCGCTGCTCAATGCGGCCTACCACCAGCGCCTGGCGCAGGATCCGACGTTCAACACCTTCTTCGCGGCGATGCGCAAGCCCGAAGTGGTCACGGACGGAATCCTGCCGAAGCTCCAGGGCTTCAACCCGCTGGAGGCCCCATGGTTCCCGGCGACCAGCAACCGGGTGGGATTCGCCGGCCACAAGGCCAGCCTGATCCTCAAGAGCCGCCTGCCGCAGGACTTCTCCTCGGCTGTCGGTGCGATGGTTCCCGGCTCGGTGACGACTGTCACCACGCCAGGCGGAATCAGCGTGCTGCTCGTGCAGTATGTCTCGCTCCGCGAGAACTACGCCGAGTGGCGTCCGGAAGTCATGCTCGGGGCCGCCGTGGGCGAGCGCCGCGCGGGAATGGTCATCACCTCGGAGTAAATCAAAGGATGAAGGCTGAAGGATGAAGGCTGAAGAGCCTTCTCCTTCGGCTGGAGTCCGCAAAAAAGAAACACAAATACCATGAAATCAAAATTTACATTTATCGGCCTTCTTGGGCTGATCCTCGTGGCCGCTGCGTTTGCAGCGGACCTCACCTACACCACCGCGCCGCAGAGCGGGGACAGCGACCTTGTGCTCCGCAACAAGGGCCTTGTGGCCATGGCCCGGCTGGAGCGCGGGAACACCTACGCGAATGTCTCGACGAACGGGACCAATAACTACACCGGCCCGGTGATCCTGGACCGCTTGGTTGTGGGGACTGCCGGGGCCACCTCGACGCTTACGCTGAGCGATGTCAGCACCTCGGCCACCAACGCGATCGCGACAATCAGCACGACCAACCAAGTCTCGCTGCCGCTGGGCGTGCGGGTGGAGGGGACGCTGAGGGCCGTCACCGCTGGAGGCACGCCGGCCAACGTCACGCTGAGCTACCGATAAACGGCCATGGCCAAACCAATACAAAACCTGAAAGCTGAAACCGGAAAGCCGAAAGCTGATCCCCTCGCGTCTGTGACTGGACGCGCGTGGCTGGCGGTGGAACTCGCCAAGGCGGAGCGCGAGGAAGAGCGCGGCCCTGGCGGCGCGGGCTGGGCTTACAACGAGGCTTGCCGCCCGGAGATCGTCGAGCGGGCGGAGTTCCTGCGCGCACTTGCGGCGTTGCTGAAATAAGGCCATGGCCAACTGGACCACCATCATCGCGGATGACCTGAAGGCCTCTGGGCTTGGGTTTGTCGTTGACAAGGCGCAGACGTCTTCGACGGGCGGGGTGGATCCGGTGGCTGAGGAAATCGCGAATGCCATCGCGCGGATTCGCCGCGCGGTGGCGAGCGGGAACCCGCTGGATGTGGATCCGGCGAAGGTGCCTGGCTCGCTGAAGGGGGTGGCGATTCGCATGGCGCTTTACGCGCTCATGGAGCGCCTGCGGATGCCTCTCTCTGAGGATCAGCGGGAGACGCGCAAGATCGACAACAGCGATCTACTGCGGATCGCGGACCGCAAGGTGCTGGTGGAGGCTCCCGATGAGGCGATGACGGACAGCCCGGTGCCGCAGAATCTTGGGAGCTGGAACAGCGAGAACAAGATCATCCCCAGGACTCACCCGCTGCCTCGCCCTGGTGAGCAGCGGCCTGTGGTGCCTGGCAAGTATGCAAACCCTGATGCTCCGGAGGACCTCACCTGATGAAACCGGAAAGGGGATTGCGCGGCGTGATCTGTGAGGCTGCGGTGGCGAGGGACGCGGTTTCTGCTCGGGCGATTTTGGCGGCGGCGCTGGAAGGGAAAGCGGAAAGCGAAAATCGGAAAGTGGAAACGCAGGATGCTGTCGCGGCATTCCAGCGCGACATGCGGCCGGTTTGTGGGGCGATTGTCTCGGCGCTGGAGGCTGGGGATGTGGAGGCGCTCAAGGGGCTTCGGGCTTTGCTGCCGCATTTGCTGGCAGAGGTGAACAAGGCTCCGGCCTTGGCTGACTTGTTGGCTCACCAGCTTGGTAAGTCGCTTCTTGAGGGGCTCAACGCAAAACCGGAGGACATGCTTTGATCTCGATCCTCGACAATCCGCCGCTGACTGAGGCTCTGCGCCAGTGGCGTGGGCGGGAGGTATTTGTGAGCGATCTTTCGAGCGCTCAGATTCGTGGGTTTTCTCGGGATCTGCGGATGCGGTCGGTGTTCTCGGCTCGCACGACGAATGCGGAGTATCTCAACGAGGTGGCCTCGGTGGTGGATGACATGCTCTCGGGGAAGATCAATATGGCGACGGGCCGGTTGCGGCTTTTCCGCAAGCTCAAGCAACTCGGGTATGATCCGGCGGTGGGATTCCCGGCCGACATGGCGACGATCCCTCCGGCGGAGAAGGACTCGCTGCAGGATCTCTCTAGCGAGGCTCGGCTGAATCTCGTGCTGGAGACGAATATGCGCATCGCGGCGAACTATGGCCGCATGGTCGAGGGGAACTCGCCTTACGCGCTCCATGCCTATCCGGCGTGGGAACTGGTGCGGCTCTACATCCGCTCTGTGCCGCGTGGCACGCCGGAGAGCCACTCGGCGGGGTGGACGGCTCGGTGGAATGATGCTGGCGAGTCGGTGGGCTGGGTCGGGGTTCTCAAACCGGAAAGCGGAAATCGGAAACCGGAAAGGGAAGAATCCCGCGCGGAGCGCGGCTCTCGGCCGCTTACGGCCCCTCTCTCCAGTCTCCCCTCTCCGACCTCCGGTTTGATGATTGCTCGCAAAGATTCCCCGATCTGGCAGGCGCTTGGCGATGGGGCGGGTGGACATGAGGACACGTTATCGAATCCGTTTCCGCCGTTTGCTTTTAACTCGGGGATGGCTTGGAAGGCTGTGGACCGTGCGCGCTGCCTCTCGCTGGCGCTGGTGGCTCCTGCGGAGTCGTCTGGAGCGATGGATGGGGAGCTGACTCCGGGGGAGCAGGAAGTGAATGACATTTTTGATCGCATGGCTGCGGATCTGCAGGAGGAGCTCAGGAGGGAACTGGCGGCATGAAGAGGATTTTGGATGATGGATGGGGCCGCTTCGCGTCCGAGTGCCGCGCTTTGCGCGGGGGGAGGAGAAGAATGAATCTGCGCATTAAAATTTCTGACGGTGTGAGCCCTCGGTTGCAGAGTGTGATGAGGCAGCTTTCGAGCGTGGGGCTGCGGGAGTTGCACCAAGCGGCGGGCGCGGAGCTGCAGCGGGTGACGGCAGACTACGTGGCCGGGCAGGCGGCGA
>JBGSJQ010000087.1:0-14282 GCA_041741775.1 Terrimicrobiaceae bacterium | reverse complement strand
GGTTGCCCGCATTCACCTGCCTGGCCTCGATGACGATTTTCTGAAGCTTGTCGTGACACCCATCCGACTCTGCAAAGGCGATCACCTCAGCTACATTGAAAATATTGCGCTGATCGCCAAGCGCTACGCCAAAGAGCGTGGCCGCGCTCTCCCTGGCTTCGATGAAATCGAACGGGCAACCGATGATGTTCTTGGATGCTTCAAAGATCCGGCATCGGATTCCAGGACTCAGATTTCGCACCCCCAGGTTGCCGACCAGCGCAAACCGGCGCGGCTCAGTTCGCGCGGCAAAATGCCGTTGTTCGATTCGCCGACCAGGAACACCGCGCCCATAGCGTTTGGTTCCGATCACGCCGATCAGCGTGATCTCATTGCCGCCGAATAAAAAAGCGAAGCCAATTTCATGCCCCTCAAAAAACTGGCCTTCGAGCCAGAGGGTTTTTTTTGCTCAGGCGACCTTGACATGCAATCTGCAAAAAGCTCACATCTGTCCTGCGAACATACAACGGATCAAAACGATATGTTCTATAAATGCGGTAGCATGTTCAGGCTTTGATGAAACCCATGATGCACACTGCGGCAGGGAGTTCGCTTCTCCTGTGCCGAATCGTCGCTGCCGCAGCCATCCTGCTGGCCTTCGGCGGAAACCTGTCGGCCCAGGAACCCGCGCCGGAGGCGAACCCAACCGGCTCGGCTTCCGCACGAGCTTCCGCCTCGTCATCGCCGCCGCCCGTCGCAGCTGAAAAAAAGAAAGATGGCGAGACGGTGGGGCTCAATCCTTCAACCGGGGCCGTGACCTTCAACGGTCTCTCATGGAATATCGTCGATACGCCTGCGCTCGACCTGCGCTATGAGCGGTTCCTCATGGAAAACCAGAGCCTGATGAAGGATGAGCAGGAGTATTACAACAAGCTGCAGTCCCTCGTTGCTCTTCTGACCGGAAATCCTTTCGGGCTGGCAGGGCTTCAGGCTCCGAGTTTGGCCAACTTTCAGAAGTCTTTTGCCGTGCTGAAGGAAATCGAAAATCGGCCGGATTGGCGGAAGTTCGACGGAGGCATCTCCGGGCAGATCGCCACCCAGATTGAGGCCCTGACGGTAAAGATGCGGGCAAGCCGGGACACGACAGGAGTGGCTTCAAAGTTTGAGGAACGTCGGCGCAACCTTGAGAACCAGCTCAAGTTTTATACAACGGTTTCCGATGCGGATCCCAAGCGTGCATTGGTCAACGCGGAGAAGAAAGCCCAGTTGATCGCGGAGAAGGAACGGCTGACGGTCGAACGAGCGAAATACGAAGCCGAGTCGGTTCCCGCTGTGGCGATGGCCAAGGCTCAGTTTCAAGTCTTTATTTTCACCCTGCTGGCGCAGCGCCGATTTCAGCATGTGATCGTCGCCGGGAAGCTTTATCAGGCACTGATCGCAGACGGCGACTTGGGGATGAGCCAGAAGAACAACCCCATCGCCAAGGAGATGAAACTCGATCAGGACATGCCCCTGACCACGATCAGCCTTTCCCAAGCTGCGTCCGCTGCCCATGAAGATGTTCGCAGGAGCGTCGAGGCTTACCAGAATCAGGTTGCGTCTTCGATGCTCGATGCCGCCGACCGGTCTCTCCATTACGCATTCATGCTCGGCGAATACATGCCGGAGGTGCGGGCTCTGCCATCGACTTCGAAACGCCAAATCCTCGACGTCCGGCAAAGCCGCAAGCAAATGATGTCGGCGCTGAACGTGCGGGATTACTCGACCGCGGAGACGAAACTTCAGGCACTGGAAAAACTGGCGCCGGATTTTGATGCATCGGAGACGAAAATGAAAATCCTGGCGGCGAAGATGGAGAGTGACGGCTATTTGCTCAAAGCAAAAAATGCCGTCTTTAGTGGCGACAAGGTCTCTGCGGAGCGGGCCCTCCGACAGGCTGTAACCATCTGGCCGACGAACCCCGCGCTCGACGACAGGGATGAGATTGCCGGAGAGTTCGACGAGCAGATGAAGCTGAAAAAGGAACTCGACGAGCTGATCGCGCGATCCGACTACCGGACGATCCGCGAGCGTGCCGAAAAGTTTGCGGCAGCCGTCCACGACGACCCCGCGCGCACGCAAAAGCTGCGCGATGCGGGGGAGGCTTTCGCCGAGATCGAACGCGCGATGGGGGCCTATGAGGGGCTGATGAAAAAAGGGCTGCCCTATTCGGCCTGGGAGGAGATCGACGCGGTGGCCTCGAAATACCCGAAAGATGAGAAGCTGGCTCTCGCCTACCAGGAGGCCGTGGTAAAAGCCAGCGACTACATCGGCGACGTCCGCCAGGCCCGGCTCGACGAGTCCCGCGGCGAGGATGTCACCGCCCTTTCCTGCTACCTCGCCGCGCTCTCAAAAAATCCCGACAGCGAAAGCGTCAAGGCCAGAGTGAAGTCGCTTTCGGAAAAGCTTCTGCAAGACGGACTCAAGGGAGGAACCCATGAGAAATAGAAAATCAAAGAACAGGACCGTCCTGGTGGTTTCCGGGGCCATCGTAGTGGGGGTGCTGGCGGCGTATTTTGTTTTCAGCGGCGCGGCAGCGAGCCTGGTCCCGGAATTGGGCCGTGGAAAATACGCGACATTTTCCGCTGACGGATTTCTGGAAAATCCAAAGACGCATGCGGGGAACCGGTATCGGATCGAGGGGGTGATCGACAACATCCTGGACTCTCAAAACCCCGGAGAGGGGATGGTCCGCTTGGTCAGCCTCTCCACCGCGGAGGGGCAGTTCATCCCTGTGCTCGTCCCTGAAAAAAACGTGGCGTTTGCGCTCCAGCGAGGCCAGGGAACAGTGGTTTTTTGCCAGGTCAACAAGATGGGGTTGCCTGTTGCAGAGCTGATTGACAAGCAATGAGGTGCCTCGCAGCGCCGATCGCCACCATCGTCCTTAGTGCGTTTCCGCTGAGGGCCGGAGAGATCCCAACCGAGGCAAGTGTCGCCGGAGTCCGCATCGCCCGCCCGCTTGCTGAAGAGCAGCGAAAGCTGCTGGCGACGAGCAGCCAATCCCCGCCCCACATTGCGAAGGAGGGGTTTTCCGGCGTCGGATTGCTTCTTGAAGCGACGATCCCAGCCATTTACGGCCTGGCTTCTGAAATCCAGGTGGCGGATTTTTCGGATGATTCCGGAACAAACCTTCTCGTGCCGGGCTGCACTGCGGCGGTTTTGAACCAACCCAAAGAAGGAGCCGAATCCCCCGCGCGGATCGCCATCACATCTCCGAAGCTGCCGGGTCCAGGGGCCAGAAAGCTGGGGGGCACATTGATCGTGCCGGCCTATCCGTTGCCCGCCAAGATGTTTTCGACGATGGACGGGCAGTGCCTGAAGGGGAAGATTTTTGAAGCGAAGTTTGTGCAGTGCCAGATCACCTCGCGGGAGCCGGTGCGAGCCGGAGAAGAGGCGGACGGCGGATCTCTTCTTGGCCGGAAGCTAGGGCGGGACAGCCTGTCGTTTGAGGTGTCCAATCCCGGCTCCGGATCCTATTATGCAGGGGGGTCGCCGAACAGGAGAGCCCAAGTCATTAACCGCGACCGGATCCGCGATAACCTGCGAATCCGCCTCCTCAAGGTCGAGGTCCTCGACTCGATGGGCGGAAAGGTGCTTGGCGGGATCGACGGGATCGACCCGGATGCCAACAAGACCCAAAGCCACTGGGTGGACATCCCGGCCGGCACCAGCAACGTCCGGTTTCGTTTCACCTATTACGAAACCGATTCCTTGGTGAACCTGCAGATTGGTTTCAAAGCCGGACTGGCAGGAAGCCGTTGAGATCTCATGAAGGCCTTCTCTTTCCTCGCATTCCTATTTTGCCTTTTGGCTGGTGCGCAGGCGCAGGAAACCGTGCTGCCGGCGCAGGTTTTGTCCCTTGCCTCCGGCGTTATAAAAAATGACCATTTGGGATATCATTCCGGCGGGTTGCCGTGGAGATCGGCAGGGAAGACCTTTGCTCCCGGAGAATGGGCGAGCGGAACGTCCATTCTTCTTCAGGTTGAGATTCCCTCAGGTTACCTGCTGAACCCCCAAGGTTGCCGGTTGCTGTCGTTTGTGGATGACACCGGAAAGAACCTTGCTGAGCCTACCCGGGAGGGGCCCGGCTTCGGGCGGGATAAGCCGCTTGAGTTTGCCGTGAACGATACGGGCACGGAAGCCCTTGTTTCGGTCCGAAGCTCCGAGTGCCCAAACAAGGGCGCCAACAAAATCTCCGGCGAGGTGGAGCTGGTGCTCCTAGCGGCGGAGACCGAAACCGCCGAGTCCAAGCCGATCCCCGCCCGTGTCGGCAGCAAAGTGGCCGTCGGCCCTGTTGAGATCGAAATCACCAAGTTCAGCCACGGGGAGACTCAAGAAATCCCTGACGGCCTTCCAACTCCCCCATCGGGGGATCAGAATGAACTCGGCATCCAGATCCATCCGCGCACTCCGGACACCGTGGTCATCAAGGTCGAAGTTTTAAGCGGGTTGAACAAAGCGGTGATCCGTGAAATCTCCGGCATCCCGCCGGATGGAAAGCATGCGACCTACCTCAGTCTGGTCTCCCCCTCTCTTGCCAGCGTGATGTTCCGGACCACGTATGCGACGGGAAAATCCAAGACCTCCGGCTTCGTGCGGTTTTCCACGGGACTCGGGATTTACGAGGAGTGAGAGCGCCGTTTGCTACGGTGGTGGAGCCTGCCGTGTGCCGCCCAAGAGCCGCGAATTCCTCATCCCATTTGCCCTCAAATCGGCACTTTGCAATCTATAGACGGCTACCTTCCAGGGGCTTGCTCGCGGGGTTTGAGCAGTTGCGGGTCGAATGGGCGACCTTTGGTCTTTGTGTATCTCCGGGCCAGGTCGTCGATGTTTTCGTAGAGCGCGGCGAGCCGGATGTTTTCCGGGGTGCCGGTGCGCCGGAGTCCATGCGCCGAGATGAGTGCCCCGCTGTCGGCAGTATTCCTGAGCGTCTGGCGAAGGGTCTGGCATTCCTCGACAAGGCCGGAACTGCCTGACGCAACAGCCAACTCCTCGCTGGCCTGGAGCAAATCTTTCGTTTTTTCCCCCTGCATGAGTATGCCATTGAATTTTGCGCAGAGCAAAACGTAGGCTGGGTCCTTAGGGTTGAACGCGTTCATGCGATTCAGACAGGAATCCATCTCGCCGATCAGCGGGCGAAGCTTGGCGAGGATCTGCTCCGGATCGGCGGATTTCTGGGAACTCGCGAAGACCTCGTTCATGCGGATGACGATGTCGGAGGGTTCTTTCAGCTCGTCGAGCGGCCGGGAGCCACTCTCCGGGGCATTCGTGCCAGCTGGAGTCCTTTTGGAAAATGGATTGAGAGCGGCGAAAAAACCCGGGGGGCTGTTCGTCGGGCTGTTCGTCGGGCTGTTCGTCGGGCTGTTCGTTGGGCTGTTCGTTGGGCTGTTCGTCGGGCTGTTCGTCGGGCTGTTCGTCGGGCTGTTCGTCGGGCTGTTCGTCGGGCTGTTCGTCGGGCTGTTCGTCGGGCTGGGTGAAGCACTCGCCGTTGGGATCTCCGGCATGGAGCCCTGCCTTTCCTGCCCGACGACCTGCACGAAGTAGCCGGTATCCCACAGCAGCCAAAACGCCTCGACGGGGAGGAGAGCGCTGTCGCGGTCAGTCCCGATGTGCGTCAGCGACTTCATCCCACGCAGAACCTCGATGCTCTTCTGGTCGGTGACGAGGTGCGGGGAGAAGCGGAAAACAGCCAGTTTTTTTAGGTTCCCGATCTTTTGGAGGCTCCGGAAGGGGACGCCTGCGGCAAAGAGCTCGCGGAGGTTGGGAAACTCCGGCAGGGCCTCTCCCTCAGGGACAGGGCAGTTGTTGATGTTCAGTGATTCCAAGCCTGGTGCGGGCGGGAGGGATTCTGGAGAGTGGAATGCGCTGTTTGCAAGGTCGAGCTTCCGAGTGAGGTGATCGGCGCCTGCGGAGCAGGGGGAAAACCCGCGCGCAGCACTCTGGCGCGCGCTGAACCTGATGCTGCAAGCGGAGAGATCTCCCGGGATGGATGTGGCGGGGCTGTGGTCGAGCACAGCGAGGGAGATGGGCGACTGATCCTTGGCGATTTTGGCGATCACCGAAATGGTTCGATCATTGGCTCCAGAGGCGGAGAGTCGCCCTCCGTCCATTGCCGAGTAGAGTGGATCGTCCAGAAGAGGCTCTCCGTCACAGGTGGCCCGGGGTGCCCATTTGGCAAGAGCGGACGCCAGCACATCCGCAGACAGAACAAAATTCGAGAAGGTGTTTGGAAACCGGGGCGACCTTTCGGCGATGCCTGCGATCCATTTATCTTCCTTTGAGGAGGAGTCCTTCAGCGCGGCGGGAGGAAGCTTCCCGGCGCCCGCAGAGAGGTTCCGAAGCAATCTTTCCGCTTCGAGTTTTGCCGGGGCGTCCGAAGTTGTCGATGCCACCTTTTTCAAGAGGCGTTCCGGACTTTCGATTTCAATGCCCAAGGTGCTGAGCTTGGCGAGGAGGAGCAGAGCTGCGGGGCTGTTCCCAGATACGGGTTCCAGCAGATTTGCATGGCAGGCGATCTGCTCAAAGACGCTTTTCATCCTTGGAGAAATATTCTGCGGGGTGACGCCGGGGAAAGACTCGGGAAATTGGGGGCTCCAGTGCATGAGTGCATACAGTTTCACGAGTTGACCCTCGATGGCGTCAATCAACTGCCCGGCATATGCCGCGTCGACCGACGGGCCGGTTTCCTGCGGGGAAGATTTTCTTTTAGGGCCAGGGGGATCGATGAGATCCTCGCCGGGAAGGCCTCCCTCTTGAACCCTCTCGGTCGCCTTTTTCAGAGCCTCCAGCCGCCTGGCCTTTTTCCGCACCTCCGTCAGTTGCAGGGAGAGCGACTCGTTGTCCGTCTCGGCATTTTCCGCGCGGAGTCGCTCCTGTTCGGCCCGTTGTAAGGCAGTAATCGCGCGCTTCTCATTTTTCTCCGCACGGGCTTTGGCCTCCGTCGCCTCGACCAGCGCGGCCTCCGCCTCGATGCGCCTGCGGTTTATCTGCGCAAACGAGTAGATGGAAAAGAGCATCATGACCAGGACAGCCACCGAGACCGTTGTGACGAGGGCTTGGTGTTTCAATGCCCAGTCACCGGCTGTCCGCATCGGCGAGGGAGGGCGTGCAAGGACCGGCTGCCCCAGGAGGAAGCGATTGATGTCGTCGTGGAGCATGCGGACGGCTTGGTAGCGATCATGCGGTCTCGGGTGCAGGCATTTTTCGGCGATCAGAGCGAGGTCGGAATGCAGCTTGGGAACGTGGGATCTCACCGGTCTTGGCACGAAATCCTGCAGCCGGCTGGCATCTCGGAGGATGTCGCCCGTTGGGGTGAAGTGGGGTTTTCCGCAGAGCAGGAGGTAGAGGATGGCTCCGAGGCTGTAGATGTCGGCGCGCTCATCCACATTTTTACTGTCGTGCGCCTGCTCGGGCGCCATGTATTCCAGAGTGCCGAGGATCTCCCCATGCAGGGAGAGGGATTCCGACAGGTCTTTGGTTTCAATCTTCGCCAGACCGAAGTCGCTCACCACCGGCTCGCCGGATTCCCTGAGGAGGATGTTTCCTGGCTTGAGATCCCGGTGGAGGATTCCGTGGTCATGGGCGAACGCCACCGCATCACAAACCGCCGCGAACATTGTCAGAGTTTCTGGAAATGGGAGGGGTGAGGGATGGGCTTCCTCCTGCCCATCCGTTCCGCCGAGGGGGCAAATTTTTACGCGGGAGATGAGCTCAGCGAGCGAGGCGACGCCCTCCCGGCGGGTCGCCTCTCCTCCCGACCACACAAGGTCTGCAAGAGAGATCCCGCTCACATACTCCATGGCGATGAAGTGCAGCCCGTCGGATTCCCCGACTTCAAGGACGCGGCAGATGCCCGGGTGAGGCAGAGCGGCCATCGCTTGCGCCTCGCGCTGAAGACGTCCGATCTGGCGCGGGTCGCCGGCAAAGGCATCCTGGAGGGCCTTGATCGCGACGGGGTTCCCAAAAAAATCGCGCGCCAGCCAGACTTGGCCGGTGCCTCCGTGTCCGAGCTTTTCGATCAACGTGTAGGCACCGAGGCGGGTCATCTCCTGCGCGTGGGCAGAAGCCGAGTCGGCGAGCTGAAAGGCCGGCGCATCTTCCGCAGCATGCAGCGAGAGCACGTTGAGCGTGGCACGGGCGGAAACGATCTTGATGGCAAAAAGGTAGCGGAAAAAATACTGCGCATTTTGGTGGTTGCCGGCGAGCCCGCATCCCGCAAGCAGCGCCTCCTTGCGCAGATGCTCGGGGAGGCCGAGAAAGACGACCGCCTCCCAGTTCAGCCCCTCAAGTTCCGGCTCCTCCTCCGAATCCACGCGCAGGGTTTCGAGCTCCGGAGGGAGGTGCGCGCAGAAGCTGGTGAGCGAGGGCTCCGAGAGCAGGATTTCGGACGCGCGCGCGACATGGGAGAGGATCGCGGCGCATTCGGGGGCCGCAGCGGAAACAGAGATTTTGCGCGCCGAGCGGGGCCCCTGCTCGAGAACCAGACAATCGGCCGAGTGGATGCCAATACCGAAGGCGGGCAGCCAGTCCGCGCGCCGCAGCGCAGAGATGGCGCCGGCAAACACCCTCGCACACTGGACCGCCCGGGCCGCATGATCGGCATCCGGGTTCGGATAGCCAAAAACCACCGTTGCCGACGACCCGTGGAGGGGAAGGATCATCCCGCCATTCTCACGGGCGAGATCTGCAAGGGTCTGCCACATCGCATCCAGTGCGCTCCCGACGGTTGTCTCGCCGAACTTTTGCAGATCCCTCGGGGAAAAGCGGAATTCGCAGGCCAGGACGGATACGAACCGACACAGCGTGCGGGCGGCGGTGGAGGAGGGGGAGGTGGTCGCCATGGCCTTAGGGAAGGTCCCGGTGCTTTTGCCAGAACGTGCCAGCCTCCTGTCCATCCATGTCGCCATCCGCAGAGATAAAACGAAGCTTCGTCATTTGCTGCAGCTCCCGGATTGAGTTTTTCTGCTCGACCATCTGCGGGCTGAATTTCAGGGTTTCCAGCGCTCTGAGGTGACTGATCCCTGCCAGCGAATCAACCCGCACGCCTTGAATTTCGAGTGTTGTGAGAGTGGAGGCGAACTTGACGTCGCGATCGAAGAGCCTTTGCGTGTGTTCAACCGGGCAGTTGTTGAGCCGGCAGATTTTGAGCGACGCCGCATTGGCAAGAAGTAGCAGGTTGGAAAACTTGCTGCCGCTGAGGTCCAGCTCCTGCAGTGGGTATTCCGCCGAAATGTCGATGCTGGAAACATCGGAATCCCGGGCAACGATGGCTTCCACGTCCAGTAATGGGATTTTTTCCGACGCCGTATGGCTGAGATTCAGGAGCCAGGACTTCCCCGGATACGCGATACGCAGCCGCCGGAGAATGTCGGTGAGAGGCGCAAGATCTTTGATATCTTCGCCGTTGATATAGAGCTTCGAGCGGCGGCTTGAGTCGTGGAGGATCAGGACGTTGAGTTTTCCGTCTGGATTCCCCTGTAAGAATGTGGCTGCAATCGCCAGGGGACCCGGAGGTAGGGCCAAAATATCACGGTAATCGCTGATCGCCAGCCCCTCTTCCTGCTGAACAGCTCCGTGCAGGCTCGAAAGGACGCTCGAGAGCTTTCTGTCAAACTCATTTCCTGTGTTTCTCAGATTAGGGACGATCTCGTCAGGGATGGTCCCTGCGCTGGAATCAGACGTCGGGGCGCAGGCCTCCGCCAGCATGCGGCAGCGTTCTCTCCCACGGGGATCCTCCGAGGCAGCCTCTGCGGCCAGAAAATATTCGCGTGCGGAGTCGATGTCAAAATCCAGCAACGCACACCACCCCGAAAGGACCAGGGCTTCAGAGGAGTTCGGATTGAGAATCCTGGCGGTGGCGGAGGATTCCGTAGCGGCTCCAAGATTAGACAGGATGTCTTCGGGAAAATGCTGCCAGCGGCCGTCCGGCGATTGGCCGACAAACAAACTGCGGAGCCCTGGGTTGGAGGCCAGCTTTTCAAGGATCTGGCGCGCGTTGGCCTCGGACGACTGCCCTTCCGCACCCTCCGAGCGTAGTTTTGTTGCGTAAGGCTCGGTGGGGCGGGAGGCATGGACGTCGTGCGAGGTTTCCATGGTCGCGATGATGCCGGTGAGCGAGCCCGTTTTCGTTTGCTCGGCTTTCAACTCAATGAGAGAACTCTCGGCCTTGCGCTTCTCCTCCTGCGCTGTGCGCATCGCCGCTTGAGCCCGCGCTTCCGCCTCAAGCGCCCGGTTTTTTTCCACAGTGATGCTAAAAAAGGCGACGACGATCAGGGCCAGCGCAAAGACGAGCGAGCCGCCGAGCGAATGGACGATGACTCGGTGGCGCTGATACATCTTGAGTGCCATGTCCGCGCTGGACGGCGGTCTGGCCCGCACGGGCTCGCCACTTTGGAACCGGGCGACATCGTCTCTCAGCGCCTGGACGCTCCGGTAGCGGACAGCGGGATTTTTTCCGAGCGCCTTCATGACGATCGCATCCAGATCCTCCGGAATCGAGGGCCTTGCCTTGGATGGGGGAACGGGCTCATGGGATTGCAGGGCCTGCACGTCGGCAGCGAAGTTCCCTGTGGTGCGGTATTGCTCCGCACCCGAGAGCATGCGGTAGAAAATCGCCCCGAGGCTGAAGACGTCCGCGCGCTCATCCACATCCTTGCTCGATTGCGATTGCTCCGGTGCCATATAAGCCAGCGTGCCGATCACCTGCCCGGTGTGGGAGACATCGAAGCCATCGTTTCCCTGGCGAAGTTTGGCGAGGCCGAAATCCGACACGACGGGGTCGCCATCCTCGCGGATGAGCACATTGCCCGGCTTTAGATCCCGATGGAGGATACCTTTGCCGTGCGCAAACTCGACCGCATCGCAGATCTTCACGAAGAGAGATATCGAGTAGGTGAGGCGGAGCACAGGGGTCGGAGGATCCGAGGAACGGCGCCTTTTTCTGAGCATCTGGGCCAGCTTCTTTTTCTGGACGTCCCGGACGATGGAGGGCAGGTCTGCAGGGGTCTGCTGCTTGTTGGCGGGGGCCTGTTTGCTGCTCTCCGTTTGGCCGGGCACGTTCTCGAGGATATCCGCCAGCGTGACGCCGGTGACGTATTCCATCGCGATGAACCTGATCCCGTCATATTCGCTCATCTCGATGATCCGGCAGATGTTGCGGTGGTTGAGTTGCGACATGACCTGAGCCTCCCGCTCGAAGCGGATAATCTGGGTTTTTTCAACGGAAGTTGGGTCAAGGAGCGTCTTAAGCGCAGCATAGTTCCCGAAGCCGTCCTGCCCGAGCCATACCGTTCCCATACCCCCATGCCCCAGCGGTTTCAGCAGCCTGTATTTTCCGAGCCGCCGGAATTGCGCCTCGTTGTCGGCCAGAGCTCCGGAAACCTCCATTGCCGGGATGGTTCCCGAAAAGAAAACGGCTGCAACACGGGCGCTGCCTCCTGTATCCGGGTCGGAAAACGCGTAGAGATAAGTAAACCAAAGCGAGGCCGCCTCAGGCGCAGCGGTCACATTCTTGCCAACCAGCACAGTCCTGTTGCGCAGATGTTCCTCCAGAGGAACGAAATCAGCGACATCCCAGTTCAGCCCCCCGAGATCCGGTTCCTCTTCGGTTGAAATCGTGAGTGACTCCTGCCCGGGAGGAAGGTTTTCCAGAAGCGAGGTAAGAAACGATTCCGAGCAAACCACCTCGTCTTGCCGGGAAACCCTGATCAGAGTGCGAGAAAAGGAGAGGGCCTCCCCGACAACCGCCCAAGGCAGGGTGTCGCTGCCAGGGATCTGCATCGCGACGGATTCCCCACTATGGAGGGCAATCGAAAAGTGTGGGATCTCACGTCCCGTGAGCGAAAACTTAAAGGCCCATTCGCGAAGCCATGTCGAGATCGCGGCCGCTGCCTTCGACGCGCGGACAGCATGATCAGCGTAGGGGGTCTCCGCCCCGAACAGTGCGATAAACTCCTGGCTCTGCGGCGGAAGTGGCACGCCATCCTCATCGCTGACAAAGCGGTAAAAGCTGTGCCAGAAAAGCTCGAATCCGGTCTGAATCTCATCCGGGGCCAGACGCTGAACCGCGAAGCCGGAGTATTTTAACTCCAGGACAAGAACGGAGAGAAATCGTCTGGTTGAAGGCATGCTACGGCTCGCAGCGAATTCAAATGGACACAGGCATTCCCTGCAAGCGCAACTTTATCTGGCTCAACGCACTGGGCTCTAAGGTTCTGCGCGGCATTATATCCTCTCCCTGTTGAGATCGTGTGCGGTGCCCAAAGATTACTGTGGCTGCGACGAGAAGAACTACACGCACGCGTTGCTGTTTACGAATTCACAGCATGGACATTCACATGGTAAAAACCCACTCGTGCTTTTCGCACGCTCATACAATCGAGGGGACTTTCTGAAGCGGGGCTGGAAATAGCTGATAAGATTTGTGAGCACCCTGTTGACCGCCCCCAGTAGCTTTGCCTCACCACCCCGGTGGTTCCTGATGACCCGCTCATAGAAGAGCTTCACCCAATACGTGGGGGAGACGAGGGTGATTGCTGGTAGTTCTGCAGTGGTCTTTCAGTCTGCGCTCGGGCAATCTGCGGCTGCGCTTGCGCGGGAATCAGCCGATAAATATCGGACGGATGTGGCGCTCGTAAAGGTTGTTGCTTACGCCGGCAGCAATAGTCCCGCTTGCTGCATCCAAAGCATCAAGATAGGTCTGCCCCATTTCCGCAGCGACCTTGAAACTGACGTGAACGAGTTGTCGCATGCTCGGATTGAATCGGACGTCAGATGGATCGTGCCTCAATGCCCCGGCAAGCGCCTCGCCATCCCATCCGTTGAGATCTGCCGACGAAGGGAGCATCGCCCGGTTGATATCGATCACAGTTGCGTATGGCAGGCTCAATTCCTCGATCCTTTCGTAGGCTGCAGCATAGATTTCTTTGGCGATGGCCAGGGTATCTCCTCCGGCTTGCGCGAGGCCAATGACTTCTTCCAGCCATGTCGTTCCGGCTGTTTTGATGTGGAGTCCAGCACCATGCTTGTGCAGAAGTTTTCGGATCGGAGCGTAGAGCGAAAATTTGTCACTGCCGGAATGGACACTCATCTTTAGGTTATCCGGGAGTCCGAACTCGGAAACAGCCAGGCGGAGGGCCGCGAGATCGCGTTCGAACTCCATGGCGAACAGCCCGACATCCCCGACGTAATCCACCCCCTTGTTAAAGCGTCCAGAGAACTTCGGCGCAATGGTCTGCACCCGCACGCCTTCACCTGCGAGTGCTCCCAGAATCAGGAGCAATTCGACCGGTGATTGCGATGTCTCGGCTTCATCGGTTGAGACTTCCGCGATAAACGGCCCCCGTCTTGCTGCGATGTGATGATAGATCCTTCCCGCCTCGCACACCGCTGCGGCATAAAGGTCGAGGAATCTTGAAATGGCTTCCGCATCAATGGGGCAATCCTGGCTAAGTTCGGAAAATGACCGGCCCAGCAGACGGCTCACCGAGGCGCGCACGGCGGCCCGATCTTCCTGTGAAGCGGGTTGCCCAATGAAGTCCGCGACATCGATTGTATAGAAGTCGCAGTGGGGAAGAAACCTGTCCACCGTCTTGAGCCCGATATGATCGGCATCAAGATGGAATGCCCGCTTCCAGCCTGCTGATTGGACCGCCGCATTCGCCGTGCGCTTCGTATCCTCGGGAGTCGTTCCGATCAGGTTATGCTCGCGGTTCGACTTGTTCCAGACCGGCACAATCTCCACTCCATCCGCCTCCGCTTTTTGAAGCGCCGCAAGTTGAGCCACGCCTTCGCGCCCAAAACGATCTCCGATTCCAAGCGAGAATTTGTGTATTTTCATAATTGTTAATGCTTGCAGCCCCACTTTTCATTTTTACCGGACAGTGCCATCGTCCGAGGCATCCGGCTTTTCCTTTGACAGGTCGGCGAAGAGCTGGCGCAGGTCTCTGCTGACTCCCCAGATAAACCAGACTGTTGTCACCACGGCAACGGCGAGGTTGATGTAAACGTAGACCACCATGCTGTATCGGAACCACCATTCGCCGGATGGTCTGGCCACGAAGCAGGCCCAGAGGATGAGGCCGACGCTGACGCACTGCCAGTAGAGCCCGCCCCAGACGACCACTCCCACGCCTCCGAGGTAGATCGCGCCGATCAGCTTCATGAGCATCATCAGGTAATCCACGGGCTTGAAGATGACGCTGAATGCGCAGGCGAAGACCGCAACGCCGCACACGCTGAGTTTGAGCAGGCGGACGTGGCTCTCT
>JBGSJQ010000086.1:0-18791 GCA_041741775.1 Terrimicrobiaceae bacterium | reverse complement strand
AGAGAGCCACGTCCGCCTGCTCAAACTCAGCGTGTGCGGCGTTGCGGTCTTCGCCTGCGCATTCAGCGTCATCTTCAAGCCCGTGGATTACCTGATGATGCTCATGAAGCTGATCGGCGCGATCTACCTCGGAGGCGTGGGGGTGGTCGTCTGGGGCGGGCTCTACTGGAAGCGCGGAACCTGGCAGGCCGCATGGGCGGCCATGGGCACCGGGGCGTTCCTGGCAATCACCCTCAATCTCATCCAAATGCTCTGGACCAACCTGCACCCGGCAATGATGACCCTGCCGCTGCCGGCTGGGGTTCTCCGCTTTTTGGGGGAACACGCGGACAAATCGCCTGTGAACGGATTCCAGCTCTCCTTCGCCATCGCGGTGATCTGCGCGATCCTCTACATCGTCGTTTCCCTGCTGACCAGCCGGGAACCCTTCAACATGGACGCCATGCTCCACCGCGGAAAATATCGCGTCGAAAACGAGCCCGAAGGCTCCGGTGCCCCCAAAGGATTTTCCGTGAGCCGCATCGTCGGGATCGAGCCCGGCTACACGCGGGGAGATAAATTCCTCGCCTGGGCAACATTCGGCTGGAGCCTCTTCTGGCAGTGCGTCAGCGTCGGCCTCATCCTCTGGGCCTGCTTCGTGGCCAGACCGTCCGGCGAATGGTGGTTCCGATACAGCATGGTGGTCTACGTTTACATCAACCTCGCCGTCGCCGTGGTGACAACAGTCTGGTTTATCTGGGGAGTCAGCAGAGACCTGCGCCAGCTCTTCGCCGACCTGTCAAAAGAAAAGCCGGATGCCTCGGACGATGGCACGGTCCGGTAAAAATGAAAAGTGGGGCTGCAAGCATTAACAGGGCAAACGCATTAAAACCCTAGGAGGGAAAGAAGGTAAGAGTGATCCCATGAGGCATTTTTCTGTTTGCCCTTGATGCCGCGCTTTTTGGATGTGTCGTTTTTGAGCACGTTGAGGGCGATGTGACGAAGGATGGCCATGTTCTCTGTGGCGTAGTCGACGCGGATTCTGCAGGCATCCTCGGCGAAGCAGACATCCAGAGACCAATGCAGGGAGTTCTCCACGGCCCAGTGCCCGCGGACGGCGCGGGCGAAGTTCTTTGCATCGGCAGGGATGCTGGCCAGGAAGAAGCGCGTTTCCCGAGTGCTGACCCCGTCGATTTCCCGCAGGCTTTCGAGCATACCGAAGCTGCGCAGGCCTTCCCAGAGATTGCCATCTTGGAACCAAGCGATCTCCTCGGTGATCCAGTAGCGTCGGGTCTCGATGCGGCCATGATCTTTTTCCACTGTTTCCAGAAAGTCGTGTGGGACACCGGCAAAGCCTTTTTCCCTGGCATCCAAGAGGAAGCTGCTCACCTCCTCGTGGACCCTCTCGTGATTGCCTTTGAGGGCGAGAACGTAGTCGGCATCGGCCTCCCGGATCTCTCGGGCGATTTCCTTCTGTGTGCCCATGGCGTCGATGGTGACGATGCATTCCGAGAGTTCCAAGGTGCGCAGCAGTTGGGGGATGGCCGTGATTTCGTTGCTCTTCTCATCGACCTTGATCTGTCCGAGAACCAGACCGTTTTCCCGGCCCCAGGCACTGACCATGTGGATCGCGCTCTTGGCCGAGCTTTTGTGGTGGCTTCGCCGCAGCGTTTTGCCGTCGATGGCTACGATCTCCCCGCTGATCTTTTTACGCAGACCCTCTGTCCAGTTGCGAAAGCTCTCGGCAAAGAGTTTGTTGTTCATCGCAGCAAAAACCCGCCCGAAGGAGTCGTGTGAGGGGATCCCGTTGGGCAGAGCCAAAAAACCTCTCAGCCATTCTTCCTTGGCTTTGCCGAAATCCTCGAAGTCCACGAAGCTCTCCGCTCCGCACAGCATCCCCAATATCGCGATCATCAGCACATCGTGCAGGCTGTGTTCCTTGCGACGATCGACTCGCGGATCTGGGATGATGCTCAGGTGATAACTCAGATTTTCGACATGCTTGGGTTCTTGCATCCCAAGCTTCTCCCAGATTCACAACACTTTGTACAATTTATTCGTAAACACTTTCGCGCCCTGCTAATCATTCTCCAGCTCTTGGGTTTTTATTGCGTTTGCTCTGGTGCGATGGGCGGTTCGAAGTTCCTCGATGGCGACGAGGAAACCTTCTCGCGGTACCGGAATTTTTCGCAGGCCTCCAATCCGATCGGGTCACTGTTGGGCATCAAAGTGGCCGAAGCGGAGTTCGAGTCCGGCCGGTGCGGAATAGGAGTCATCAGACGCGCCCGCGGCGTTCTTCGAGCTGGCGCCGGACATCAAACGCCATGCGTTCGGTAATGGGAAAGCGGAAAACAAGAAAGAGTGCAGGAAGGGCGCTGAGCGAGGGTACGAAGGAAAACCAAACTCTCATCCAAAAGAGGGTGGCCGGGCTCTGCGCCGGCCCGAGTTCGGCATGAAAGCCGACCCCGACAAGAATGAAACCCGACAAGATAGCGGTCGAGGCATATGCCAATTTCGTAAACCACGCGGAGAGCGAGGCGTAGGAACCTTCCCGCCGCAGGCCGGTCTCCAGTTCGTCGAAGTCACATATATCGGCTTTGATCGAGGAAATGAGCAACCAGAACCCTGCATAGGCGGGCGTGGTGACAAGCGGGACAACCAAGCTTAGATACGGGATGGCGGGCGTGTAACTGAACCATGTCACAGGGCCGGCGAGCACCAGCAGCCCAATGCTCACCGCGAGTGCCCGGCGCTTGCCGATCCGCTGGGAAAGCTTGCTGAGGGCGAGAACGGCGGCGAGACCGACGATGAGCTGAATATTGCCCGCGATGCCCACGAGGATCGCTGCCGATTTGATATTGCCATCAAAGAGGTAATAGGCGGCAACGTAGAAGCCGAGGTGGTTGACAAGCTGGGTTCCAAGGATCGTGAAAAGCAGGATGCCGATCATCATGAGAAAGCTCCGGTTCCGGCAGGTCTCGCGGATGCCTTCCAGTAATCCGATTTTGTTTTGCGAGCAGGCTTTTCCGTAGAAGCGTTCGCGCGTGAAGGCCACCGGCACGAGCCCCGCCAGCGCGACCAGAATGCCAACTCCGACACCCATCCACCGCGCCCCCAACATGGTATCGCCACCCCAGATGGAGAGTTGGGTGAAGGTCAACGCCCACGGGAAGAGCAGTCCCGAGAGCTTGCCGAAATATGCCCGCCACGCCATCAGCCGCGTGCGTTCGTGATAATCTGGAGTCAGTTCGTATCCCAGCGCTGTGTAGGGAACCGAGAAAATTGTCTGCGCGGTGAAAAATAAAATGCAGACAACCAAAAAATAAACGGCGATGGCGGTCGGGGACCATGACGGGGAGACGCACCAAATGAGCGGAAAGATCCCTCCTGCAGCCACCGCCCCGACGAGCATGAATGGCCGCCGTCGCCCGTGACGAGTGCGCGTGTTGTCGGAGATGGCTCCCATCAGGGGATCGGTGACCGCATCCCACACACGCATAAGCCCCAGGCAGATTCCGATCCAGACCGGGTTCAATCCGAGGACGGTGTTGAAGATCGGGTTGGCAAGGGTGGTGAGAGTATTGCTCCCCATATGCTCCGAAATGACGCCGAAGCTGTAAGAAAATTTTTCACCCTTGGTGAGGCGGTCACGGGATTCGGTCGCATGGTGGTCGGGCGGGATTGCCCTTCCGGGGCTGGTGGATGGCGTGCCTGGCGGCATGGGGGAGATTAGATGGGAAGAATTGGATCGTGCCATCCCTGCGAAAGATAACCAGTTAAGATCGGGCGTAAAAACTTGGCTGGAGGCGCAACAAGACTCGATTTCACGGACATCGGTGCCGTCGGGCAGGGTGCATGCCCCCACGCCAACCACTGGCAAGAGAGGCCGTCGGACCGGAGCCTTGACGAAGAGCCGAAGAACAGCACACGAATGGCAAATGTGGCCCAACCTCTTGTAACGCTCTTTGGGTGGGTGCGGACCCGCGATGGCCGTGCGCCTGATTAACTGGTTTAGCCATCCGGAAGTTGAGGGGGGCGGGGATGCGGGGGATGGGTGGAAGATGCCTCTCTCCTCAGTCTCCGGTACGTTGCGGGTTCCGCGTGGAACACGTTGGATGGGTGGCTTCCGTTTGCTTGTCATGCTGGCGGCGGCGCTCTCATCGGCGGGGGCAGCGAACCTTCTCGAAGACCCTTCCTGCAATACGAATGCGGGGGACTGGGAGGGCACCGGGGCCGACATGTCCTCGGTTTGGTATGTGCGTTACGGCCCGAACGGCGGGGGCACGGTTCTTTTTGCCAAACGCTTCTCGGTGACGAACGACTCCAGCATGATCGGTGGATCCGGAGCGCCCCACTTCGAGGTCACCTCGGGCGCGGACTCGGCGGAAAAAGGAATCCCCCAGGACATCACCGAGAGGCTGGCCTTCCATGGTGCGGTGAAAAAATCGACAACCTTTTCCTACAACGTCAAAGTGAAAAACCTCGGCGTGTCCTCCAATTCCTTCTTCATTGCGTTCCGGGCAAAGCTGATGGGGACGGGCACAGCGGACGGGAGCACCATTTCGGTCAATTCGGCCGCTACCCAAGTCACGCCAGGCGGTTGGCAAACCGTGTCGGGAACATTCACGGTCAATTGGAGCAACTTTGCCGAATATGCGGAAGGGCTTTGCTGGGCGAGGGTTCACCTGGCCCAGAGCGGCAACATGGGATTCCAGTTCGACGACTTTGTTCTCGAAGAAATTGCTCATGACGACTCCACCGATTTCCCGCCGGAGGCACAGGCAGTTGTCCTCCCGGGTTCGGGGGGAAACACGGTGCGGTTTCATGCCGGGCGTTCACGGGACCGGGACGGAGCCATTGTGCG
Source organism: Terrimicrobiaceae bacterium (assembly GCA_041741775.1). GTDB lineage: Bacteria > Verrucomicrobiota > Verrucomicrobiia > Chthoniobacterales > Terrimicrobiaceae > QYQL01. The sequence continues at coordinate 13,948 of JBGSJQ010000086.1, read as the reverse complement.
TTACGATTGGGACTTCGGGGACGGCACGGGGTGGCAGACTGACCTCGGACCGCAACCCTCCATTACCTACGGAGCGGAGGGAGCCTACTCCGCCCGACTGAGAATCACTGATGACGACGGCCTCACCGGGGAGACCGCCTTTGCCGTCGTGGTTCCGTTTCTGCCACGACCCGCGGACTACGATGGTTATGCGCGCACCCTTGGTTCGCTGCAGAGCAACAGCGCCGGGGGCAATTTGGCAACGCGCGGCCTCGAGTGGGCCGCCGGCAGGGGCTATCCTCAATCCAGCCAGGGTGTCACCGAAGACGGGAGGGTTCCGGCCTCGGATCTCGCGGGCGATGAGGCCGATCTGAACGGACGATTGCTCTATCCGGACGGCCAGCCCCGTTTCCGGCTCATGGTATGCAATGGGGGAACCACCCGCGCCATGATCAACAACTTCACCTCCAGGCGGGCCGCCAACAATGCCCTTGAGTTTTTCCGTAACGGCGGAGGTTGGGTGGGCACCTGCGCGGGCACAGACATCCTCACCATGGGATTCACCAAGCCCCTTGCCAGTTTCAAGAGCGGGGGCGGCCGGGCCGAGCATGAAAATATCATCGGCTACGTTCCGATCCCGGTGAATTACTGGGGGGTTGGAGCCCGCTCCCAAGGTGCCATCAAAGCCTACCTGAACAACGGCGGCGGATCCGAGACCGGCCCGCGTGCGCTGGCTCCCACCCATTTCCTCATGGATCATGCCGCATGGGCCGGAACCACCCTCCAACCGGATTCGAACGGGCTCCACTTCCCCAAGGGGCTCTTCCGCGAAAGTTCATTCATCTACAAAGCCATCCCGGGTTCGGGGACCGCCCACCCTGCTGGAAACAACCCGGACATCGAATACTCAATGTATTTTGATCCGGCGACCGCCACCGACCCGTCCTACTATGACACGGCGGGCGGCTCCATTCCCATGGACGATGCATGGGCGGGATTCGCCTACGTCGATCCCGCGAACCCGACCGCCGGGCGCGCGGCCGGGGCTTTCTTTCACACGGAGGGAGCCACCGCGGGCGGCACGGCGAGTTCCGGCTCACCACGCCTCCTTCAGCCGGGGGCCTCATGGTATCCGTTTTTGTTCCGGGAGATGGACTACGTGGACCTTCGCACCCAAGAGGTGCCGCTCCAACTGAAGTCATGCTTGGCGAATGGGGTGGCGGTGATCGCAGATTCGGCGACCACAATGGTCGGCGACAAACAATACCACTACTACGCATTCAATGTGCCGCAAGGGGCCGTGAACCTTGCCATCACACTCGACGGCCTCATACAGAATTGTGACCTGTATGTGAAGAAGGCGGGGTGGCCGATAGCGGGTTCCAACGACTTTTCCAGCGCGGCCACCGGCTCGACGACTGCGGAAACAATCCGCATTCCGCAGCCCGAACCGGGGGTCTATGTCATCGCCGTGCATGGGAATCACGCGGTTGCCAACGGGACCCCCTACACGATCTCCGCGAGTTGGGAGGGGTTGGTGGTTCACTTCGAGGATTCCTTTTCCTACGATGCACCCGCCGATGGCAGGGTGAGCCTTCACAATCCCTCATGGACCGATGCCGCGACCAACCGATATGCGCTGCGTGGTACGGGAAGTGGATCTCCTGTGCCCGTCAACTCGCTCTTCACAGATGGCACGGCGTCCGGATCGGGTATCGACCTCCGATACCTCGCGCCATCAGGGCCTCTTCCAGCAGGAAAGACCTGCTACGTCGGCTTCAACATCAACATATCGGGAGCACCGGACTCCCCGCAGGATTTTTTCCGGATTCTTGCCGACAACGCAGGCGCCGACGTCACACGCGCAAGAATTTCGGTCACGGACAACGGGGGAGCGACTCTGGCGATCGGCATTGGCACCAGCACGGAACCCAAGGTTTCCACAGCCTCGACTTTCCAGAAAGGCACGCTATACCGGATTGTTGTTTCGCTCGATTCGGATAGCACCACCCCGTCCAAGGTCTGGGTCGGCTCGCCCGGGACCCTTGCTTATGCGAGCCCATCCGCCCTTGCCACGGGAACAAACACTAACCCCCCGAAGGGGTTTGCTTTCTATTATGCCCAGGACCTTGCCTTCTGCGTGGACAATGTTGTCTTTGCGAATGATTGGAATGCTGCGGCCCGCGAACCCGAGGGGCATGAAAGCTGGGAGGGGTGGCGGACCGGGGCCTTCTCGCTCGCCGATCAGGGCAACCCGTCGGTATCCGGACCGGAGGCCGACCCCGACGGCGATGGTTTGTCCAACCTGCTCGAATACGCATTGGCTGCGGAACCAACCCTGCCAGATGCGGACGGATTGCTGAGTCCTGGAATCACGGAAGATTCCTCGCTCTCGTATCTCACTCTCACCGCACGACTCCGCTCGGATCTCGGTGCCCTGCAAATCACGCCACAAGCCAGTGCGGACCTTGCCACGTGGAATGAGCCCCAACCGGTTCTGTTCAGCTCGACCGATCACGGTGACGGCACGCGGACGATTGTCTTCCGGGACTCGTCACCCCTCGGCGGGGCAGCCAGGAGGTTCCTGCGCCTCAAGGTCGGCGACTAGCGCCTTTTCCACTTTTCTATCTAGAACCCCGCCGGTTCCGAGCTGCAACCGGCATATTCTTCGGGGCTGATCTCCTGTTGCATTTCGCCGAGAGTGAAGGTCTGTATGTGGCCGTCGGCGAACAATACATTGGTTTTTTCGTCGTAGCGGAAGTCAATGGCAGCGGTCTCACCGGGATGCTCCTTCTGCATGTCGGTTTTGAAAGCGGTGATGGATACCGCCGTTTCGCAGTAGGTATTGCCGGGAATTTTAACCCCCTCGAGAAGAAGGACTGCGGTGGTCGGGTTGTGGATGAGGAGGAGGCTCCTTCGGGCACTCTTTGTGAGGGTGGGCGTGGCGAGGTCCGGACGGAAGCCGTGCATGGCACCTCCAGCCGAGTAAGTCGAAGAGATGCGCTCGGGGGGAAGGCCGTAGTTGTTCTTCGGGGCCACAAAAATCACGTTCGGTTTGTCATCCGCGCGGCGTGGCAAATGTGCCGCGAAGGCCTCGCACCGGTTCCAGACCCCCATGGCACTCGTGAGCCCATCATTTCCGCTGATGGATGGAAAGAATCCATTGAGGTCGCTGGCGGCACAGTGGAGGGCCTGTCCGATCTGCTTCATTTGTGAGGCGGATTTCATCCGGTTGGCTGCGACCATCGCACGCATGCCCACGGGCACCAAAAGCGCTGCAAGAATTGCGATGATGCCGATCACGACGAGCAACTCGATTAAGGTGAACGCTTCCAAGCGGGTTCGGGATTTGGGATGATTGGCAGGCATGTCGGGGAACTGACCCCAATAAAACCCCGATGAGGAACCCGGGCAAGCGGCATGCGAGCAAAACCAGTTAAGCGGCCTTCCCAAACTGGATCTGCAAAAGACAGGTTGTCAGAGCCAGCCGGTCGGAGCACTCATTCCTGCCATGAGGTTTCCGTGTTTCTTGTGTTGTGGAGTATTTTTTTTGTTCGCAGTGGTTCCCTTGCCGGGGGATGTTGACAAGGTGACGGCCGCGCTTACCGGCGCGGCCGCTGCAGACAAAGTCCTTGCCGGACAATTTGTGGGACATGGCACGAATGTTCCCTCCGGCTATGAGAAACTGGTCGTCAATGAGGCGCGAGGGACAGGTCGGCTGCCCAAGGTGATCGGAGCCGATTATGGAATGAATGTGGAACGGAGTCCGAACCTCTCATCTGCAAACCGCACACTCATCCGCCACTGGAAGGCCGGGGGATTTGTCACGGTTTCGTGTCACTCATGGAACCCCACATGGGATTCCCCGGCGGCAACGCCAACCAAACATTCCAACGCCTTCGACCAGCGACCGGTGAGCCTTCAGGAATTGGCCGACCCGCTGAGCGAGCCTGGCCTCCGGTGGAAGGCCGAACTGGATCGCATCGCAGCAGGGCTGAAGGAACTCGAGCGCACGGGCGTTGTGGTTCTCTGGAGACCCTTCCATGAAATGAATGGCTCCGCGTTCTGGTGGGCGAACGTGACCTCGGGGCCGCCCGATTGGAAATCCTTGAACCCCGCCGGACGCCGGGAAGCCTTTGTCGCCCTCTGGCGGCACATGCATGATTATTTCACAAGGGTGAAGGGGCTGCGCAACCTCATCTGGGTTTATAGCACCGAGGGCTCCGCCAACCGCCAATTTGAGAAAAACCCGAACGCCAACCCCCACAAGTCGCCACTGTATTATTATCCTGGCGATGATGTGGTGGATGTGGTCGGAGTGGACTGGTATGGCTGGCGTGGTGGCGGTGATTCCATTCCGGGGTGCGCCGCTCTGGCGGCCATTGGCAAGCCGGTTGCGCTTACGGAATTTGGGAGCGAAGACCCAGCGGTGGATTACAGCCGTCTTCTAAATGACATTCGTAAGACGAACCCGGGTCTTGCCTATTTTGTCGCATGGGACCAAGGATGGAGCCTCGCGGCACATCCCGGTTCAGACGCTGTTCTGCGGGCAGCGTGGGTCGAAAGTCTCACTCCCAACCGATGATGACGCTCCTGATTTTCGGACAAAGTCGGGCCCCTCGATAAATAGGTGCGGAGCAGATCCCTCACTTTCATTCACATCGATACGATCGGAGAGGCATCAGAGAAAAATCCATCTTCATCGACCACTGATGCGCTTGCCTATTTGCGAGCGAAGACAGGGAGAGCGTCGGCTTCGACTTCGGCCCGCGCTTGGTATTCCCTGCCGTCCGGGTCCACCCAGATGCCTTCCGGGAAAATTACCAAGCGCGTGGAAACGCCATTTTGAAGCACTGGCGCGACCAGGATCGAGTCGCCCAGCAGGAATTGGTCGGTCACCGTTTCGAAGCCGCCCTCCGGAAATTCGTAGCACAGCGGGCGGGCGATCGGTTCGCCAGTGTGGGCCGCCTTCCGGGCAAGAGTGAGAATCTCCTCGGAATGGCTTTGTCGCAGGGCAACCGCCTCCCGGCAGGCAGCAAGGTGTGCGCGATCAAGGATGCGCCAAGGTGCCACCGAGAATTGCATCATCGGCATGAGCGCGGCGCATTGCGCGTAACGCACCACGAGTTCCTGATCAAGCAGCGGGCTTCCCTCCGTGAAAGATTTGATATCGCCTCCGCCGATCATGTCCGGGCAGTTGAATGCGTGGCCGAGCAGTCCTTGGGCAAGGCAGGTTGGGATGAGGGCAGCCAGGCCATCCGCCCCCCAGGAGTGAAGCTTGTCATGCTGGCGCTGCACCAGCGGTTGACCTCCCATTTTCCAGCATGCGCGGAATTCATTGAAGGGAAAGTCCAACCCGGTCTCCGCATAGGCGCGGCAACGTTCGTTGGGCGAAATCTTCGGCACATCATCATTCTTGTAGAGGTAACAATCTCCCCCGTCGAATTTGAACCCGTCCACCCCGAATGAACCCTGCAAGCGGGCCAGTTCGGCCTGGAACCAGTGCTGGCCGGGAGAGGTGTTCAGGTTGAGCACCGCGCTCTGCCCGTTCCACCATTCCCGGACCACCGGCTTCCCGCTTGTCCCGCTTAAGAGTGCTCCGGTCGAGGCCAAGAGCCGGTAACCAGCGGAGTCGGGGCTCACCAGTGGAACGATCCACAGCATGACGCGGAAGCCCATGCAATGAAGTTCCTCCACCATCCCCGCCGGATCCGAAAAGCGCTCAGGGGCAAAGTTCCAGTCCCCGATACCCCGCTGCCACCCGTCGTCGATCATGAGCACGCCGGGGGGAAACCCATTGTCCAGAATCGCGCGGGCGTAGTCGAGGATACGGCCCTGTTCCTGACCGTATTGCAACTCGATCCATGTGTTGTATTGCGGCGCGGTAAAAAAGATGTCCGGGGGCATCGTCCCGGAAGGCGGGAAATACCGTCGCGAGGCGGCGCGGAATGCCCCGGCGAGACCGCCTTCTTCCTCATGAACAACCATCTCTGCAGAGGCATCGAGGTGGAGAGCGCCACCCTCAATAGCGAACGTGAACGGTTCCTCCGACCAGACGGCCCGCCCACGGGTTGAGAGCAGGAGCGGCGATGCCTGGTTGCCGTGATTGTTTCCCCGAAGGTCGTGCCGCGCGGAGTGCGCCCCCCATGGCATCTCCATGCCGAGACCGGCCGCGCCTCCCCACCAATATTCGTTTCCGGCAATTCCGACCTGCAACATTTTCCTAGAGTTCATGGCCTGAGATTGCCGTGCAGTGGACAGACACTCCAAACCTGCCGCCCTGAACCAGTTGAGAATGAGGTATCGGCCCGGTGGGGCGCGGATCGCTAAACTGGTTAAGAAGGCAAGGGGTTGTGCGCGGTCCGGGTGGAATCTTGAGTGGAATGCGAAACCAAACCCACACAAACCTCTATGAAAACAAAATCACTCATCACCTCGCTGGCCATCCTGATGGCGGCCTTTCCCGAATCACACGCCGCCGTCATAGCCTACGACGGCTTCTCGACTCCCGGCACCTATACTGATGGAACAACGATTCTGACTCCCGGCAGCGGCGGCACCGGGTGGGTCGATCACTGGACCGTGAGCGGAACTCCGACAGGGCAATTCGCCGGCACCACAAGCGGCCTGAGCTACAGCAACGGCGGGGCACTGACGACCACTGCGGGTGCTGCTGTGGATACTTCGGGCACCTTGAATGCCCAAATGCTGCGACATTTTTCAGATGGCACCCCGTATTCGAACGGAACCACGCTCTATTTTAGCTTTCTGACAGAGCGCACTTCCTCAGTGACTGCGTCGTTTCTAAATTTTCGGCTGCTCGGTGGAACGAGTGATTCCACCCGCGCCTACTTCCAAAATACCACAAGCGGAGCGGACAGCTTCTCCATTTACGATCAAGCGAACGCACAGCTGGGCAGTTCGTTCGGCAGTGGCCTCGAGAACACGACATTCTTTGTCGTTTTGCGTCTGGACCTGGCCGCTGGGGCGACGGATACCTTGAGCGTATGGCTGAACCCGGCGCTCAATGCTCCACTGGGAATCGCGAGCGCGTCCGGGACACTGAATGTTGATACCAACGACATCAGCGGCATCCGTCTGACCGCAGGGAATAGTGTGACCGGATTGTTCGACGAGATCCGCGTGGGCACCAGCTTCGCGGACGTCTCGCCGATTCCCGAACCTGCGACGTGGGCGTTGATGGCGGCAAGCCTGACGGCGTTGATGGTCTTCGGCCGCCGGCGTTCGATCTGAAGTCTGTTGAATTTGGGGGTTGAGGGGCCGTCCCGGCAGCGGGGCGGCCCTTCCTCTTTGGGAGGGCTCAGTCACGGGCATTGGGTGCGAATAGTGTAGATTAGCGGGTGTGTTGCCTCTGAGCCAACAGGTTCTTACTGATCCCGATCACCGCCGCCTGCGGTCGCGTTGGTTTTTTTGAGGGGACTGCCTTCTGAGTGAGGAACCCGGGTGCCAGGTGGCTTCGACAAAGACCCCGCGACGGCGCGCCGGAATCCCGAGGGAGCCGGTCATGACGAGCGAGTTGAGTATTTCCATGGCCGCTGCTCCGATTTCATACGGATGCTGGTTGATCCCGCTCCATGGGAACTCGGGCTCGAAAACCTCCAGCGAGGCGAGCCCGACATCCTCGGGAACCGACAGGCCCGCCCCGGCCAGCAACCCCGCTACAAGCTCCGGACAAATGCAGAAAATCACATCCGGCCGCTCCTTGCGGAACCATCGAAGGAATGCGCGGGGCTCCGGGGCTTCTCCGGAAAAGAGGAAGGGAGCGATCGGCATACCGGGGGTCGGGCGGATGCGCTGCTCCACAAGATGTGACGCCAGCCAGCGGTAGCGTCCGCGACGATTGTAGGTCTCCGAGATCGCGAGACCCGGGCGACGGTAGCCGAGGTGCCAGACATGATGCCAGAGAACGGTCATGCCCTGATACATATTCGACACCGCATAGTGGGTGAGGGGCTTCGTGACTGAAAAGCTGGTGGCCACCGAAGCGAAGGCGTTCCAGTCCAGGCGCAGGTGGCCCACGGGGAATGGCGTTGGAGCCAGGAGGAGCCCGCGGATGCCCCGCGCTTGGAGAATCTGGGAAACCCTTTCCGGACGTGCCTGCTTCAGCCAAAAATTTTCCACGAGGTATCCAAGTCTCTGCCCGCAGTCGCGGGCCCCCTCAAAAATGGAGCGGTAAAACGGGACTTCATTCATCCAACCATCGGGTGTGCGGTAGTTGGTCAGGAATGGAATCACATTGAAGTCCGAGGGGGCACGCCGGGCCATCCGGTAACTTGCCAGGGCGGAGAGGGCGGGATCGGGAGAGTAACCCATCTCCGCCGCAAGGGCCTTCAGGCGGACGCGGAGGGTTTCGGAAACTCCGGCCCGATCCCGCAGGGCAAGCGACACCGTGGCCTTTGTCACGTCGGCGCGCTTGGCGATGTCTTCGATTCTGACTTTGCCGGGGGTGGGATTGGACATGAAAGAAGATAAAAGGCCCCTGAGGCCGTTCTGTCAATCCACTCATTAACTGGTTGAGTGGCACCGGGCGTGCGGCGGCGGGCGGATGGCTCAACACTTTGGCAGATGAAGACGCATTCCGAGTGCTCCGGCTCGTATCGCCGACATGAGAGCCGCCGGGTGGAAACCCTGGACGGAATCTGGGAGTTCGAATTCCACCCCCACGCCAGCCCGGGTGAGTGTCCCAGTGCGGGGACTCCGACCCTGATGGCCGTGCCGCAGGCATTCGATGCGACGCCGGGCTTCCGCAACCGGCGGGGTATGGGCCTCTATCGGAAAGTCGTCGTGATTCAACCGGGCTCTCAGGCCCATCTGGAGTTTGAAAGTGTGGGCATCGAGGCAACGGTCTTTGTAGACGGGGTCAGGGTTGCGGGCAGCCGCTGCAGCTTTCTGCCGTTCCTAGCAGAAATTCCGGTTTCGGATTCGAGGCAACGCGAGATTGTGGTATTGGCCGACAACCGCTTCGATGAGAGACGGACTCCGCTACATGCCCCGTATTACGATTTTCGACAGTATGGCGGAATCCTGGGAAGCGTGAGTCTTCACCATACCGGCGAGGTGTGGATCAAATCCCTGCGCGTGGACATCGGGACCCCGCTTCAAGGCTCGGTCGTCGTGCAGGCCGAGCTGAACAGTGCTGCGGACCGACAGATGGCGGCCGAGGTATTTGTGGACGGGGAACCCGTGCGGCGGATGGATTTGGAATTCTGGGGCGGGCGCGCGAGCATTCCGCTGCGGATTCCCAACCCAAAAGTGTGGTCCCCCCAATCGCCTCACCTGCATCTTGTGCGCCTGGCTTTCCCGGAATCCGGCGACGACCTACAAGTGCGGATCGGGCTACGAACGGTCCAGATCGGAAACCGCCAAATATTATTGAATGACGAACCACTCCGACTGGCCGGGGTCAACCGCCACGAACTCCACCCGGAGTTTGGATCTGCGGTTCCACCCGGCGTCATGCTGGCGGACTTGATGATCCTAAAAAAAATGGGGGCAAATTTTATTCGCGGCTCCCACTACCCGCAAAAGGAGCAATTTCTCGACCTCTGCGACGAACTCGGATTCTTGGTTTGGGAGGAAATGCTGGGCTGGCAGCAGGCCGCGGAGCATTTCGCCAGCCATGCTTACCGGGCTGCCCACCGCAAGGGTCTCGCCGAGATGGTTCTCAATCACATCAACCACCCCGCGGTGATTCTGTGGGGTTTTCTCAACGAGGCCTCGACCGACATCGCCGCCGCAAGGGAAATTTTGGAGGAGTCCTTTGAAATTGTCCGGCTCCTTGACCCATCGCGCCCGGTGACCTATGCGACATGCAAAGGGGAAGCGGATCTCTTTCTTCCCATGGCGGATGTGCTTTGCTTCAACACGTATCCGGGTTGGTATGGCTGCGAGGAGGACGATGGGGACACCCTCCGGCATATCGCGCCGGCCCTGCGTTCGCTCGTGGATTTTGCGGAAAGCCGGGAGGACTTGAGGGACAAGCCGGTTCTCATCAGCGAGATCGGGGCCGAGGGTCTCTACGGGGTGCGTGATTCCTCCGCCCCGTTTTACAGTGAGGATTTTCAGGCGGCCTATGTTCGGGAGGTGGATCGCGCTCTTGCGGGCTGTCCGGAGATTTCAGGACTTGCTCTCTGGCACTTTGCGGATGTGCAGACCTATGCCGGCGGGAGAGCCATCCGGCGCCCGCGCGGATGTAACAACAAAGGCCTCCTCAATGAATTCCGCCAACCCAAACTCGCCGCTGCTGCGGCCGCAGAGTTGTTCGGACATTTTCTCTCCGCCGACGGGATCGAATCTTCGTGCCCGGATCAAAGGGGCAAAGGCCGTTCCGGCGAGGACAGCGCGCCCGGAATCATGGCGGAGGAGCGGCAGGCCTGATACACGCGGAAGGTTGTCGGCCAATTATTGGAAGAGACTCATCAGCCTTTCCCAAAGGCCGCCTGGGGTCGCGGGCGACGCCGGGGTGGAAGGCGGAGTCGTTGAGGGGGCCGGCGATGGCACCCCGTGAGTGGCGGCGATGGCAATTTGCCGACCTGGCTCGATGTGTATTTCGCCCGGCTCGGGCCTTGTCATTGTGAGGGTTGCCGGGTGGATGCCGGCGTTGGTGATTGTGATGCCACCCGGGAGTCCCTGAATCTCAAGGGCGCAGGGGGTTTGCGAGCGGAAGGCGAGAGGGGTGGCCTCGAAAGATATTCCGTAGAAGGCCGTGCTCACGCCCGCGCCATTGCCGTGGACGACCACGGCTTCGGCCTCGGCTTCCCATGCGTATCCCCCGGATTCTCCCCGCAGGGGGGCGAGCGTTCCGGCGGGTGCCGCCAGCACAAGCCATTCTTCCTGCTTTGTGCGGATACTGAAAGCGGAGTGGTCGTTCTCCCCGTCCAGCCGGGAGACTTCGACGGCTGCCGGATTTGATCCGGAAGATGGCTCAAGCCAATTGGCAAACTGTTGGGGGAGACCCGACGTTTGTGTCTGGACGAGTTGGAAAACCGGGCGGGGGCCACTCTTTTCAAAGACCCATCCGGCGGGAGGATCCTTCTGGCCACGCACGGTGGCCACCTCGGGCAGGCAGCGGCCGACCGGCAGGATTTTCAAACGCACTCCTCCGGGAAAGCCAGCGAAAACTGCGCGGCTGGCGGGATCCACTTCGAGATGCTCTGCATCAATATTGAATCGGACATCGCACCGATGGGATCCCGTTCCCGATACAAAATCCAAAATGAGAAACCCGACGGGTTTGAGAAAGAAGACGCTTCTTTGGTGGGAGACCCCTTTCAGCACTGGGCCGGTCTTCTCAAACGGCCGGTAGGCTTTGGCGACATACGGGCAATCCCAGTAGCCCTCGTCGTATTGGCCCGATGAAAAATCCAACCACCCGGAGCCGAGCCAGGCCATGGCGGCCGGCGATTCAGCCCGTCGCCTGCCCTCGGTGGCGTCCCGGAATTGCCATTTGCCATCGACGGTGAGGGTATTGTGGGACTCCGTGCCGATGGAATACCTTCGGAGGGGAGATTGGTCGTAGCTCATCTTGCCGGGGTCAACGAGGAGGGGGCGCCCGTGGGCCCAGAGAAGGAATTGCAGTTTGTCCTGGTGCCAGTGGCCCACAGGGACCGGCCCCGCATAAAAGAGCCCCATCACACTTTCAGGCCCCCAGCCATCCCGCATCACCGCCAAGCCTGACCACTCCAGAAGCTTTGAGGGGGCAGGAAGCTCAGCAACCTTCCCACCGGTTGCCGTGAACCGCAGGAGCGGATCGTCAAAAAATTCGAGCCCCCGGCGGGCTAACTCCCTCGCATTGAAGGCGGGTGAGTCGTTCAGCGCCGGAACCGTCCCGCTTCCATCCTGCAAAAATCCCAGCACGCGGAACATTTCCAAGAGACGGGAATCCATGTCGCTGGGAATGGGGTCGCCCGACAGTGCGGCATACCCGCGAACAAGAAGAAAATCTTCCAAGACTCCCGCATGATAGAGTGGCGAAAGTTCGGCCTGGAACCCATCGGGGTAGACCTGGCGCACAAGCTCGGAAGAGAGTCGCGTGAGGGCGGCACGCCGCCATTCCGCCGATGGCTGGAATTCCGGAAAAAGGGTCCCGGCCGCCATCAGCCCGGCATCCTCCGAGATGATGTGGTTGCCTCCGCGTTCCGGAAAATTCTTGGCGGTAAAGGCGAGGCGCAGCCCGTGCTCATACACCGACTTGGCAAAACGTGTGTGAAGCTCAGGCGTCAGGCCCGGCCAATTCAGGAAGGTGAGGTAGGCATCCGGCCAGCTGCCCGACATGCGAATACCGGTTTCCAGCGCCCTCCAAGCAACCCCGTCTTCCGGGCCCGCTTCGATCACAACGGGATTGTCCTCCACAAAGTCCGTGAAATTCTCCGCCCAAAAGAGGGCGTACTTGTCTTCTCCGGTCTCGCGATAGGCTGCGGCAAGGTCGCCCCAGAACTGGGTGCGGGCGGTCGCCAACTGCACCTCGCGGGAATAGGCGGGATCGGACGGGGACAGCGGATTGGCCTGCCAGTCAAAGTTGTGGGGGTCCCGCATTTGAATGGCTTTGGCGGGTGCCGCCCAGTTTTTCACTGTGCCGCGCAGGAGGGGTTGTGCATCCGAGGCCCGACCGGGTGCTCGCGGTGCCCATCCCTCCGTCGGCAGGCTGCGCCGGTAGTCCAGATACCTGGCCGAAGCGGCGGTCCAGTCTGAGACCTCCACCGCCTGGCGGACCGCTTCAAGCCCGGGCTTTCCCAAGTCAAGGGCGCGGAAGAAGGATGGGTTATCCATACCTCCATTGCGGACCCCGATGGCCAAAGCCGGAAGAATCGTTGCGACGAGGAGGAAAGAGATTGTTGGAGTTAGACGCACATTCATATCGGAAAAATCGAATCGGGGAAACGGCTCGCGTATGGGATCCCCGGCTGCCGGGAGGATCATCCCGGTCCGGCTGTTATCCGGCATGCAGCCGCCGCAGGGAAGGAAACACAAGCCAAACCAGTTAATCATGCCGATTAACTGAATCAGCCAACAGGCGATTGCGGACGCAGCCGGATCGAATATCCTTGCTGCCATGATCAACAGACTCCTCCTGCTTGTCGCACTCGCTTCACTGATTCCGGTAGGACCGCTTCCCGCCGAGCTGATTTTTTCGGATTCCTTTTCTTATGACCTGCCGGACATGGCTCCGCTTGCCGGTGATGCCCCAGAGGGGCGACCAGGGGTTCCATGGAAATCCGCCGTTGAGCAGCCGGCTGCGCGCATTTTCCTCGGAGGCAGTGGCGACAAAAAATCCCTTGTGCTCACGGACACCCGGCAGAAGCCGAGGGAAGAGATTTATGCCTTTCTTGACCGGTTGTCGCCGGCGCAGAGCGCTACGGTTTATTATGGGGCGACAATTATTCCGGCGCAGGCCAACGACGACCCGGAATCGGGGCGGTTCCTCTCCTTCTCGACCTCTGACAAGCGTGGGGAGGGCGTAACGCGCGCCCGCCTGTCCATGTGGATGAAGGAAGGCGGGGTGGCGCTGGGGATTGATTCGGACGGTGTGATGGTTGAGGGAAGCCGGACGTTCCCCCTGAATCAACCCGTCCGCGTTGTTGTCGGGTATACGTTTGGCGGCGGCAGCATGCTCTGGGCGGGAGAGCCTGGGAAGCTCTCCGAGGAGACAGGCTTGATAGCCGAATCCCAAGGCCACCGCAAAGATCCGTTTTCCTGTTTCTGGATTGGCATCCCTTCCAATTCCCAACTGGAAATCGACGATTTGGTCATCTCGACGACATGGAAACAGGCGGCCAAACCACCAAAATACGCGCAAGGCAGCCCATGACCCTGGGCCTGCTGCTCGCCCCCGGCATCAAGGGTTGCTTCTGCGCCATCGGACTTTTCGGCCTCCTGGCCTCGCAGGCGACCATGCTCCATGGATACGGCTCGACGATCATGCAGGATGTCATCCTGCCCGGCAGGAAGA
>JBGSJQ010000085.1:0-2932 GCA_041741775.1 Terrimicrobiaceae bacterium | reverse complement strand
CGCAGACAAAGTCCTCGCCTTCCGTTGCATCCATGCCAGCCGCAGGATGGACTCGTTCTGGAAATACCGCCTCAACTCACGCGCCGCAGGGAACGACACGCTCCCTCTCGCCGCATGACTGAAGATTTTTGTCCTGCACCCCGCGGGGGTTGCCTCGCGGGAATTTGCGGGTTATCCTGACAGACCCATGCGACGCTGGTTTTTCTGGATTGCGCTTTTCTGCCTCGTGGCCGGTCTTGTGGCGGCTCCGAAGGCGGATCAGGTGCGGACGCGGGTTGCGGACGGTTTCGACCAACCGGTTGGGAAGCCGGATGCGGACGGATATTACAAGTCACGCGGGTTTGCCTCGTATCATCCCGGCGAGGACTGGAATGGCTTGGGAGGCGGCAATAGCGACCTCGGAGCCCCGGTGTATGCCATCGGAAATGGCTACGTGACCTTCGCCCGGGATGCACGGATGGGGTGGGGGAATGTCGTCCTCGTCCGCCACGTCTTCATGGACAACGGGCGGCTTTCCACAGTGGATTCGATGTATGCCCATCTCGACCGGATCCTTGTCCGCGAGGGGCAGCAGGTGAGTCGGGGGCAGCAGGTGGGCACGATCGGAACCAACCGCGGCATGTATGTGGCCCACCTCCATTTCGAGATCAGGAAAAACCTTCACATCGGGATCAACCGCTCCGCCTTTCCAAGGGATCTTGTGAACTACTACCGGCCGGGGACCTTCATCGAGACGCGGCGCAAACTTCCCGGCGGCGGGCGCAGCGCGATGATCAAGATCAACACGTATTCCCTCGGGAGCCGCACGTCTCCGCCGAGCGATGAGGCCGAGCTCCGCAAGGCGGGTGGCTCCAAGCCCGCTCCTGTAAAAATCCCGGCGGGCAGCCCAAAAAAGTTCCGGGTCAATCGATTTGACGACCTCGGTCTTTGAGGGCTTGCAATTTCGGGCGCTTCCTCGTTTCTGGAACCCATGCGAAAGACGAAAATCATCTGCACGCTGGGGCCGGCGACGGAATCGCCGGAAAGACTGAGGGATTTGATTTCGGCGGGCGCGGATATTTTCCGGCTGAACATGAGCCATGCCACCCACGATTGGGTGCGCGAGGTGGTAAATCGGATCCGGAAAATTTCTGCTGAGATGAATGCGGTGACGGCGATCCTGATGGACACCCAGGGGCCGGCGATCCGGACGGGGGACCTCAAAAGCAAGCTGAACCTGAAGCCGGGGGACATTTTTGAATTTACGGTGCGCGGGTCGCGCAGCGAGGAGCAGTTTTCGACGGACGTGAACTACGACGGGCTCGTGGATGACATTTCCGTCGGGGACACCGTGCTGGTGGATAACGGCGTGATGCACATGAAGGTGTTGAAGAAGAATGCCAACCGGATCCGCTGCGAGGTCCTGACGGCCGGCACGCTCGGTTCGAGGCGACACATCAACCTGCCCGGGGTCAAGGTGAACCTGCCGCCGCTCACCGAAAAGGATCTTGCCGATGTCGAGCTGGGGGCCGACGTCGGGGTGGACTTCGTGGCTCTGAGCTTCTGCCGCGAGGCGGCAGACATCCTGGAGCTGAAGAGGGTGCTTCGGGAGCACGGAAGCCAGGCGCATACGGTCGCTAAAATCGAAGACCAGAACGCCGTGAAATATGTGAACGACATCATCCGGGCCTCGGACGCCGTGATGATCGCCCGCGGCGATCTGGGCATCGAGTGCGCGATGGAAGACCTCCCGATCATCCAGCGGCGGATCATCAAGAAGTGCGTGCAGTTGGGACGTCCTGTGATCGTGGCGACACACATGCTTGAGAGCATGATCGAGAATCCGCTTCCGACGCGTGCGGAGATCACCGATGTGGCCAACGCTGTCTTTGAGCAGGCGGATGCCATCATGCTCAGCGGCGAGACAACGGTCGGCAAGTATCCTGTCGAGTGCGTTAAAATCCTTGACCGGGTCGCGCGGCGGATTGCCCTGAGCGGAGGGGCCGGCTACGCCAAAGAGGCTGTAGTGGATACCACGAGGTTGAAAACCGTCCATTCGGCAGTGACGCTTGCCAACTCATTTCCCAACGCCAAGATTGTCGTCTTCACCCGCCGGGGCTACATGGCGGCCCATGCCAGCCACCTGCGCCCCGAGACCGCGCCAATCTTTGCCTTCTCTCCCTCAGCTGAAGTGGTGCGCCGCCTGGCGATCCACTGGAATACGCACGCCATTCAGATGTCTTTCGGCATCAATCCGGAGCACACGATCGCCGATGCGGAAGTTGAGCTTGAGCGCCGCGGCCTGATCGAAAAGGGCGACAAGCTCGTGATTCTGAGCGACGTGATGGCCGGAAACGAGCGCTTCGATTCGATCCAGCTCCGCGAAGTTATTTAAAAACCTTCAGAACAGGAGCGTGGCAGGGGATTCCAGGCTCTTCTTGAGGGTGGCGAGGAATTCCGCGCCCGCCGCGCCATCCACAACCCGGTGGTCGCCGCTGAGGCCGAGCGACATCCGCTGCCCGGCTACAACCTGGTTCTGGGCGTTGACGACCGGCTTTTTGACGATCGTTCCGACGGCCAGGATGGCGGCCTGCGGGGGATTGATGATGGCGTAGAAGGTTTCGACGCCGAAGGCTCCGAGGTTGGAGACGGTGATCGTGCCGCCCTGGTATTCGTCCGGCCGGAGTTTTTTATTGCGAGCGCGGGTGGCGAGGTCCTTGACGGCGGCGCTGATTTCGCGGAGCGAGAGCTTCTGCGCGTCGCGGAGGACCGGGGTGATGAGGCCGTCCTCGACCGCGATGGCGACCGAGAGGTTGACCGTGGCGTATTCGACGACGGCGTCGCCGGCAAAGGCGGCATTGACCTTCGGGTGAAGGGCCGCGGCGCGGGCCGTGGCGAGGAGGATGAAGTCGTTGACCGTGACTTTCGGGCTGCCCGAGGCCTCGGCGGCGGC
>JBGSJQ010000084.1:0-4257 GCA_041741775.1 Terrimicrobiaceae bacterium | reverse complement strand
AGCAAGAGACGCACCAGCGATGGAGGGACGTCCTCCGTGTCGTCCGCGTCATGAGAGGAAATCATCGGACCCGACAGAGCCGGTCCCTCCAGGCGAGAGGCGCACCAGCGATGGAGGGACGACCTCCGTGTCGTCCGTGTCATGAGAGGGAATCGTCGGACCCGACAGAGCAGGTCCCTCCAGGCGAGAGGCGCACCAGCGATGAATGGACGACCTCCGTGTCGTCCGCGTCATGAGAGGAAATCACCGGACCCGACGGAGCAGGTCCCTCCAGGCAAGAGACGCACCAGCGATGGAGGGACGACCTCCGTGTCGTCCGTGTCATGAGAGGAAATCGTCGGACCCGACAGAGCAGGTCCCTCCAGGCGAGAGGCGCACCAGCGATGGAGGGACGACCTCCGTGTCGTCCGCGTCATGATTCAATAACGAGCGAGGGCGAAAAAATCTGCACATCGACACCCTCTGAAAAAACGGCGTGGCTGGGCGGCCGACCTGCGGGATGAAATCCAGCCAGAGCGAGAGGAGGGGCCACCTCTCCGTCAACCCCGGCCGTCATCAGGCCATAGGGTTTGTGCCAGACCTCTCCGGTGAGGAGTCCGCGCGGAGTTTTTGCAAAGAGCCGGTAGCGTTCGACCAAAAATTCTTCCATCGTCCCTTTTCCGGCACGGGCCGCAACGCCCTCCCATCGGTATTGAAAGCGGGCCTCCTCACGGCCTCTCCGCCGGCACGAATAGTCCAGGCCTCCCTGGGTTTCCTCCGCCCACATGTCCGCATGGAAATACGGCAGATGAAAAACCTTCCGCGCGATCTGCACGGCAACAGGCTGATTGCAATCGAGGGAATAAAACCAAACCCCCGGGCGGCCCTGGCGGTCCTTCACGTAGGTGCGCACATTCAATTCCAGAAAGTCGGAGAGCCACGGCATGGCAGGAAACCCGGCCGGCCGAACCCTCCGCATAAAAAACGGAACAAATCCGATGTATGCCCGCCCATTCCATGTGTCCACGGTGAGTCCCTCCGGAAGGGTGCGCTGGACGTCGCGCGGCTCCCAATCCCAATGCAAAAACAGGAGATTTTTCCACTCCTGACGCATCACAACCCTCCCGTGCGGCCGGGCACATGTCGTCACATCATCCATCATGGCCAAACGTCGCCGCTTCCGCCGCCGGTTGCAATTCGGATTCTTGCGACACTAACCAGTTGCATAGCGGGCAATAATCAGCCATCTTAAATGGCCAAGGGGACGGAAGTTGCTGCAATTTCTGTGGGGTTTGGTAACGCTCTGAGATCCATGTCTGTTCGCTTTAAAATATTCATCTGTTTGGCTGGTGCGGCGTTGGTTCTGTGGGGATCCACGGCCTATCTGGCGACCAAAGTGTTTTTGGTGAGGTTTGACCAGTTGGATGCGCTGCGGGTGGGTCGGACATTGGGTCGGGTGAACGAGGGGTTGAGGGACCGGCAGCGCCAGATGATGGCGGCGGTGAGCCTTTGGTTGAGAGACAGCCAGGGGGGGGATTTCGACCGGTCCGGCGCGGAGTTTCTGAACGAGTTTGACATGAATGCGCTGGTGGTCGTGAGCGCGGCGGGGCGGGTGGAGAAGACGATTTTGAGGCGGACGCCGGGAGGCGAGGCGCGGCTGACCTCGACCGATGAGGCGACTTTTGCGGATCTGCTGAAGGGGTCGCTGGAGGCATCGAAGGGGTCCGGGGTGGTGATGACGAGCCTGGGGCCGATGATGTATGCGGTGGCGCGGAACGACGAGGGGACATCGGCGGTGGCGGGGATTTTTGTTGGCGGGGAATACGAGCAGTATTTGCGGAATTCGCTGCTGTCGGACTTGAGCATCCTGCCGGCGAGCGGTCCGGTCATGGACCTGTTCCGCGGGCGATCGACGGAAGACCAGATGTCGGTGGTTCCGCCGCCAGCGGCCGGCGAAAATAACATCGACGCCTACTCGCTGGTGCGGGATGCGGCGGGCGAGCCAATCTTGATTTTGAAGGTTTCCGAGGCGCGGCATTCGTATCTGGACGGTTCGGCGAACCTGCGGTTTTTTCTGGGGCTTTCGGCGGCGGTGGCGGTGCTGACGGTGATTGTGGGGACGTTTCTTGTGGAGATTTTGGTGACCGGGAGGATCCGGCGGCTGACGAGCAGTGCGAGGAGGGCGGACATCAACAGCATGGATGATCTGCCGCAGAGTTTTGTCTTGGGGACGGACGAGATTTCGACGCTGGCGCGGGTGACGAAGGGGATGGTGGACCGGCTGAGGAATTCGCAGCTACTCTACCGCGCCGTCGTGGAAACCCAGAGGGAGCTGATCGTCCGCTTCAAGCCGGACGGCGAAATCACCCTGGCCAATGAGGCCTTTGCCAAGTTTTTTAACCGGCACCTTCGCGGGGTGGTGGGAAAGAACCTGGGGGATTTTTTCACTCCCGGATCGCTTGGCGGGCAGAGCATTCTCTCCGAACTGCCCACGGACACGCAGCGTTCGAACACGCGCGACTTCCAGGTGGTGCTGGAGGATGGCTCCGAGTGCTGGCTTCAGTGGAACCAGCGGGCCCTGGTGGATGATGACCGGAACGTCACGGAGATCCAGGCGGCGGGTCACGACATCACGCTGCGGCGAGACTACGAGAACAAGCTCAGGGAGGCGAAGGAGGCCGCCGAGTCGGCGAACCGTGCCAAGGGCGAGTTCCTGACGGTGATGAGCCACGAGACGCGCACGCCGCTGACCAGCATCCTTGGTTTCATTTCCATTTTGGAGAGCACGCCGCTCAACGAGGAGCAGAGCGAGTATCTGGATCTGATCCGCAGCAGCGGCAACAGCCTGCTTCTGTTGCTCCATGATCTGCTGGATTACAGCAACGTGGCGGCCGGACGGATCGAGCTGAACGTGGAGGCCGTCCATGTGGCTTCCATCGCAAGGGAGATCGTGGCGACCCAGACGCCGGAGGCGCAAGCCCGGATGATCGATCTCGATTTGGATGTCGAGCTGGACACGCCCGCGTTCATTGAGGTTGATCCGGGGCGCTTGCGCCAGGTGCTTCACAACGTTGTTTCCAACGGGATCAAATTCACGGAGCGCGGGTTTGTGCGACTCTCGGTCAAGCCCGGGGCGGAGGGCATGGTGGAATTTCTTGTGCAGGATACGGGGGTGGGCATCGCGGAAGAGATGCTTCCCCGGCTTTTTCATGCCTTTGGGACGGCGGACGGCAGCAATTCGCGTGGCTACGGCGGGGCTGGGATCGGGCTGGCCGTCTCGCAAAAGGTGCTTGCGGCGATGGGGGGCACCATTGCGGTGCGGAGCGAGCCCGGGATCGGGAGCCTCTTCACAATCTCCGTTCCGGTCGGCCACCCGCAAAATGACGCGAGGGAGCCCGCCAATTCCTGGCCTCCTCTTGAGGAGCAGCCTGCGGAGCGGCGCGACTTTACCGGGCAGGGGCTTCGCGTGCTCGTTGTGGATGACAACACGGTGAACCAGAAAGTTTTGCTGAGGATTCTGCTCATGGTGGGCATCGAAGCGGACTCCGCGTCCAGCGGGCGGCTCTGCCTGGATCTGACGGCGAAGACGAAGTATGATCTGGTTTTCATGGACATCCAGATGCCCGACATGGATGGCTACGAGACGGTGGGAAAGATCCGCGAACGGGAGGAGCGGGAGGGTGGCGGGCACCTGCACGTCATCGCCTGCACGGCGTTCTCGCTGCCCGGGGACCGGGAGAAGTGCATCCGCGCCGGGATGGATGACTATGTGAGCAAGCCGGTGAGGGTGGACGCGATCGTGGCCGCCATATTGGCTGCCCGCCGCGATGCCGGCGAACTGGTTCCCTTCGCCTGAGGCTTACCTCTGGTTGAAGGTTGAGAGTCAAAAGTTGATGGACTCTGAATTGGCTCCATTGGCAGAAGGCCTCACCACGTAGAGGAGACGGAATCTGAGGGGATCAGCTGCGGATGAGCTTTTCGAAGCGCTTCGACTCGTTTGCGTAGAACGGGTAGCGCAAGGAGGCGCCGGCCGGTTTGAAACGCCAGTGCTTGTAGGCCCAGAGCCAGCATTCGGGGTGGGCGTGAACACCGGGTTCGAGGGCGTCCCAGCATTTCTGGACGAGCTCCCGCGTGTCGGTGCCGGGAGGGCACTCGATCGGGGCATGGTGGATGATGCGGTAGGTTCCTGAGGGGCCGGGGCGGCACTCGACCGGCACAATGGCGGCACCGGTGCGCTGGGCGAGCGCGGCGTGGGTTTGGGTGACGCTGGCGAGGAGG
>JBGSJQ010000083.1:0-5859 GCA_041741775.1 Terrimicrobiaceae bacterium | reverse complement strand
GTGGCGCGGAGGGCGGCGACGGCCTCGGGCGTAGGCGCGTGTCCGAGCAGAAAATCCACGCGGGCGGTGGCACCGGGGGCGATGTGAATGCGGGCCTGGACGGCGGCGGTGGCGTGAAAGCTCTGAGCTTTGCGATTGGAGAGATCGTGGCCGGAGACGAGGCGCGGTGCGGCGAAGGAAAGTGCGGGGGTGAAAATATCCTCCCGGTGGCCGGTGGCAGCGACGAAGGATTCCGCTTGTTGCACGCAGAGAAAGCCGCGGCGCAGCAGGTCGGGCTCCTTACTGTTGTAGTGCCAGGCAAATACACCGCCGCACTCGGGGTGGATGTCGATGATGTGGCCGGCGAGGTCGAATTTGGCGACAGCGAAGACGGAGAGCGTGCGCGGTCGGTCGGTGAGGTTTTGCAGTTCAAGCGTCCAGATTTGGACGGGTTCGCGACGGGGGACGAAGATGCGCTGGGTGACGGCGAGGCCGAGGGCGCAGGAGGCGATTTCGGTGCTCTCGGCGCGGTAGCGCACACGCAGATCCTCGACGGGCGTGGGGAGCGGGGCACCGGCGGGGCAAAAGGCCTCGTTGGTCTCGTCGTCGCGGATGTAGAGCGCGGCGGCCTCGTGGCCGGTGAGTTGAACATGGGTTCCCGCCGGATCACGGTAATGAATCGGGCCGTCTCCGTATTGAGAAGTCAGCGCGAAAAATTCCAGGTCCTCCGGACGGGTGCCGTAGTCGTTGTGATGCACATTCATCCATCGGC
This sequence comes from Terrimicrobiaceae bacterium, assembly GCA_041741775.1. Classification (GTDB taxonomy): domain Bacteria; phylum Verrucomicrobiota; class Verrucomicrobiia; order Chthoniobacterales; family Terrimicrobiaceae; genus QYQL01. The sequence goes on along the minus strand of JBGSJQ010000083.1, from coordinate 5,108 downwards.
GATGGGGCGTTGTATGTGCTTCGAAGCAAGCGCCGTCTTCGATGAAGCGGCCGAATTGGGATACAGTTTCCATGTTGATTGATCGAGGGTTAGCCATCGCCGAAGGTGGTGGTGGCGCTTTTACGGTAGGTGGTGTGGACTTCGAGCTGACGGTTCTCCGGTGAGCGAGGACCCGCTTTGCCTAGCTCGGGCAGACGAATGCCCAGGGCGTGCAGCGGCGAGTTTTCGGGCACCGACCAGTCGAGCGAATCGAGGTCTTTGAACAGTGGGTCGGCGACGCGGCTATTCAGTTCGAGGCCGTGTTGCCGGAGTTCGGGCAGGCTCAATTCAGCCTCTTCGCCCTCCACGCCCGGCCAGGGTTTGCTGTGCCAGACGGTTAGGTCGGTGCCTTGTTCGGCGTCCCAATAGAGGTTGAGGTCGGACTCCAGCAAGCCCGTCTGCAGATAGGTTTGGCTGTCGATCCAGGCACTGGTTCCCTGGCAGAAGACGACGTTGCGCAGGAACAAGGCACCGCGTAGCGGTTGGGCGATGAGCCCGTGGCCTTCCTCGCGGCTAAATTGCAACGGCGGGCGCTGACCGAGTGCCAGCAGGTTGTGAAGATAGATGTTTTGCCGCCCCCAGTGTTCGGAGAGGGTATCGCCGTTGACGCGGAGGACGACATTGCCCTCGACCCGGATGCCCGCGCTGCCCTCGTCGAGGTAGATGCCATTGCCGCCGTAGTGACTGCTTTTCACGTCGTGGATGACGTTGCCCTTGATCACCGTGCCGAACTGGCAGCCCAGGGTGTAGATGCCCCCGAGGTCGGACATGACGCCGAGGCCGATGTCGTGAATGTGGTTGTGGAGAATAAGATTTTCGCGGGCGATGTTTTCATCGTAGTTCCACTGCCAGCCGACGGAGATCGCGGTGTAGGGCTGCTCGGCGATCTCGTTGTGCTCGATCCGGTTGCGTCCGCTGTGAAGGATGGCGATGCCGGCAGAGCTGGAATAGATGCGACCGCAACGAAGGATGCGGTTGTCCGCCAGAGCGATGTGGTGGGTGCGTTCGCTCTCTGGGCCGCGGGAGTCGGCGCCGTCGATTTTGAAGCCACCTGCGCCCAACTGCTGCAGCAGGTTGTCTTTAAAATGCAGCCGCGAGCAACCGAAGCGCACGTCCACGCCGTAGAAGCCGAGGGCGCGCAATTGACACCCGGTCAGCGAGCAGTCCCGCGCCTGTTGAAAACTGAGTGCGCCCGGCAGATCGTGCGCGATCTGCGGGGTCGCGGCGAGGCGGACATTTCGCGGCCAAGGAGTATGGCGGAATAGCTCATGCACCGTGTCGTTGAAGTGACGGAAGGATTGCTTCTCGCGCCAAGTGGACGACTCGGTCTGGGGGTCCCACCAGCGTCCCCAGCCCTCGCTCGGGGCGAAATCTGTATTGACGAAGTGCAGGCCGCAAACATGCACATTGCTCACCTCGCGGCGATTATCCCCGTGCACGCGCAGGAGCTGGGTGAGGTGAGGCAGGCGAAGGGTGCAGTTCTCCGGCGTCTCGCCCGGCTTGGGCAGATAATAGAGCAGGGCTTCAGCGGTATCAAAATACCATTCGCCTGGCTCGCTCATGGCCTCAAAGACGTTTTCGAGGTAGTAGCGCGCGCAGGGCGTCGTGCCCATCCAGCTCATGTTGCGCAGGGTGAAGATGCTGTGGTGGGTGCTGGTGACCAGGCGCGTGGCGGGCTCGAAGGAGGCGACTGGCATGCGCTCTTCGACCCAGAGGTGGTTGACGACGGCATCGATCTGTCCCGGGTTGCGCCAGTCTGGATTGAAGTCGCCCTCCGCGGCGACGAAACGCCGGCTGCCGTCAAACAATTCAAAGGGCTCGGCCACGTCCGGCACGTCTTCCATCTCCAGCCAACCCTTTTTCGGATAGCGGCTACGCGGCCGTGGCTCATCGTTCACCGTGAGGCTGCGCGGGCTCGTGAGCACATCTGCGTAGCGTGAGACGTCGGCCGCCCAGACCTGACGATCGTTGATCCTGCGCATCGTAACATCGGCGATGGTGAATGATCCGTCGATGACGGGCACCTCGTCGCGGTAGGGGCAGATCGTGACATCGTCCCGCTCGGGATCGATGGAGATCGGCTCAAGCAGCGCATAACGACCGCCGCGCACATGGATGGTGGCGTGGCCGCAGAGCAGATTCTGCTCGCGCAGACGGCGGACTTGCTCGAGAGCTTGCGGGATCGAAGGAAGCGGGCCGTCCCGCCCGTCGGCAATGGTCTCCGGGGAGAGACCATTCCAGGAGCGTTGGCCAAAAGGAGCGACGTAGAGGTGCATAACTTAAAATGGGTGGTAGGAGCCGAGTGATCGATGTCTTTTCGAGACAAACATTCGGGAAGGTTCACATCTCGTGGGTGGTGAATCCTGCGGGAACGTGCCATTCGTGTCGACGATCCGCGCCGAGGTCGATGGTGAGCGTGAAGGCGAGGTCAGTATTGATTTGGATTTTAGCTTTGCCCGAATCCTCAAATGCGATGCTCAGCGAAAGTGTGCTGGGGCCGAGCGGGTAGCGGGTGACACCGTAGTTCTTCCCCGGCCAGGGCTTCCAGACCAGGCGGCGTTGGATGGCATCCGGCTCGAGTCCGAGGATGACCTCCAGTAGGAGCGCAATGGGGCTGACCGCAGTCCAGGAATAGTTCCGGTGACTCACGCTGCCGGGCTCGGTTTTTTCCGGGCAATAGTTCTCCCAGAGCACGCCGGTCTCGGCAAAGACCTCGCCCATACACTTCAGATGGCGCAGAGCCAGTTCACGCGCGGTTTGCCGGGCATCCGCGCGCCAAAGTCCTTTGATTGCGGCGTAGCTGGTGGGCGTCCAGACGGAGCCGCGCCAGTAATTGCCACCCGGTTCATACTGGGGCGAATCGGCGGCGAGGCTGGGCATCGGGTGGTGCCGGTTGAAGCTCGCCGTGTCGAGCGCATGCTCCTCCAGCGCAGCCTTGCGCTCTTCGGGCACACAACCCGCCCAGAGAGGCCAGAAGGCGGTCACGACTTTGTTGGGGTTGTGCCCGCCGCCCTCCAGTGAGGTGCTGTAGATTTCCTGCTCGGGGTTCCACAGGTGGGTGTTCAGCGCTTGAGCAATGGTTTCCTTTTCAATGCTCCATTTTTGTGCGTCATCCCGGCGATGCAGAACTTCCGCGATCCCCGCGAGGCTTTCCGCGAAGTGGCACATCTGCGCGGTCAGACAGGGGTAGCCCATGCCGAGTGAAGGGCTGTTGTCGAGACCGTTGGCCAGCCCTGTCGTCCAGTAAGTGCCGTCCGGCAGGCAGCGGTTGTTTTGAAGCCAGAGGAATTGCTCCACCAGCAGCGGATAGACCACCGCGAGGCGTGCGGTATCGCCGGTGATGCGAGCCACTTCCAGCTCGACTACGGCCATGAGCGGAGGATTGGGGCTGAAGTCCGGTTCGAAGAGTGCGGGTATATTGTAGCGCACGTCGCAGTGGCGGTGGAGGTAGCCGCCGTCCTGCTGACGTGAATACAGACCATCAAAGGATGCCAGATGCGGAAATGCTCGCCAGGCGTAGCGGGTGGCCAGCAAGGTGAAGCTGGTGTCCCAGACGAACTGGGCATTTTCAAAGCTCTGTTCGGCGGTCCGGACATAGCCAGAGGGCATGCCGCTGGTAGCCGTGACCGGCTCCCAAAGTCGGCAGAGCATTCGCCAGGCCCCATCAAACATTCGGGAGAGCCCCTTCCATTCGCTGGGCAGCTGGACTCCGGGCGCGGCGGCCAGCGTCGCCGCTTCATCCGGCGAGGGTAGTTCGCTGTATTCTCTGCGGGGTGCCCCCTTGCCGGTGGATTCGAAAACCGGCATCTCAAGGCGGGCTCGCCCGAGACGGTCTTCGACACTGAGCGGAATCGTCTTTACCACTTCGAGATAAGGCTCGGAACGCGTTTCTTTTCCCGTTTTTCGAGCTGGGGGCAAGTCCTCCCCATATCCGGCGACAGGGACGTAGAAACGCCGTCCACCGGCGCCTTGCACGGGTGAGGGCGCGACTTCGATGATCTGGTCAGGCGCCGCCTCGCTGGAGAGGTGAAGCTTGGGACTGAGCAACTGGTTGCCGAAGACGTCGACCTCGCGGTTGAGTAAGCGAAAGCCGTCGATCTCGCAGACGAGCACTTCCTGCCAGAGGAGCCCGTTTCTGTGCAGTTGGGCGGGACCCCAGCGCAGGCAGACGGCGGGGCCGGAGGCCTCGGACTGCCATTCGGCGCGGATTTCCAAGCGGTCGGGGAACTGTCTTTCAACCGCTTCCAGAGTGGCTTCACGGTTGCGCGAAGGGCAATGGTCGTCCACCCAGGACATGTGCCGCGGGCGTTTGCCCTGTTGAAATACCAGTGGGTGTGAGCCGGACTCGACGGGCAGGAGCACTACGAGATGCGCGTCGCGCTGGGATAAGCTGTAGAGCATGTCCTCGTCCACCAGCAGGTGCTTGCCCAGCCATAGTTTGAGCGGGCGTCGCGTGGTGATTTCCAAGCGGAGAAGACCCGCAGAAGGGATTTCCAGGGTCGGAGAGGCCGCAGCTGTATCGATTTGCAGTGGAGCCGAAGCTTGGAAGTCGAGTGATGCTTCGTGAGCGTTCATTGTGAAGAATGAGAGGAAGCCCAAGCGACTAAAGGCAATTTGGGACGTCGGAACTGTAGGCGCGCACCTCACAAATACGGGCATGATCCAGCCCGTGGGTGCGGAGGACTGTGATGCGAAGAGCCTCTACGCGAGTGGGGGAGTCGAGTGCCACTAGGCAGCGGCGCTGGGGATTGCCCTCGACTTTGGCCAGCGTTTGCCAGGACTCACCACAGCGGCCTTCGATCTGGAAGTCGGCAACCAGTTCCGGCTGCGCTTTGCCCCATTGCATGCGGGCGGTGAGTTTATCGCTGTGGGAGAGGGTGAGGATGCGGTGCAGGCCGGAGTCGAAAATCAGTTGAATGTGGTGGATCTCGACGGCCTGATCCCAGGCTAGGTCGAGCATGGCGGGCAATCCGTAGGCGGGCTCGCTCATCCAGCGGTGGAGGCCGGGGGCGGTTTGTTCGGGATGCGTGCCGCCGGGGCCAAAGGTCGCCCGCGTGCAACCGTCGGCA
>JBGSJQ010000082.1:0-6009 GCA_041741775.1 Terrimicrobiaceae bacterium | reverse complement strand
CGATCGCGTAGTGGCCGCGCGAGGGAATCCCGCCGGATGCGGGCGGGTTGGGTCCGCGGAAGTCGCCCCCGAGGACCGTGCGGGGTCCGGGGGCCTCGGCGCTGTTGCCGGGAGCATCCCAGATGAATTCGCGAACGTTGCCGGCGAGTCCGTGGAAACCCTTGGCATTTGCTGGGAGCGAGGTGGCGGGCACGGTGGAAGCAGCAGTGGTCTCTGCTTCGTCGCCGGACGCAAGCGCCCACTCCGCAGCCGTGGGAAGCCGGAAGCCATCGGCCTCCCATTTCACATAGACCTTGGGCGGGACGAGCGACGCCTCGATGGATTCCATGTTCTTGACGATGTGGAGCGGCTTGGTGAGGGCGGCGTCCTCGTAGTAGCACGGGGTGCGGCCCTCGTAGGCGGAGAGGGCATTGCACCACAGGACGGCGTCATACCATGTCATGCCGGTGGCGGGCTCATCCGGTGAGTGGTCGGCATCGTCTGCCAGCATGCTCCCCATGTTGCCGTCGCGGTCGATGTCGTTGGGAGAGTGCAGGCATAACTGGTTGCGGGAAGCCCAGCGGGTGATCTTCCGCCACTGCTCGTAAGTAACTTCGCTGGTGGCCATGTAGATCCCGTCCTTGCCGGATGGGCCCTCCAGCTTGGCCATCGGGACGTTGACGCTGGCTTCCCACGGACGGTTCACGACGGCGTCCATGCCGAACCCATACCATTTCAGCCAAAGCGCGGCATTTTCGATCTTGTTCTTGAAGATGATCCAACCCGCAGCCGTGACGTCCTGGAATTCGTGGTCCTCGAAGGTGGCCTTCGTGGCGTCAAATTCAAAATCCCACGGGGCCTTCGGATCGTATTTCGCCCACTTGACCTTGCGCGGGCTGATCTCGAACAGCGTCTGGGGTTGCGGATCGAAGGCGGTCTCTGCGATGTAGAACTGCGCGCCGTCGCGCACGACAAGGTGCAGGGTTTCCCACTGGCCCCATTTGTCCTTCGGCACAACGGCCACCTGCTTTTCCGCATAGGAGTCTTTGAACGTGCGGTTCCTGTAGGTGCGCGAGAGGTAAACGCCAACGCGGCTGGTGTCGTCGAACGTCACGGGAAATTTGTCTCCGCCATTCAGGAAGTCCTCCTTCTTCCAAAACCAGAACCCGACCGCGTTGAGGCGGTTGCCGGGCTTTTCCGGGGTATCGAGCGACTCGAGTGCGTAGCCCATGAGATTGAGATCATCGAAGCCCTCGTGGTCCACGTTGCAGCCACCTTCCGTCCAGGAGTTCCGATTCGTCGGGTTGTCCCAGCAGTGAACTTTCAGCCCGCCGTAGAACCGCGTGTTGTTGCCGCGCGTGTTGTAGTCGCCGGTGACCATGCTCAGGGGATCAGTCTCGCTGAACGGGTGCCCGGTAATGAATTCTCCCTCGGCGAGCTGCTCCTTCACCAGTTTTGATGTGCCCGCACGGTATTGAGGAATGCCGGTGTTATACCAAAAAAGATTATCGCCAAAATCGACGACAGGGAGGCTCTCCTGCGCACGAAGCGGCGGGGCCGAAAAGGTCGTGCAAGCCAGGGCAAGGAGGGCAGTCGGAAGGGTTAGCCGCAGATGAAAAGGATATCCGCAGATCCAGGAACTGGCGATGCCCGCGGCATGCCTCAAAAACGAGATTGTTGGAGGGGTAGTATTCATAAGATGCTGTCTATAAATATTTAATCTGCGGGATTCTGGGTTCATCTGCGGCTATAAAGAATATTCGTTTGTTGACAGTGCGGCGTGTTGAAACGATTGTTGATACATGCCAATGGAAACCAAAGTTCGCAAAATCGGAAACTCACTCGGAATTCTTCTGCCTAAGGAGGCCGCGCAAGCCTTGCGCGTTAAAGAGGGCGATACGCTGTATTTGACCGAGGCGCCGAATGGCTCGCTCGGCATCACGCCGGAGCGGCCGGGGTTCAAGGATATCATGGCACTCGCGGAAGATGGCATGAACCGGTATCGCAACGCGCTGAGGGAGCTGGCCAAATGAACGAGCCCATTTGGATCAGCCGCGACGTGGCGGTTGCGATCCAGCGGGAATTGCTGGCGCGGTTTGGCGGGCTGGATGGTATTCGCGACGAGGGGTTGCTCGATTCGGCACTCAATCGTCCGCTCCAGCTTTTTCATTATGGGAATCCCAGCCTGTTCGAGTTGGCGGCGGCCTATGCGGAGGGGATTGTAAAGAACCATCCGTTTTTTGACGGAAACAAGCGCGCCGGCTTCATGGCCGCCTACACGTTCCTTGCCGCAAATGGCTGGCAGCTCGAAGCCCCCGAGGAGGAAGCTGTCCTGAAAACGCTGGCACTCGCGGCAAGCGCGATCGGCGCGGACGAATATGCCGCATGGCTGGAGAAGTCGTGCTCGCGGCGCTGAGGGCGCCCGGGAGAAATGTGGGCAACGACGACGCGTTGCCCTCCATCGAAAACCAACGGAGGGTTCTGCGTCGTCAGAACCCACTCTTGCGTGCCGCATGATGTGTCGCCAAGGCGGGAAAATTGGGCAACTCTCGGAGATGGTGGCTGCGATGTTCATTTCACAACCGGCAGGATGATCGATGATGGCGCGGTCGGGGACATGTGGATCGTCTGCCGGGCCGGCTTCATGGCGGCGGCCGAGGTGGCGGGCTCGTAGGTATTCGGATGGACCTCGTAGGCCGGGCTGCTGCTGCTCGTGATAAAGACCCCGATGCGGTGGCCTTTGTTGAATACGGCGGCGATGCTGTTGCAGTCGAACGCAAGGCGGACGGTTTTGCCGGGTTCGAGGGGCGCAGGTTTGTCGAAGCCGTCGCGGTAGCGGGCCATCGCCGCAGCCTCGCGCAGGAGAATTTCCTGTCCGTCCGGGTAGATGTCCACAAGCTTCACGACGAAGAGCGTGTCGGGAGCATCGCTCGATACGAAAAGGTCGGCGCGGATTTTTCCGGCGATTTCCAGCGGGGCTTCGAGCGGCTCGGAAACGAAGCGGACGATGTCCTTGCGGTCCGAGAGCGGCCGCTGGTCCACCGCGCCGTTCGGATCGTTGCCGAACGACCATCCGCCTCCCAGCGAAGGGACCGGATCGGCCGGATCGTAGGTGAAGGCGACCGTGCCATCGGCGGTGGACGGCTCGGACGAAAGCCCGCCCGACGGGGTCAGGTAGAAATGTGTCGGCGAATTGGCCGGAGGCCAGACCGGAGAAGCTTTCTTGACATTGCCGGGCGCGGAGGAGTCGGTGGCGTCGCCGAGGACGGCGTAGATGATCTGGGACTTTTCCGGTTTTGCCTTTCCATCGAGGACATCAAGAAATGTCGGCACAGGCGCGGCCCCGACGGGACCGCTCATGTTGAACTTGATGCCCTTGTCGCATTGGTTGCCGTGCGTTGAGGCGTTTACGGTGATGAAGACTTTTCCGGCCGACCCGAACTTTTCAAAGAAGTCCACCGCCGAGTCGCCGAAGATGTTGAACCATCCGTCGGACCCGAGATAGACGGTTTTGTTGTCCTTCGCGGCCTCATCAAGAAGTTTGTTCCAGTGCGTCAGGTCGTAATTGTAGATCGTCGGCTTCGGCCATTCGGAGACCTTGAGGTTCCGCTGGTTCAGCCATTCGTAAAGCTTGCGGCGGACCCCGTTCTCAAATCCCCAGTAGAGGGCGGTGTTGCCGGCTGAGTTCGCGGGCTCGACGACGACGAGGGCCGGATGCTTGCAGAGGTAGGCCATCGCCGCAGCCATCCCGTTCCCGCTGCCTCCGGTCATGCCGACGCGCTTGTTGCTCCATGACTGTTTCGCGATCCAGTCGATCGTATCGTAGCTGTCGGCGATTTCATTTTCGCTGTTGACCGGGTCCGCGAGCGGCTTGCCCTGCGAGTCGCCGTCGCCGCGCGGATCCTGGATCACACAGGCGTAGTTGCCTTTCGCGCAGAGGCTCTTGAAGTATTTCGCTCCGCCATCGCGCTCGTAGGGGGTGCGGACGAGGATCGTCGGCCACGGGCCGTCACCGGGCGGAAGAAATACCGTTGTGGCCAGGCCGATCCCATCGCGCACGGGGACCATCGCATGCTCGAACCGGTAGCCCTGCGGAAGATCTTTGAGCACCTTGTCCGCATCGAACTTGCCGCCGGCATTTGCCCATTCCTTTCCGTCGGAACCGGATTGTGCAGGAAGGGCCGAAGGGGCAAGGAGAACACAAAACATCGCGAGGAGCTTAAAGGAAGAAATTCGGAGCCACGCCATTTTTCCACGCAAAGGCCGGGCTCCATACGAAGTTCGCGGGCGGTTCATTCGGTGTTCCATTGGGCGGGGCGAGAGAGGGGTGTGAGTCGTCTGAAATCTAACAAGCCTCCTCTCTTTTGTAATTGCTGCACCATGTGGGCCATGTCCCACTGGATCGGCCATTGCCCGGAATCTGATCTTCCACGATAACAAAGCGAGCCATCTGTGCAGCCCGAATGAAAACCATCTCTCCCCGACGTGTCGCTTTGCTGGTGCCCCAGTTTGCCTGGGCGTTGCGTTCGGGCATCGCCCGGTTTTCCGGCCCCCCGATGCTCTGGGACACGATCACCTACGAGCGGAATGACGAGGGGTTTTCGCATGCGAAGGCATGGAAGGCGGATGGGGTGATTGGCATGCTGGGCCGCCCGGACCTCATGAAGCGCGCAAAAACCCTTCGAACTCCGATCGTCAATGTCCACGGGGGCCGCCACTATGAAGGGGCCGCGCAGATTGGCTGCGACCATTCTGCAATCGGACGTCTGGCTGCGGATCACCTCTCCTCCCTTGGAGTTTCCAATTTTGCATGCATCGGGTTTCCGGGCGAAGATCCCAATCTTGACCACCGATTGGGCGGCTACATCAACTCGCTCGACGGCAAGACAGTCAACGTTTTCGACCCTAAAGCCGAATACCCGCCATGCCCGCGCATCCGAGGAACGCTCATTGAGCCGGACGATGAATCCCTACACCGGTGGGTCTCCTCTTTGCCGAAGCCGTGCGCAGTTTTTGCAAGCGGGGATATGATGGCCGCGAGGGTTCTGCGCTCCTGCCTGCACCTCAGCATCCTGGTGCCTGAACAAGTCGCCATCGTCGGGGTCGGCGATATGCCGGAGTTCTGTCTGGACCTGCCGATTGCGCTTTCCAGTGTGGCGGTGCCATGGGAGCAAATCGGCTTCGAAGCGGGGGCGATTCTCAACCGCATAATGTCCGGAGGAAAGGCCCCGGAGAAACCCATTCTCCTCGCTCCGCTTGGCGTGACCGTGAGGCGTTCCAGCGACGTGTTGGCCGTTGCGGACCGGCGGATTGCGGAAGCATTGCGCTATATCCGGGCGCACGCCTGCGAAGGGATCGGAACCCCCGATATTCTCAAGCATGTTCCAATGGGACGCCGCGTGCTTGAACGGAAATTCCGCACGGTCATGAACCGCTCCCCTCACGAGGAAATCCTCCGCATCCGTCTGGAGAAGGCGGTAAGCCTCCTCATCCATACCAATCAGACATTGGAGTGTATCGCCGAAGACACCGGATTCAGCACCGCCGCGCGGCTCAGCATTGAATTTAAAAAGAAGTTTGAGGCCTCCCCGGGGGCCTACCGGAAGCAATTTAAAAACAACACACCCACCAGATGAAAACAAAAATCCTCACCGCCAGTCTCTCCCTCGCCCTGTTCCTCACGGCCTCCCATGCATCCGACGAATATCGGGTGACGAATGAGGTCGCCATCGAGAAGCCCGCCAACTTCGGAACAAACTTCGAGTTCAAATCGTTTTCCCCCTGGTCCGAACTCAATAACAACTGCTGGAACAAATACGCCTCGTGCGAACCAATCGTCTTCCGTCACAACGGGATTGCGACCGGCGGCGGAGCAGACTTCCTGCTGGATCAGTCCGGTCAGCCCGTCAGTGAAAAGCCCAATCCAACGAGCCCTGGCTCCGGGTTCTGGTCCACGATGGGCAAGGGGTTCTGGAATGGAGCGGAAATCCGGATCTACCGCCCGACAGATTCCTCCGTGAAGCTTCTGCG
>JBGSJQ010000081.1:0-39857 GCA_041741775.1 Terrimicrobiaceae bacterium | reverse complement strand
CGCGGCGCGGCGCTCTGGGATGAGGCGAAGGACCGCCTGCACGAGAGCGCACTCGGCCTCTCCGGCGGCCAGATGCAGCGGCTCTGCATCGCCCGCGCGATCGCCAACCGCCCGAAAGTTCTTCTCATGGACGAGCCCTGCTCCGCGCTGGATCCGATCGCAACCGTCAAGGTCGAGGAGCTTATCCACGAGCTGAAGCAGGAGTTCACGATCGTCATCGTCACTCACAACATGCAGCAGGCCACCCGCTGCTCCGACCGCACCGCCTTCTTCTATCTCGGCAAGCTGATCGAATACGCGGAAACCCAGCAGATTTTCTCCCAGCCGGGTGAAAAACAGACCGAGGATTACATCACCGGCCGGTTCGGTTGAGCCCTACTGCAGGATCATCTCCTCGGTCGTCAGGCGCCGCTTGAGAAAAATCAGGGCGTCAATCGCCTGGGTGAAGGACTCCGGCTCCGAGGCAAATTTGCCCGAGCGCGCGTCGTCGATGAAGCGCGCAAAGAACCTGGTGACCTCGCTGGTTTCGACACGCCCTCCGCTGACAGCGCGGAGGTCGCCGTAAGGCCAGATCTCGCCAAGGCGCTTCTCGATGGCCCCGGGGCTGGAGAGAAGCTCGCGGATTTCCGAGGACCGCGCACTCTGGTCCCATGCGCAGCCGCGGGCGATCAGCTGGAGGGCCGAGACGGCGAGGAAGAAAAAATCCGGAAGCTTGTCGAGGTGGGTAAAAACCGGGCTGTAGGAGTCGAGATCGATCGCTTTGAACTGCCCGCGGCGGCTCATCATGACGTTGCCATTTTTCAAGTCATTGACGGCATAGCCGAGGTCATGAACTTCCTCGATCCAGAGAGCCTTGCTGGTCAGCAGGTCGAGGATCTGGCTCAGGCCGGGCGGCGCAATGAAGGGCGGCGATTGGCGGTTGCGGCGCCAGGCCTCCCCCGCGCTTCCACTCAGGGATTTAAGAAATTCGCGATTGGCATCAGCCGGCGAGGAACGTCTGGATTTCGGGCGCAGGATACTCGCGTGCTCGCTGCCCGCCACACCAATGAGGTGGTCCAGGGTGTCGCCTTCGACGATTTGGAGAATGTGGTAGTTGGAGCGGGGCTTCTTCAGGTAGCCGGCGTCGAAGACCCGGATGACATGCGGAGAATTCGCAAGGCCGCAGGCGATTCCCATGATCGTGTCGGCCGCCTCGATCGCCTCCTTCTTGTGCCCTTTGCGAATGCGGTCCACCTTGATGGCCACCCGCGCGGGGATGGTGGCATTCCCGACATTGACCGCCTCGTAAACGCGGCCGAACTGCCCCATTCCGAGCTGGCCGATCACGAGGTAGCCGATGTCGGCCAGCGGACCGGAGATCTTCTTCCACGCGCTCTCGTCCTCTTCATCGATAATCCCGTAGCGCCCGGCCTGCGGCGGCGGGGTTTTCAGCTTTTTCGGGCTTTTCCATTCCACCGGCATCGCCTCCAGCCAATCGGGGGTCGAAGGCATGAGGCCCGCGATGCTGAGCCGCAGGTAGCGGGAGTCCAGGTAGTCGCGGACAATCACGGCCGCCGTGTCCCACAGGCTCTCGATCCCCCGCTCCCGCAGAAGAAAGGACAGGTCGGCCAGCAGGCGAAAAAACGAGTCGCGGACGATCAGCTCGCGCCGGTCGATGCGCTCGCGCCGGGCACAGATTTTTTCAAAGGCCTCGCCGGTCGGTCCGGGGTCGAGGCGGCCATCCTTCTTCCCGTTGTAGAGAACGTGCAGGTTGAGGAGCGCCCATTTCGTCGTGAGCTCAATGCGCTCGGTGAAGCGGTCGCGCGGGTAGTTTTCGTGGCCGAGCTCGAGGAGAATGTGGCGGAGGACATCCCAAATCTCTCCGAGTCGCTCCATTGGCTTTGCCGGCTCGGGGCCAGGCTCGAACTCCTCCAGCAGACCCGTTCGAACCATGATCCGGGAAGCCTCCGGACTCAGGTCGTCGTTCACCTTCATCTCCCGCGTGGCATACGAGGGAAGCCCCGCACATGAGTTCAGGCGAAAGCCCGTCGCGTGGTTCGATGGGTTTTCAAAAACCATTTTATCCAGGATCCGAAGCGCAGGCGGGAACTTTTCCAGGCGCGCCTGCATGTCCCGGAACCCGCGCGTCAGCACGTCGCCCCAGCGCTGAGACCGCTCGTTGAGCGCAGCAAACTCGAGCGTGCGCCCGGCGGCATCCACGCGGACCTCCATCTCAAAAACTCCGTCCACCCGGCTTTTCCACTCCCGGCCAAGGTAGTGCGACCACTCGGAGGCGGTTCCGGAGAAGACCGTCGTGCTCCGGTTGGTTTTGAGGAGGGGGGCGGCGGCAGCCGGGGAAGCGGCAGCGTGCGGCTCCATGCTCCCGTGCTCCAGACCAAGAGCTGTAAAAAAATGCCGCAGCAAATCCGACATGCGAACTCCCCATCATGGCCAGATTCGCAATTCTTGCAAGGCCGCTTGTCGCCGGAAATTCGCTCGCGGAAAATGCAAAAGATTCCGCTTGTTTTCCCCTCCCATCCGCGCGGATGTTGGGGGTGTTATGAGCTCGACCCCAGCCGCTCAAGGATATGCGATGCCCGCCGAGTGGGAGCCGCACGAAGCCACTTGGATTTCCTGGCCGCAGCCCGGATGCAACAGCTTCCCCGGTTCGTATGAACGCGTCATTCCCACCTTCGTCCAAATGGCCACGGCCATCGCGGAATCGGAAACCCTCCGAATCAATGTCCGGGACCCTGAACAGGAGAAGACGGTTCGGGCGCTCCTCTCCGGGGCTCCGCCCGAGCGGATCGAGTTCCACCACATTCCCACCAACGAGCCGTGGTGCCGTGACCACGGGCCGATCTTTGTCCGCCGCAAGGCCGACCCGAAGCTGGCTGTTCTGGATTTTGAGTTCAATGCGTGGGGGTGGAAGCTCTCTCCGTTTGAGGACGACGACGATGTGCCCCCCAAAGTGGCCAAGCGGCTCGGGCTCCCGGTTTTTGACTACAGCGAATTCGTCCTGGAGGGCGGGTCGATCGAGGTCAACGGGGCGGGCAGCGTGCTCACCACCGAGAGCTGCCTGCTCAACCCGAACCGCAACCCCAAGCTCGACCGCAAAGCCATCGAGAAGCGGCTCCACGACGCGCTGGGTGTTTCCCAGGTCCTTTGGCTGGGGGACGGGATCGAGGGCGACGACACCGACGGGCATGTGGACGACCTCACCAGGTTCGTCTCCAAAGCCGTCGTCGTCACCGTCACGGAGGAGGATGAGAACGACCCGAATTTCCAGCCGCTGCGCACGAACCTCGACCGCCTCCACGAGATGCGGCTGCTCGACGGCGAACCCCTCCACGTGCTGACCCTCCCCATGCCGACGCGCATCGTCCGCGATGGCATCCGCCTGCCGGCCAGCTACGCCAATTTCTACATCGCCAACGAGGCCGTCCTCCTGCCGGTGTTCGCCGAGCAGAATGACGCGTGGGCCGAGTCCGTGCTTCGCGAGGCGTTTCCCGGACGCCGGATCGTCCCGATCGACTGCCGGGAGCTCATCTGGGGACTGGGGGCCTTTCACTGCCTCACGCAACAGCAGCCGGCCTCATGAAGTTCCGCCGCAATGTCGCTCTCATCCTCACGCGGGAAGGTGGCGAGATTCTCGTCTGCGAACGCAAGGGATACAAGGACTCCTGGCAGTTTCCTCAAGGCGGCGCGGGGGACCACGAAAGTAATCTGGAAGCCCTGCAGCGGGAGGTGGAGGAGGAAATTTCCATTGCGCCATCCTGCTACCGGATCGTGAGCGAACGCGGGCCGTATCGCTACGTCTTCCGGAAGGGATTCCGCAAGGAGGGATGCGATGGGCAGGAACAGCGGTATTTTCTGGCCGAGTGCATCGGACAACCCGCCATCGCCGTCGATGAAAAAGAATTCACCGCTTTCCGATGGCTTCTCCCGAAAGACTTTCTGATTCGCTGGGTCCCTCCGATCAAGCGCAACGTCTATCGTCAGGTCTTCAAGGACTTCTTTGACATCCGCCTTCCCTGAGCGGTGAAATCTTTATTATTGACTCGGGGGCCGAAAACTGGGATTTCCCCCGCGCTGCCTATGCTTACATTTACTGCCTTCACCGTGCTCTCCTCTGCGCTCCTCGGATGCGTCTGGTGGGTGAGCCGCGACGATCAGGGCGCTTCCTGATTCCCATTTCCCGGTTCCTTGAGGACCCGGGGACACGTATGATTTCCTGGTTATGTTTTGAATGGCGCGCGGACGGAGCTTCTGTTGGAGCTCCGTCGATCGCGCCTGTCGTGGTGCGTGCTGCAGGCAAACCCGATGAGGAAGGGGTCTCCAAGGTCCTGAAGAACGTGTTCGCCGAGAACGCCGGGTGGGGGGAGGTGAGCCGCAAGCTGGTCGATCTCCTGAAAGGGAATATCGAGGAAGCCTTTTCAACCGATGAACCCTCGTGCCTCGTGGCCTTCCATGGCACCCGCATCATCGGGGCCTCCCTGTTGGACCTCGACGCAGATGCTTCCAACCACCTCCTGAGCGGCCCTTGCGTGCTTCACGAATATCGGAACCGCGGGGTGGCGACCGCCTTGCTCGGCGCTTCCCTCACCCACCTCCGGACAGCCGGAGTCAAAACCGCACGGGGCCTGACGATCGAGAACTCGATCACCGCCCGCTTCATCTATCCGAAATTCTCCGGGGCGTCCCGTCCCCACAACGGCGACCCCCTGAAGCTCCAGGCCGCCTGAGGTCCTCCAGCCCCACCTGCGGCAGGAGATTCTTTCTGCGCTGAAATTGCAGAACATATATTGATTGTTGGCACAGCACTTGCTTTTATCTCCCCGCCGGCAGGAAATCAGGGTTCAACACCAACACTTGGCAGCTCTCCCGGCGTGAGCTGCTCAAAAAAAGACATTCAGAAAACAATATATGGCGAAGTATAAACTCGAATACATCTGGCTGGACGGCTACGAGCCTGTGGCCAACCTGCGCGGCAAAACCCAAGTGAAAGATTTTGATACCTTTCCCTCCCTTGCGGAGCTCCCGATGTGGGGATTTGATGGCAGCTCCACCCGTCAGGCGGAGGGAAAAAGCTCGGACTGCCTTCTCAAGCCGGTGGCCTGCTACCCCGACCCCACGAAGACCAATGCCGCGTTGGTCATGTGCGAAGTGATGATGCCCGACGGCAGCCCGCACCCCTCGAATGCCCGGGCGACCATTCTCGACGACCCGGATGCCTGGTTTGGCTTCGAGCAAGAATATTTCCTTTACCAGGACGGAGTTCCGCTCGGCTTCCCGGCTGGTGGTGGCTTCCCTCCTCCGCAGGGTGAATACTACACCGGCGTGGGCTACAAGAATGTCGGGGACGTTGCCCGCGAAATTGTGGACACACACCTCGACCTCTGCCTCGAAGCCGGCATCAATCACGAAGGCATCAACGCCGAAGTGGCCAAGGGCCAGTGGGAGTTTCAGATTTTCGGCAAAGGCTCGCGCACAGCGGCCGACCAGGTCTGGATGGCCCGCTACCTTCTCCTCCGCCTTTGTGAGAAATACGGCGTGGACGTCAACTGGCATTGCAAGCCTCTCGGTGCCGAGGTCGATTGGAACGGTTCGGGCATGCACTCGAACTTCTCGACCAAGTATCTGCGCGAAGTCGGCGGCAAGGAATACTTCGAGGCCCTGATGGCCGCGTTCGACAAATACAAGAACGAGCACATCGCGGTTTATGGCCCGGACAACCACCTCCGCCTGACCGGCCTGCACGAAACGCAGTCCATCGATAAATTCAACTACGGAATTGCGAACCGCGGCGCATCAGTCCGCGTTCCGCACAGCTTCGTCAACAGCGGCTACAAGGGCTACCTTGAGGACCGCCGTCCGAATTCCCAGGGCGACCCCTACAAGATCGCAAGCCGGATCCTGCAGACGATCGCGACGGTTCCGACGCCGTAAAACCAATCCAACAAGCAGACATAGCAAGCGCCGCCCGGTCCGCCGGGCGGCGTTTTGCGTTTCATGGCAGCTTCTGAGGGGCCGGAAAAAGCGGCAGATTTTCGGTCTGCCGGCGCTGTTCGGCAACCATCTCCGCCGTCACGGGAGGCGCGTCGGGCCGCCACCGAATGTAAAGGTCGTTGATGACCTCGGCGATCTGCGCATCATCCAGATCAAACCGCCAGGCCGGCATGACGCCCTGGTAGGATTTTCCATCGCGAACGACGGCCCCTTTTTGGCCTTGGAGGAGGAGCCGGATGAGGTCCCGGGGAGGGCCGGAGAGGGCCGGGGAACCGGGAAGTGGAGGAGAGATGCCGGGGATCCCGGAGCCGTCAGGCTGGTGGCAGGAAATGCATCGCTGCATGAAAATCTGCCGTCCGTTGAGAGGGGCGACCTCGAAGGAAGGAGCAGACGGGGAGCAGGCGGCGATTGAAAGGGCAGCCCCTGCGAGGACGGGGCGGAGCCGGGTGCGGCTCATTGCGCCGCAGGCGGAGGGGCGTTCACCGGCAGGCCGAGGAGGCGTTGAACGTCATCGGCAATGCGGCCGGCCTCCGGGAGTTGATCGAAGCGGTAGAGCAGCCTCATGTTTCCCTCCGGATCAATGAGGTAGGTATAGGTCGAGTGGTCGATCATGTAGTCGTCCTTATCCTCGCCGACCGCCGGAGCCTTCCGGAAAAAAGCTCCGTAGGCGCGTGCGGTGGCACCGATGTCCGCCGGGCTGCCCGTAAGGCCGATAAAGTGGTCGTTGAAGAACGGCACATACTCTTTGAGGGTTTGCGGGGTGTCGCGCTCGTCCACGCTGATGAAGACGACGTCCACCTTTTCCTGTGCGGCCGGAGGCAGCTTTCGAAAGACGGCCGCAAGGTTCCCGAGGGTGGTGGGGCAGATATTCGGGCACCGCGTAAAGCCGAAGCTGAGGAGCACCGCATGGCCTCGCAGGTCTGAAAGGCGGAGCGGCTTGCCGTCCTGGTCGGTCAGCGAAAAATCATACGCCGCGCGGGCCTCGCTGTCGTAGTTTCCAAACCACGGGGATGCACCGCGGTGGGAGACCGAGAAAAGGATGACAAGCGCAGGGATCGCCACCACCGCGCAGGCGGCGGCAATGAGCAGCGCAATGCGCCTGGAGCGCACATCATTGGGTCTGCTCCGCGCCATTCAGCGAACCGGGACCAGCAGGGTACGGGTCTCTTTTTTTCCGTCGGATTCGATCTTGAGGGTGAGGGCAACGGTCTCACCGGCCTTTGGGACGGATTTTAATTTCATGAGCATGATATGATCGCCTCCGGGCTCCAGAACCCGCTTCTTCCCGGGATCCACGGAGAAGCTTTCGACGAACTCCATGCCCATGACCTCCTGGCCGTCCACTTTGGATTTGGTCGTGATCATGGGTTTCACCTCCCGCGCGACGGGCGTCACGCCACCGGTGATGACAACTTTTTCTTCTCCGGAGTTGGAGAGCGTCATGAAGGCGGCTGTGGCCTTGGAGCCGGGCGGCACCGCGCGAATCCATGGATTTTCGATTTTCAATTCCCCGGCGAGGGCGAGCCCTGTGCCGAACACGAGAGCCAAGAGGCAAGTTTTCATCGCCCACAGCATGGCCCCGGATCCGCATTCAGGAAAGCGATTTTGTTTTTCACCCACGCGCGCAACCGAATCCGTGCTGGCCAGAAGAGGAGGTTTTCTGAATGGTGAGGCCGGTATTTCTCATCGTGCGCGAAAAGCCCTGCTGCAATTCTTCATTCTACCCGCAAGTGGAAAAGTGGGCTTCCTCTCTCGGGAGTTACGCAGAGGGGTGGCTTTCCGACTGGGGGGTGCGCAATGGGATCAAGTTTGCGCTCGCCGGGGTGCTGGCACTCTTTTTTGCGCTGCTGATCCGGCTGGATGAACCGACGTGGGCGGTTTCCACGGCGTTTGTTCTTTCGACCCCGAAGTATGTGGGCGCCATCGGCGAGAAGATGATTCTTCGCATCTGCGGGGCAGTGGCTGGGGCCGTGCTCGGATTTTTGATCACCGGCTCCCTCGAGCAAAACCCTGTTCTCTTTCTGGGAGCCATGGGCGGGCTGGTCGCGGTGGGGACGGCGATGTATGGGGGAACGCTCGCCCCCTACGGATTCCGGCAATGCGGCTACACGGCGCTTCTCGTTGCGGCCCAGGGAATGGGTGACCCCCAGTTTTCCTGGCATGTCGGCATGGCGAGATGCCAGGAGGTTTGCCTTGGAATCATCGTGACGATGGTGGTAGCGACGTGCGTCTGGCCACGCTATGCGCGATCCGAATTCACCGACGGGGTCCGCGGGACATTGCGGACGCTGGCCAGCGTGCTCCGCAAACGCTCGGAGTCGTTTCTTTCCGGCAGGGAGTCCGCCCCGGTGGATGTGCTCGGGGCTGTCGGTGGCCAGTTGGCCAAGCTTCGTAAGATGATCCGTTTCGGGTGCATGGAGAGCACGGCGTTCCGGAAAAAACGCTCGAACATCGATGCCGTCGTCGCCGAGCTCGGTGTCTTGAGTGCGGCGCTCTCGAATTTCGGGAGGACCCTGCCGGCCGAGTCCCGGCTCCGGGAATACATCGAGGCGGAGGCCAGGGAACTCCATGAGGCCCTCGCCACCGCGATGTCCGCCCTCGCTGATTCCCGGGCCACGCCGGAGGCCCGGGAATCCGCACTGAAGCACGCAGAAGACTGCCATGACCGATACGAATCGCAGCTGCGTCTGGTGAGAATCGACCGCGTTGGGCGAAGCCTCGGCATCGATGAGTCCCTCGAGCATGCAGGATACTGCCTCGCGATCCGCGAAATTCTTGAGTCCCTCCGGAACCTCTTCTCTCTGCTGCCGGAAATCCAGGCCGTGAGGGCGGACAGCGTGCCCCGCATCCATTTTGAAAAACCGACCCTCCCGGACGGCGTATGGATCCGGGCTGGCATCCGGGCCGGCTTCGCCGTGGCGCTGAGCCTTTTTCTGGTGAACTGGCTCCAACCGCCCGGGGGCGAACTGGTCGTGGTGGGGACGTACCTTTTCACCGGGTTTTCGCTTGAAGCCTCCGACCGGCGCGGCGATCTCGGGGTTTTTAGCCGGCTGGCTGCCGTTCTTCCGGTCTGCGTCCTGCTCTTTCTGTTCCTCTTGGTGGCGGCTCCTCTCATGTCAAGCTACGCCGTCATGAACACGGTCTTGGCTCTCCTGCTTTTTTTGACGGGTTACCTGGTGGAGAAGGGCGTCTTCACTTCTTTCCACACGCTGTTCTCGCTCCTGGTCGCCGTCATTCTGGTCGGGCTCAACGCGCAGCACGCGGTTGGTTTCCAGGACATCATCGGGCCCGTCATCGGCCTCGCTCTGGCATCCATTCTTTCCACTCTCCTGCAGCGCCTGATCTGGCCGGCACTTCCGCAGAGAGCCCTCAAGGAGCACCTCGGCGGGCTGCTATCACTCCTGCGCGAGGCGGCGGATCATCCTGCCCGACCGGTGCCGGCCCCCGACCGCGCCCGCATCGCCCTCTCTGCGGCTGACGCCCTTGCGATCGTGGACGTGCTCGACCGGCGGACGATCTCTTCTCCGCTGGCCGGTCGCCTGCGGGAATACATCCGAACGGTCGCCAGGCTGGGCGGCCACCTGATGTTTATAGCAGGGGCCGTCAAGGTTCCTCCGGAAGCATGGAAGGAGTTCTCCGATCAGCAGGGCACCCTCTTTTCCGGCATTGCCCACAGACTTTCCCTCCAGCAGCAGCGGGTGGAAGAGGAGGCTGATGGCAGTGCAGCAGCAGCCGCAGAGATCGTCGTCCGCCCGTGGTCCGCCCCCTGTCGGGAGCGGATCCGGGAACTCAGCCCTGACTCGATCACCTCGCTCGCCGGACTCGGCCAGCTCTACCGCAACGAACAATCGGCGGCCTGCACAGTTGCCTCCGATGCCCTATCGTGCGCGCTGCCGTTTGAGGATATTTTTGCCGACCGAATCTTGTGAGGCAAGGCCTGCCAAAAACTCTGTCAAAATCCCCTCTTCAGCGGGGCGCATCTCCGGGAAGGAGCTGTAATTAAATAAAGGAGGCAAGATGGCGTAGGACTGGCGAAGAGGATTTTCCACCCGCCGGGAAGGTGGTTCTGTCGGGAAGGTGGTTCTGTCGGGAAGGTGGTTCTGTCGGGAAGGTCGTTCTGTCGGGAAGGTCGTTCTGTCGGGAAGGTCGTTCTTGTCGGGAAGTGTCGGGCCATATATGGTCAGCTCGACATGCATAAAGGCTCTCTCGCGTTGCTGCTCCACGCCCACCTCCCCTGGGTCCGCCACCCGGAGCATGACGAGTTTTTCGAGGAGGACTGGCTGTATGAAGCGATCACGGAGACCTACATTCCCCTCCTGAAAATCTTGCGGAAGCTCGCTGTCGAAAAAATCCCGGCGCGGATCACCTTTACGATGACCCCGACCCTCTGCGGGATGCTGAGGGATCCGCTCCTCCAGAGCCGCGCGGAACGCTACCTTGATCGGGGCGTCGAGCTGGCACGCAGGGAAATCGAGCGCACGGCCGGCGATGTGCGCCTCAACGACCTCGCGAAGATGTATCACGCCTCGTTTTCTGAGGCGCTGGATTTTTACGTTCGGGAGATCGGCCGGGATGTCGTGGGGGCCTTCGCCCAGCTTCAGGAGGAAGGCCTCATCGAGATCATCACGTGCGCGGCCACGCACGGGTTCCTGCCGCTCATGGAGTCGTTTCCCGAGGCGATGCGGGCCCAGATTTTCATTGGGCGGGACGACTACCGCGAATGCTTTGGACGCGATCCGCAAGGGATCTGGCTACCGGAATGCGGCTATGTGCCGGGCATTGACCGGATCCTGCAGGAGGCAAACATCCGGTGGTTTGTGGTCGATGCCCACGGGCTCATGTATGGGGAACCCCGCCCCCGGTTTGCGATCTACTCTCCGTATTTTACCCCGGCCGGACCGGCGGTCATCGCCAGGGACCGCGAGTCCAGCAGGCAGGTCTGGAGCGCAAGGGAGGGCTATCCGGGCGATCCCGCCTACCGGGACTTCTACCGCGACATCGGGAACGAGCTGCCGGAGGACTACCTCCACCAGGTTTTCCCGAACGTCGGTCACCGCCGGAACACCGGCATCAAATATCACCGGATTACGGGCTCGGAGCAAAAAGACATCTACAACCGCGGGTGGGCAATGGGGGCGGCGGACTCGCATGCGGGCGATTTCCTGCGCGCCCGCGAGCGACAGATCGAACACCTGCGCTCGATCCTGCCCGTCGAACCCCTCGTGCTCAGCCCGTTCGATGCCGAGCTTTTTGGCCACTGGTGGTTCGAAGGCCCGGAATTTCTGAACCTCTTCCTGCGCAAGGCTGCGTTTGACCAGTCGGTCTTCCGCCTCACGACCCCAAGCGTTTATCTGTCGGAAAACCCGACGCTCCAGATGGTTTCCCCATCCCCGTCGAGCTGGGGCAACAAGGGGTATTGGGAGGTGTGGCTCGACCAGTGCAACTCGTGGATCTACCCGCACCTGCACGCCGCGGCACGGCGCATGACAGAGGACGCACGCCGCCACGCCAAGACCCGCTCCAAATTCGTGCGGCGCACGCTCCAGCAAATGGCCCGCGAGCTTCTCCTTGCGCAGTCCAGCGACTGGGCGTTCCTTATGAAAACCGGCACCGCGACCGACTACGCCACTCGCCGGACAAAGGACCACATTCTCCGTTTCACGAAGCTCCACGAAATGCTCGCCTCGGGAACAAAAGACGAGCCGCTCCTCTCCGCCTGCGAGGCCCGGGATAATATTTTCCCGAATATCGATTGGTCGTATTACATCTGATCTTTCCCGTGCGGGCCCGGTCCTTTTTTTTCCTCCTGTGCTGCGCCTTGGCGGCGGCTTCCGCCCGCGCAGAGATCGAAGTCGGCTTTGCGGTCCCTGACGAAGGCCGCGTCACACTCGGGGTTTTCGACACCTCGGGCCATCTGGTCCGCGTTCTGCACAGCCTCTCGGCCCAGGAGGACTTCCGCACCGGCCTGAACGGGCTGATCACCGCATGGGACGGAACAAACGATGCCGGGGATCCCCTCCCCTCCGGGCGCTACCACATCCGCGGCTACCTCATCGGAAACGAGGTTTCTGTCGCCGGCGAGGAGTTCCTCTTCAACGACTTCGCAGGGGATTCCGGGTTTCCGGACTTGAATCACATCCATGGTTTCTCGCTGCTGAAAAATGGAGACGTCCTCCTGCTGGGAGGGACGGTGAACGGGGGGGCTGTCCTCGCGCGATTCTCCGACGCGGGCGGGTTTGGCTGGTCCAACCCCAAGGTGATGGCCTCGAGTGCACAAAGCCCTGCCGCCACCCCAACAGCATCGTTTCCTCCCCTCCTCGCGGCGAACGAATCCGCCGCGCTGCTCATCGCCCCGAACCTCTGCAACACGTTTTCATTGGAAAACGGGGAGCTGGTTGCCTGCCTCCACTCCACCATTGAAGCGCCCCCGCTGGCGGCGGCCGGCAACGCATCCTCCTGGTTCGTCAGCTCGGTGGACAGCGTGACAGCCCTGCCGGCCCAGGGCGACGAAAACACTCCCGCCGAAGCCGGAATCTCAGCCCCGCCTGCCGCATTCACGGCACTCGATGCCGATGCCTCCATCCTCCTTGGCGCGACACCGGATGGTGTCTGGATTCACCGCGAGACATGGAAAAGCTGGGCCGGTCCCGTCGGCGCAAACAGCCTCTCGCTCGGCACGCCGGGAACCTTCTGGTTTGTGGGAACCGTGGGGGATTCCTCGTTCGTTGGCCAGGCCACGTTCGAGGGGGAAATCCTACGCGCCATGGAACCCGACCCCGGCGGCCCCAAACCGGAGCAAATCCGCGCCTCGCGGGCCGCTGACGCCTTTCTCGTGCTGGAGGCTTCCCCTGGGCTTCAACGCCTGCGCGCCATGACCCGCTCCGCCGGAGGAAACTGGGAGATCGACTGGGAGCGCACGATCCGCGACAGTGCGCGCTTCGGGTTTGCCGATGGAGAGCCCGTTCCGGATGCGGGAGAGGCCGAACCGCTTCGCGAGATCCGGATCCACATGCAGGAAAACCCGCTGAATGGCCGAAGGGACTTCCTGCTCGTTCGCGCCGGCTTTGACAAATCCGGCTCCGGCCTCTTTTCCCCGGATGGCCTCCCCCTGGTCCATGTCAGCAACCGCCCGGAGATCCGGCGTGTCGCCATCCATCGAGGAACCTCCCCTGACAGCGTCATTTTCCTACAAGGCAACGGGGCCTTCGTCGAGCGGTTCTCGATCCAGGGCTTGTCCGACATCCTCCCCATCGATGCCGGCGATATTGAGCTTCCGTAATCTACTTGGGCTTCGTCCAGGGGGCGTCGGAATCGTCGGCTTTGAGGGAATTCATCACAATGTAAAGGAGCCCCTCCAACATGGCCGGCGTCGTGCGGTAGATATCGGTCGCCCCCGCCGGAGGCTGCCAGGTGGACGCCGGAAGCGAGGGGACGAACGTCAGGTCGGAAATATCAAAAATGGCCGAAAAATCCTGCCGGACGACCTCGATCCGCCGCGGCATGTAATTCGGAGCCACCCAGATCCGCCCGCGAAAATCCTCCGCCTTTGTCGCCTTGGCGAGCTCCGGCATGAGCCCCGCCGTCAAAACCCGGCAGTCCTCGCCGTTGATCGTCTCGACCTCGGCGACATCGGGCCGGACGATTGAGAACAGCGCGGGCAGGAAGATTGCCTGCTGGGGGCTCACCGGCAGGAAGATCGGCGTGGTCAGCTTCACGTCTTTTTTCGGTTTGACCTTGAACTGCGAGACCAGGAACTCGACTTTACTGCCCGGAGTCGCCCACACATCGTCCCCGTTGCGGCATACTGTGAACGGCTCTCCCAGCACCGGGGCCTCCAGGCGGACCTTGTCGGGAAACTGGACGGCGGCTTTCAGCGTGGCACCCTTCATGCTCGCGGGCAGGCGGCCGGAGACCTCGGCCAGCGTGATCGTCAGCGTCGCCGCACGATTCGCGCTCTTCGTATCCGCGAGCAGCACTCCCCACAGAGGCTGGAAGATTTTGCCGATGACATCGTAGGGGTTATCCCTCGGAGCGGATGTTTGGGCTGGGGCGGAAAGAGTGGCCGCGAGGAGAAAACAAAGAATAAGGCGGTGCATGTGGGGTTCTGCTTACCCCCAATGCGCCCCGGAAGCAAAAAGTTTTGCGTTTCTCCCGGCATTCACTTCGACTATGGTGCCTCGCCATGCTGCACACATCTCGAAGAATATTCCACGCATGATCGCAACCGGACTCGTTTACGCCTTCTCGGAAAGCACGATGGAGGGAAAGCTGATCCTCCTCACGCTTTTCCTGGCGTCGATTTTCAGCTGGTCCGTGATGGTGACGAAATTTCGCTTCCTGCATTTTGCCCGGAGGCAGAGCGAGAGGTTCTCGGCGCTGTTCCACCGTGACCGCATGCCGCTGCGTATCTACGAGCAGGGCGTGAGATTTGATGGCTCGCCTCTCTTCGAGATCTACCAGGCCGGCACGGCGGAACTCTGCTTCCAGATGCTCGGCTCCACCGAGGTGGACGAAACCTTCCGGGCCCGGCTCGATACGGCGGACAAGATCAGCCCCGCCCAAATGCGCGCCGTCCAAGCCGCCATGGAGCGCGCCGTCGGCGAGTCCGCCCTCAAGCTGGAGTCCCAGATGATCATTCTCTCCACAGCCGTCAGCGGGGGCCCGTTCCTCGGGCTCCTCGGCACGGTGTGGGGAGTGATGGATGCCTTCGCCGGCATAGCGGCCGCCGGAACGGCCAACCTTGCCGCCATGGCTCCCGGCGTCTCGGGCTCTCTCATCACTACCGTCGTCGGGCTCCTCGTCGCCATCCCCGCCATGTTCGGATACAATTTCCTCGTCACCTCGGTCCGTTCGATGCTCGTCCAGGCGGACAACTTTGCGGCCGAGCTCTCCTCCGAAATCGAACACCGCTACGTCGAGCACGGCACGCGCGAAGCCCGCCGCATCTTCCACTGAGGCCATGCGACGCTACTCATCAAAACACAATTTGCAGACGCTCACGGAGCTGAACGTCACCCCGCTCCTCGATCTTGCGTTCGTGCTCCTGATCATCTTCATGATCACGACTCCCCTCATCGAAAACAGCCTCGACCTCGTCGTCCCCACCAGCTCGACAGCCAAAACCACCGTCAACCCCGCCGAGGTCATCACCATCGCCATCGACCGGAACGACACCCTTAAGCTCAACGATGAGGTCGTCACCGCCGCCGACCTCGAGGGCCGTCTCGCCGCCCTTCACGCCACCAACCCCGACACAGCTGTCGTCGTCCGCCCCGATAAAGACCTCGCCGTCCAGAAATTTGTCGCCGTCATGGACATCCTCCAGCGCACCGGCATCACCAAGGTCGGCGTCATGACCCACCCCGAGGAAGCCGCCAAACCCTGACATGGACGACCCGCGATTCCGGCGGAACCTTGCCCTCGTCGCCGCCGTCCACATTCTGGCCATCGCCGCCTTCTTTTACTTCGCCCACCGCGAAATAAAAAAGCCGGCCGGGGAAGTCGTCTGGATGAGCCCCGGAGCCTTCACCGCCGCCCCGGAGGAACCGCCTGCCGAGCCAGATCCCCTGCCCGAAATCACTCCTGAACCGACTCCCGAGTCAACCCCGGAATCCACTCCTCTACCAACCCCGGAGGCCACACCGACCCCTCCTCCGCCAACCCCGGAACCCACTCCAAAGCCCTCCGACATTCCGCTCTCCACCCCGACGCCGACTCCCACCCCGACTCCCACCCCGACTCCCACCCCGACTCCCACCCCGACTCCCAAGCCGACTCCCAAGCCGACTCCCAAGCCGACTCCCAAGCCGACTCCCAAGCCAACTCCCAAGCCAACTCCCAAGCCAACTCCCAAGGCGACTCCCAAGCCAACCGCCAAGCCAACAGCCGAGCCAACCGCCAAGCCTTCAGCGACGCCGAAAGCTACGCCCAAGCCCTCGGCCAGCCCAAAAGCCAGCGCGACGCCGAAGGAAAAGACCGAGACAGACAAGCCCTCGCAAAAAGAGGATCCGAAAAAGCCGGACAAAGGCTCCGGGACAGCCTCCGAGGGTTCCGGCACATCCACGAAATCAGGCGCCGGAGGAGATGCCTCCCAGTTCGGATGGTATCACGAACTCATCCACGACCGATTTTACAGCCAATGGGACCAGCCCACGTCGATTTTTGACCAGTCAAAAGCGTTTATCTGCACTGTGAAAATCCGCATCGAGAAGGACGGGAAAATTTCCAGCGCAGAAATTGTCAAATCGAGCGGGAACCCGATCATGGATACCTCCGTGCTGGAAGCGGCCAAGCGGGTGGCCCAAATCGACCCGCCACCCGCCGGCCTTCTCACCAGCGGCGCCTACACTGTCAGCATCAATTTCGAACTTGAGTAGAATATTCCGTTGAGCTGCAAGGCACCTGCGATTCCATCTAAATTTCATCCCCATCCTTCGCTATGCGAGCCGGGCTGATCACGGCATGCAATTTGGTGGCGGCCAAGCCCCGAAACCGGGAATAACTTGAGAATCGAAGATCCCATCGTAGGTTTGGGCATCGGAATCATCCTCAATTTCCTCAATCAAAAAGCCGTCAACCCCCAGGTTGAGGCCCTTTCTATGAAGGATCAATTTGCACCAAACACTTTCTCACTCGCCCTTATCGGCGCATTGACCGTCGCATGCAGCCCACTCTCCGCCGAGGTTTCGAAGGAAACCCTGGACGCCATCGCCATCCCCGACAAGGTCGAGACCCCGATCGGCAATCTGGAATTCTTCGACGGTGTGCCTAACGACGCCACCATCGACAAGCTCTATGACAACCTTGACCGGATGCGGGGAGTTGAAGTCTATCTGAACAATTCCGGCGCAGGTTCGCTCAACGCCATGCGCAAGGGCAACGCCAGCATCGGTGCCGACGCATCGAACAAAGTCACGATCACCGAGCAGTTGCTCAAGCCCGCATCGCTCTATCTCACCGGCAACACCTCGACCCTGTATGCGCTCGCCTACCTCGACCTGAAAGCCGAAGGTCCCCTGGTCGTGGAGCTTCCGCCCGGCATGCTGGGCTTCCTCGACGACGCCTGGTTCCGCTTCGTCGAAAACCTCGGCGTGATCGGCCCGGACAAAGGCAAGGGCGGCAAATATCTCTTCCTCCCTCCAGTGTACGAAGGAGCGGTGCCGGATGGCTACTTCATCGTCAAGCTTCCCACTTACAACAACCTCATGTTCCTGCGCGGCTCGATCGCGAAGGGACTGGAGCCCGCGGTGGAGAACATCAAGTCGAAGCTGAAGATCTACCCGCTCGCCAAAGCCGACAATCCTCCTCCGACCGAATTTTTCAACATATCCGGTAAGCGCTACAGCACCATCGTCAACCGCGACCTCAGCTTCTTCGAGGATCTGAATGAACTGGTGCAGGTCGAACCGATCGACGCCATCGGACCAGAGATGCGCGGACAATTGGCGGCGATCGGCATCGTTAAAGGCAAGCCTTTCACTCCCAATGCCCGGATGAAGAAGCTGCTGAATGAAGCCGCGACCCTTGGCAACGCCACCGCGCGCGCAATTACCTATCAGCCCCGCATTGACGGCGTCTTCATCTACCCCGACACCGACAGCTCGTGGACGATGGCCTACGCCAATAAGAACACCTCCTTCGAAGCCGACGGCACAATGAATCTGGATGCCCGTCCGCTATTCTACTTTAACGCGACCGGCGTCACGCCTGCCATGGCGACGACCCGGGCCGGCGAGGGCTCCGACTACGCGCTGGCGTACCTGGATGCCGACAAGAAAGCTTTCGATGGCTCAAAAACCTACAAGCTCCACCTGCCGCCCAACGTTCCTATCAACAACTTTTGGGCGGTCACGCTCTACGACACGCAAACGCGTTCGCTCCTTCAAACCAGCCAGACCTTTCCCACCGTCGGCAGCCAGAGCGAAGGGTTCCAGAAGAACGAGGATGGCTCCTACGACGTCTATTTCGGACCCAAAGCTCCGGAAGGCAAGGAAAGCAACTGGCTGGAAACCGTCCCCGGCAAGAGCTGGTTCACGATCCTGCGCATGTATGGACCACTGGAGCCATGGATCGAAAAGACCTGGCGTCCGAGCGAGATTGAAATGGTGAAATAATCTTCCTTCGCTAGTGTGAGAACGCTGGCCGTCTCTCCCAAGGCGGCCTGTGACTTCATCGGTCCAAAACCACCCCTCACCAGCCCCAACCAAAACCATAGCAATCTAATGAGACCAAATAAACGCAGCGTCCTGCAACTTACCATCACGGCCAGCCTTGCGGCGCTCGCCTTGTTTGCTGGCTCCAGCACGAGTCAGGCCGGGGAGAATGTCTTCGAGGCCGTGCCACTCGGCGTCGAGGCCTATATCTACGGCTATCCACTCGTTACCATGGAGATGACCCGACGCGTCATGACCAATGTCGAGAAACCCGAAGGCACACGAGCGCCCATGGGGCAGTTCGTGCGGATGCGCGAGTACCCCACGGCAGCGTTCCGCGATGTGACCGCGCCAAATGCCGACACCCTTTACACCACAGCGTGGATCGATGTGGGCCAGGAACCTTACGTCCTCAACCTGCCCGACGCACATGACCGCTATTATCTTTTTCCCATGCTCGATGCCTGGACGGAAGTCTTTCAGGTGCCCGGCAAACGCACGACCGGCACCGGCCCGCAGAAATACGCGATCACCGGCCCCGGCTGGAAAGGCGATCTGCCGGAAGGCGTGAAGGAATACAAGTCGCCGACGAATCTCGTCTGGCTGCTTGGACGCATCTATTGCACAGGCACACCTGAGGATTACGCTGCGGTGCATGCCATGCAGGATGAGATTTCGCTCGTGCCGCTCAGCGCTTACGGCAAACCCTACACGCCTCCCGCAGGCAAGGCCGATCCCTCCATCGACATGAAGACCGCCGTGCGCGAACAGGTGAATGCGCTCAGCGTGGATGATTACTTCACCCTGCTGGCGAAGTTGATGAAGGATAACCCGCCCGCCGCCGAGGACAAGCCGATGGTCGAAAAATTGGCCAAGCTCGGCATCGTCGCGGGCCAGCCGTTTGATGATAGCAAGCTCGGGCCGGTGGCGAAGGAAGCCTTCAAAGAAGTCCCAAAGATCGCCATTGAGAAGATCATGTTGCACATGAAAGAAGGGATCGTGACCGGCGATATGAAGTTGGAAAACGGTTGGGTCTTCACCACCAAGACTGGTCTCTACGGCACGAACTATCTCCAGCGCGCACTCATCACCGCCATCGGCCTCGGTGCCAATCGCCCGCAGGACGCCGTCTATCCCACTTCGGAAGGGCCGGACATTCTCGGTTCCTACAATGGCGCGAAAAAATATGTGATGCACTTCGACAAAGGGCAACTCCCACCTGCAGAAGGTTTCTGGTCGCTAACCATGTATGACGCAGATTATTTCTTCGTGGAGAACCCGCTCAACCGTTATAGCATCAGCGCACGACAGGATCTCAAGCCAAACGCCGATGGCTCCGTGGACCTCTACATCCAGAATGAAAGCCCCGGTGCTGACAAGGAATCGAACTGGCTCCCGGCTCCCAATGATAAATTTATCCTCATGCTGCGTCTCTACTGGCCCAGCGAGAAGAATCCCTCGATCATCGACGGCACTTGGAAAATTCCAGCTGTGAAAGCCATGAATTAGTCCCCGTCCGCTTTTGAACCCCGCAGGCTGGATCACTCGATCCGGCCTGTGCATTTAGAAGCGGATTCTGTAACCTCTCTCTCCACCACCCAACCAACAATTTATGAAAACCACAAAACTTCGCATCGTCCAAATGACCCTCGCCGGGGTCATCACGACTCTAACCATCACCGGCTGTGAAAAAAAGGCGGACGCTATTTCCTCTGCCGGACAGGTGGAAAAAAAGGAAGGGAGCGCCGCCACAAGCATCGAGGAAATCAAAGCCATCGCCGAGGAGGGCTTCATTTACGGCCTGCCGATCGTGATGAACTACGCCGTGATGTATGAATACGCCGTGGACAAGGGTGGCAGCCAGTTCAAGGCGCCGTTCAACCAGATCAAGAACGAGCCGCGAGTTTACACCTACAAGGACACTGCCGTCATCACGCCGAATAGCGACACCCCCTATTCATTCGTCTGGCTCGACCTCCGCGCCGAACCGATGGTCCTGACCGTGCCCGAGATAGAAAAAGATCGCTACTACGCGGTCATGCTGTGCGACGGCAACACCTACAACTACGGCTACCTCGGCAGCCGTGCCACCGGCAACGATCCCGGTAGCTACATGGTCGTCGGTCCCGACTGGAAAGGTGAAAAGCCGGAAGGCATCAAAGAAGTCTTCACTTCCAGCACGCCATTCTCCGTCGCCATTTACCGGACCCAGCTCTTCGACCCGGCAGACATGCCGAACGTGATCAAGGTCCAAGACGGATACAAAGTGGAACCGCTTTCTGCCTTCCTCAAGCAACCCGCGCCTGCCGCCGCTCCGGCGCTCGACTTCAGTCCTGCCACCACCGCCGGCATCAAGGAGAACTTCTGGAGCTATCTTGACGCCGCACTTGCCTACGTTCCGGAAACGGACATGGACAAGGAGATCCGGGCCAAGCTCGCGAGCATTGGCATTGGACCTAACAAGACTTTCGACATGAAGGACCTTTCGCCAGAGCACCTGAAAGCCATCATCGAAGGCATGAAGGCCGGGGACGAAAAAATCGCCACCTTCTTGGCCTCGGGCATGACCGATATCAATGGCTGGCAGGTTGGATCCCTTCCGGGGGACAAAGCGCACTACAACGGCAACTGGCTCATGCGTGCCGGCACCGCGAAGGCAGGCCTCTATGGTAACAGCGCCGCCGAGGCCATGTATCCGTTGACCCGCGTGGACGGCAAGGGCGAGACGCTCGATTGCAGTAAAAACAACTACACCATCACATTCCCCGCTGGCCAGTATCCGCCTGTGAATGCCTTCTGGTCGGTCACCATGTATGATGGCAAATCGCAGTATCTGATCGAAAACCCGATCAACCGCTACCTCATTAACTCACCAATGATTCCGAACATGAAGAAGGGCGAGGATGGATCGCTCACCCTTTATATCCAGAAAGACAACCCGGGCGGCGACCTGGAAGCCAACTGGCTCCCCGCACCACACGACACCGTCTATCTCGTGATGCGCCTCTACTGGCCCAAGACCGAAGCCCCGTCCGTCCTCCCTCCGGGCGAAGGAAGCTGGAAGCCACCTGGTATCGTGAAGGCAGATTAGTCACACCTACGATTCTGAACCTCACGTGCCAACCGCCCATTAGTTGGCACGTGTATTCAGAACCGAAAGCACCAGATTCTAAACACCATATACAGAACCATGAAACCAAACATCATCACATTGACCCTCACGGGCGCGCTCGCCATGGCGACGGTCTACGGACAGGACGACCCGGCCCGCGAGGCCGCTAAAACGAAAGCCGCGTCCATCCCGGACAAGGTCCAGACGGTTGCCGGCGAACTGAAATTCTTCGATGGCGTCCCCATCGGCGACACCAACGACAAGGTCTATGACTATCTGACTCGTTCCCGCGCGCTCGGGGTTTACCTGGATAATGTCGGCGCGGTATCCATCAACACCGTCCTTCTCGGCATGGCTCAACAAGGAGCTGACACCCCGAACAAGATCGCCATCTGGGAACAGTTGATGGATTCGCGGA
Organism: Terrimicrobiaceae bacterium; assembly: GCA_041741775.1. Lineage (GTDB taxonomy): Bacteria > Verrucomicrobiota > Verrucomicrobiia > Chthoniobacterales > Terrimicrobiaceae > QYQL01. Next base: position 18,187 of record JBGSJQ010000081.1, on the reverse strand, counting down.
CGCCCGTCATCACGTCCAATACGTCGACGATGTATGCCTATGCTCCGACGGACCTGGCAAAGGATGGTCCGACGGTCATCGAGATCCCGCCAGACATGCTGGGATTTCTCGATGACGCCTGGCAACGGTTCGTTGGCAACATGGGACTCACCGGTCCGGACAAGGGAAAAGGCGGCAAGTACCTCGTCATCCCTCCCGGCTATGAAGGGGAGATTCCGGAGGGATATTTCCTCCTGAAACCGAAGACCAACAAAAACTTCCTCTTCCTCCGCGGGTCGATCAAGGATGGCCTCGAGGCGGCTGCCGAGAACTTCAAATCCGGGCTGAAGGTTTATCCGCTCAAGGATGCCGCCAATCCGGCGCCGACTGAGTTCATCAACATGTCCGGCCGGTCTTTCAGCACGATCTTCCCGAGCAACCTGGACTACTTCAAGATCCTGAACGACATCGTCCAGGCCGAGCCGATCGGTGCGATCAGTCCGGAAGTGCGCGGTTACCTGGCCAGCATCGGCATCGTCAAGGGAGAGCCCTTCAATCCCGACGAGCGGATGAAGAAGCTCCTGACTGAAGCGGCGACCCTTGGCAATGCCGCCGGTCGCTCCATCACCTACGACCCCCGCATCTCCGGGGTAAAGTTCTATCCCGACTCGGAGAGTCAGTGGGTGACCGCCTTCGCACACAAGAACACCACGTTCGAGGAGGACGGAATCATGAACCTCGATGCACGGGTTCTGTTCTACTACAACGCCGGCGGCGTAACCCCCGCCATGGCAACGCCTCATGTTGGAAGAGGCTCGGACTACGCGCTGGCCTTTCTCGATCAGAACAACCAGCCCTTCGATGGTTCGAAAACCTACAAGCTGCACATGCCGCCGAACGTACCGGTCAACAACTTCTGGGCCGTTACGCTCTATGACACCCAGACCCGATGCCAGCTCCAGACCAGTCAGCTATTCCCGACCGTCGGCAGCCTGACCAAAGGATTCGAAAAGAACGAGGACGGCTCCTACGATGTCTATTTCGGACCGGAAGCTCCGAAAGGCAAAGAAGGCAACTGGCTGCAGACGCTCCCCGGCAAGAGCTGGTTCTCGATCCTGCGCATGTATGGACCACTCGAGCCCTGGATCGACAAGACCTGGCGTCCGGGCGAGATCGAGTTGGTGGAGTAAACGACCCCGGGACTTCCGTAGCGAATATAGGTCTGTTCCTTGATTCATGAAAACTTTAAACCCAGAAAATCAATGGATGACTCACACCATCCTCACTCCGTTCGAAAGGTCGTCGGGATCTACGGTTTTGCCGTGCTGCTGGCGCTGGCGTTGTTTCAGTTTCATGTCGTGGTGATTTTTGACGTAGTCGGCGAAATGCTGGGTCAAAAGACGTGGCTGCTGCGGCACATGGGTGCGAAAGATGCCGGCAAGCTTATCCTCCTCGGCTGCTTCTTTGCCCTCATGCTGGCGCATATGGCTGAGGCCGCATTCTGGGGCATCTTCTTTCGCTGGACCCGCCTCCTGCCGAGCTTCACCGACGGAGTGTATTTCACCGCCGCGTCCATCACAACGCTGGGCTACGGCGACGTCCTGCTGACATTCCCGTGGAGACATCTCGGCACGCTGATCGCCATCACCGGGGTGCTGATGTTTGGCTGTTCGACGGCGTTCCTGTTTCTGATTCTCCAGGACGTCTGGCAGCACTTTTAGTCGGATGCTGAGAGGATGTGGCCTTCAGAAATTGGCGCAACGCCCTGAATCAGCCTGGAGCTTGCCACCCCACACCTTCTGATCAGGGGGTGAGAATTTCAATGTCCGGGGCGACATGGTAAAAATAATTCGTCCCGGATGGGAGGTCACTTTGAGTTTTTGCAGTCTGGGGATTCCCGCCGCCTCCCTCATGGCTCTGGTCAGGACGATCCGGTTCGAGGCGTCGAGCTCAATTGTGGTTTCCATCTATTCTGCCCGTCCGTAACCCTCAAATAACCCGACACGAAAAAGAGCTTTTATTTCGAAAGTAAGATGGCTCTATGGCTCAAACCGAATAATGACAGCGTATCTCAATCAATGAAGACAAAAAAACTTATCCTGTCACTCCTTGGAGTGTCTGCCTTGCTGTCCAGCCCGCTCCGCGCAGGAATGCCCTCTGCCGAACCCTCAAACGCCCCACCCGCCCCCCCCGAGTCATCCAAAACGATCGTAAAAGGAGAGGTGCCGAAGCATTCCTTCCTGGCACCCGTGAGCGACTTCGTGCGCGATTCGATTTTTCAGCCGAAGGTGCCCTTTGAGCTTGTGCCCGGGAAGAATGCCAACGACTGGGGCTTTGCCATCGAACCTTATACCTGGCTCACATCGCTCAGCGGAACGACCTCCGTCCACGGTCTTCCTGCGATGGGCGTGAATGCCCGTTCGAAGACCCTGCTCCAGAACCTCAACTGGGGAATCATGGGCCAGGCCGAGGTGCGCAAAGGCCGCTGGGGAATCCTGATTGACGGGTATTACGCGAGTCTCTCAGGCAGCAGAGACCTTGGCGGGGGCATCTACAAGGAAGGCAGTATCGACATACAGCAGGCCTTTGCGTCGATGGCCCTCGCCTATCGGATCATCGACGACCGGCGCGGGTTCCTCGATTTTTACGCTGGTGGCCGCTACAATTACATCGGGCTTCAAATGGATCTCACGGTTGATAAGGACGGTGTTTCTGCGATCGCGGAAGGAATGAGTGCCCGGCTCGCGAAGGGAATCGACACGAAAGTTTCCGACATCCTCACCTCGAACTCCGGGATTCTTGAAGCCGATCTGGCGCGATTGAGCAAAGACGCTCTCACCGCCAAGGCGCTGGAGAAGCTTGCGGGGACGCCAGATCCAATCCGAGAAGCACTGAAAGCCAGCGCGCTTCGGCGCATCCTGAATTCCAGACGCGGTGCGTTCGCTGACTACATCGCCGCAGCCGCCGCTGTGCGAGTCGCTGCCGCGCTAGGCCGGGATACGACCGCACTCCGGGCCGCCGCAATTTCTGCCAAGAAGAAGCTCGACGCCCAGCTCTCGAGAGACATTCAGGAGGCCCTGCCCACGCACGGATCCGGCTCGGAATGGTGGATCGACCCGATCATCGGGCTCAGAGGCCAGATCAACATCACCCGCTGGCTGTATCTTGCGGCACAGGGAGATGTCGGCGGCTTCGGGGTTGGTTCTCAAATCGCCTGGAACACCCAGGCGACCATCGGCGTGAACTTCACGCGCAACGTCTTCGCCGAGCTGGGCTATCGATACATGTATGTCGATTACAACAAAAACAACTTCCTATACAACATGAACACCTATGGGGTATTTTCCTCGATCGGAGTGAAATGGTAACCCCTCAACACCTTTGAATCTTTTGCCGACAAAACTATAAAGCCCACCGACACCGCGCTGGAAGATGGCACCACGGCCGCTATTTTTCCAGATGGCACGCCTCCCGCCCGCGGGCGCTTCAGCAATGTCTTTGTGAAAAAAGACGGCAAGTGGCTCCTATCCAGCGTGCGCGAGACCACGTATCTCCCGCCAACGAATGCCTCCCATCTGGACGGGCTGTCGTGGATGATCGGGGCTTGGCAAACCGATCCCAACACCCCCAAAATCTCCCATGCGGAGTTTGCGTGGAGCGACGACGGAAACTTCATCGTGGCCCGCCAGGCCTACGGCTGCGGGCGTTCTTTTTCTGGAAGCAACTTCTGAGGCGGAAGCTTCAGCCACTCGCCGTAGTTTTCGACCTTGAGAGAACTGTTTTCTTGTGCGTGATCAAATTTGATCGTGCGCCATGTCTGGTGCGCAGCTGCGACAGCCTCTTGGATTTCTCACTGCATTTCTGAGTGCATTTCTGAGTTGCGGGTCCGGCGGGGGTGTGTAAATGTTTGTCCACCCGGTTGTCCGGGATTACCCCATGGGAAAAATCTACAATACCATCGTTGAGACGGTCGGCCGCACGCCGCTTGTCAAACTGAACCGAATTTCTGCCGGCCTGCCCGCCACGATTGCGGTCAAATGCGAGTTTTTTAATCCGCTTGGCAGCGTGAAGGACCGCATCGGAGTGGCCATGATCGAAGACGCCGAGCAGCGGGGGATTCTGAAACCGGACACGGTGATCGTCGAGCCGACCAGCGGCAACACGGGGATCGCGCTGGCTTTTGTTGCGGCGGCAAAGGGCTACAAGCTCATCCTCACCATGCCGGAAACGATGAGCGTCGAACGCCGCACCCTGCTGGCCATGCTCGGAGCCAAGCTCGTTTTGACTCCGGGATCCGAGGGCATGAAGGGGGCCATCGCGCGCGCCGAGGCGATTGTCAATGAGACGCCAGGGGCTTGGATGCCCCAGCAGTTCAACAACCCGGCGAATCCCGCCATGCACTCGAAAACGACCGCCGAAGAGATCTGGGAAGACACCGACGGCAAAGTCGATATTCTCGTCTCGGCAGTGGGCACGGGAGGCACGATCACCGGCTGCGTCGAAGCTCTCCAGGCCCGCAAGCCCGGATTCCGCGCCGTGGCGGTCGAGCCGAAGGACTCCCCGGTTATTTCCCAGACGCTTGCCGGTCAGCCCCTCAAACCTGGCCCACACAAGATTCAAGGCACGGGAGCCGGCTTTGTCCCGAATAACCTGCACCTCAAATCCGCTGGAGGAAGCGACCAGATCACCGAGTGCATTCAGGTCAGCAACGACGATGCGTTTGCGATGGCGCGGCGCTTGGCGAAGGAGGAGGGAATCCTCGCTGGGATCAGCTCCGGGGCCAATGTCCACGCGGCCATCGAGCTGGCGAAGCGCCCGGAGAATGCGGGCAAGCTGATCGTGACGGTTGCCTGCTCGACGGGCGAGCGCTACCTGAGCACGGCTCTGGCAGACGAGGCCCGTGCCGAGGTGGGAGGCTAAATGGCAACTCCGGTTCCAACTGACGACATGGTGTTTGAGACCGACGAGATCGACGCCTCGCTTTTCTGGCACGAAAACAAGCGCAAGATCCTTCTGGGCGCCTTAGCGGTGCTGGTGCTTGGAGGCGGTTCATTGGCGTGGTATGTGTCCTCCGTCCTCTCAACCCAGGCGTCCGAGGCGGCTTTGGCCGGGGCGAAGGACGCCACCGCCTACGAAGCCGTGGCCAGGGAATACCGCGGGACGAAAGCAGCGGCCTCCGCAACCATGCTTCTGGCCTCCGCGCTGAGGGAGGAAGGAAAAATGGCAGAGTCCACGGCGGCTTTTAAACAATTTCTTCAGAGCGACCCGAAGCATACTCTGGCTGGCGGAGCACTCCTCGGAGTCGCCGAGAACCAGAATGCTTCCGGCGACGCTGTAGCCGCCTCGGCCACCTACCAGCAAGTCGTGGAAAAATATCCCGCGAGCTACGCGGCCCCATTTGCAAGGTATGCGCTGGCGGAGATCTATCTGCGGGACTTCCGACGCGATGAGGCGAGAGCACTTTTCGAGGCCATCCAGACCGATGTCCCGGATTCCTTGGTCGCCCGTCTTGCCGCCTCCCAGCTCGCCCGCCTCGGCGCGCCGCAGGCAAAGTAAATCGCCTCCCGAGATTCCCTCCCCCCTACGGGCTGAACTTGCGGTCAAGTTCGGCGTAGGACCATTGAATCATCGTGGGATTCCCCCGCGGGCTGGCGTAGGGAAGTTCGCAGCGGAGAAGTTCCCGGACGAGCGCCCGCGCACGGGTTGCCTCGTAAACGAATGTCCTCGCAGAAGCCAGGCTGGAGACCGAGCGGATCAGGGCGTCCAGAATGAGCGGGCGGCTCCCCAACGATCCCGAGGCCCGTAGGGAATTGCAGACTTCGAGCAGGGTGGGGCGCGGATCAGACTCCGCGAGGCTGGCGGGAAGGGCCTCGAGCTTGAACGAGCTGCCGCCGAAGGGCTCGAGCAGGAAGCCGGTCGTGCGCAGGGCGTCCAGGTTTTCAGAAATCCAGACGACATCCTTCGGGGGAAGCTCGATGACTTCGGGCAAAAGGAGGCGCTGGGCCGGAGCGGTGCCGGATTCGGCCTCCCGCTTGAGACGCTCGAAAAGAATGCGCTCGCTCGCTCCCCGCACGTCGAGAAGCACCAACCCTTCGTCACTGCGCATCAGAATCCAGCGCTCCGCAAGCGGCCCGATCAATTCAAAGAGCTCCGGCTTTTCCTCCGGCAGCCAGTCGGCTTGCGGCGGAGCTGCAAAGACCTCCGGGCGCGGAGAAAGGGAGTCGGGGGCGGCCGTCGCGGGGGCAGGCTCTGAGGAGTTCCCAGAAGGGCGCAAAGGCTCAGCTGGCATCACGCGCCCGGGGGCCGCGACAGGCATCGCCGGGCGAACCGGGGATTCTCCCTTCCGGTTCAAGCTCTCCAGCCCCGAACGGGCGGCCAAATACACCGCCTGACGAAGGAGGTCCGGCCGGTGGAGACGGATTTCCTTTTTTGCCGGATGGACGTTGCAGTCAAAGGCCAGCGGATCCATCGTAAGGCGCAGCACGGCGAGCGGATGACGACCTTTTGGCAGGGCCTCCGAGTAGGCTTCGCGCAGTGGCTGGTAAATCGCGGAGCATTGAACGACCCGCCCGTTGAGCACGATGAATTGCTGGTCGCGGTCCGGACGCCCCTCTCCGGGCCGCGCCAGAAATCCGCTGACAACAATCCCGCTTTCCTCCAAGGCAGGGATGGGAAACAGCCGCTGCAGGAAGTCCGCCCCGAAAAGGTCGCGAAGCCGGACGCCAAGGTCTTCGGTGGATGCGGTCTGCCAGATCCGGCGGCCGTCGCGGCTGAGCGTCATGGCGACCTCCGGGTGGGCAATCGCGAGGGAGACCATCTGTTGGACGATGTGCGCAGCTTCGGTTTCCTCGCCGCGAAGAAACTTCCGGCGGGCGGGCACATTGAAAAACAGGGAGCGAACCTCGATCGAGGTGCCTGGCGCCGCGCCGCTTTCTGCGACCGATTCGATCTTTCCTCCAGCCACGACGATCTCGGTGCCGGGTTCACCACCCGGCGGGCGGGTGACCAATCGGAATCGCGACACGCTGGCTATGCTGGGAACCGCCTCACCCCGGAACCCCATCGTGGCCACCTGGGCGAGGTCGTCGGCCGAGCGGATCTTGCTTGTCGCATGCCGCTCGAGGGCCAGCAGGGCGTCCTCTCGGTCCATGCCGCCTCCATCGTCAGCCACCCGGATGAGGTGGGCTCCGCCTTTGGCAAAATCGACCGTGATCCGCCGCGCCCCCGCATCAATGCCATTTTCGACCAGTTCCTTGACCACCGAGGCCGGGCGTTCCACGACCTCGCCGGCGGCCACCTGGCTCGCGACCTCGTCCGGAAGCAAACGAATCTTTCCCATGCATTTGACTTCGCACGGATTCGTTCATATGAAAAGAACGTGATCACAGTGACTGAAAATGCCGCAAAGGCGATTCTGGACCTGACCCGCGAGAAATGCGTGTCCGGCGGGCTGCGGCTTTCGATTGAAAAAGGGGGCTGCGCCGGCTTGCAGTATGCCATGGAGATCGGCACGCCCGGCGAAGGCGACGAGACAGCGCGCTGCCTGGATGCTGAAGTGTACGTAGCCGCCGACAGCACCACTCTGCTCGACGGATGCACGCTCGACTACGACGACGGCCTCTCGGGTGCCGGCTTCCGCATCATCAACCCGAAGGCGGCGCGCTCCTGCGGCTGCGGGACGTCGTTTGAGCCCAGCCAATCCTGACACCCCATGCCCCACTCACCGCGCCGTAGAAAAGTGGAGTCCCGGTTCATCCACCCCGATGATGAGTTGGGCGGCAACGCGCCCGCAGGCCGTGACGGCAACCTGTTCGTCTGGACAGTTGTCATCCTGCTGCTCATCGGATTTGCCATCACCTGCTGGATTGGCAGCTTCTATATTTTCGGCCATCCGGAGAAGGCGTTCAGCTACTCGATCCTGAACAAGCTCAAAAAACTCGAGCCGCCAAAGCGGTTCGAGCTGACGAGGGCCCCGCGCGGAGAATTTCTTAAGCCGGATCAGATCTACAAGCGCTACGAGAGCCTGACGCCGCGCGAGCTCAAGCGCCTCAACGAAACCCTCATCCGTAATTATCTTCGCAACTTCCGCCTCACCCAGGACCTCGTTCCCTATGTCGTGGGAACATATAACATCCTCGATTCCTACCAGCTGACGAAGACGGATTTTTTTGATTCCGGCGTCGTCGCCCTGGCCCAGGCGAAGAGCAACCCCAACGTGCTTCTGGAGCAGATTTTCCCGGCTGAGTCAAAGGCGATCCTCCCTCTCCACCGGACGCTCCTCACGGGATTGGACATCGACCTCAAACGCGAGAACGAGCTCAGCGCGATCCTTCACGTTGGAAAGCTGCCTGACGGGCGGATCAAAATCACGGCGGTCTCGATCATTTATCCGAGCTATGGGGACGCCAAGAGCCCCGGAACATTTTCGCTCGATCCGCCGGAACTGCTGAACGTATCGGCCGGGCTGCCCATCGTCACCGAGGGACGTCTCAAGGAGGCCGACAAAAAATATACGGCCTATCGCCGGCGGACCGGCTTGGGAGACACGGAGGCTGAAAGCAAGAGCCAGACGAGACTCATGCGCGTGTCGCGCCCGGTGCCGGTCGCGACACCTGTTCCCGCTGCCCCAGAGCTTCCGGCGAACCCGCAGGTTCTTCCGGCGATCCCCGTTAACACCCCGACGGCGCTCACGGTGCAAGCGGCCGTCCCGGAACCAACACCTGAGGCCACTCCTTCGCCAGCGGTTACGGAAGCCAGCCCGCCCCCCTCACCCACCCCTGCCGACCAGCCGCCTCCTGCCGGGAACTGGCCTGTGTATGCGCCCGGCCAGATGCCGCGCGGGCGTCTTTACAACGTCAAAGATGTCGCTTCCAAGGGGGCTTTGAATTCCGGTGGTGATCGGGGCTACCTCCAGGGAAGCTTCGTCGTGACCGCCTCCGGGGCCAACCGGGCCGTCCTGCGCTCTCAGGCGTCCTTGAGCGGAGCGCTTGGCTTGGGCGGTCGACCCGGAAATGTGCGCGTGATCGTGGAGTTTCCACCCGGAGCCTCTCCTCCCGCCGAGGGAGCAACATTCTCGCGTGACGCACGACGTCCGTTCCAGATCACCCGCTCCGTCGAGGGGGATGATGGCCAGATCAACGTTTATGTCCGCGAAATCACCCGGCCTTGAGGGTCGGCTGGCTGCGGAAATTGACGGCTGCGGAGCGGTGACATTCGAGCGGTTCATGGAGCTGGCTCTCTACGCTCCGGAGGGAGGATATTACGCCGGCCCCGGGTCCCGCGTCGGAAAACGCGGGGATTTCATCACCAGCGTCAGCTTCGGGCCGATCTTTGGAGAGGTGCTCTCCGGGCAATTTCTGGAGGCCTGGGAGGGACTTGGTTGTCCGGAGGATTTCGCGATTTGCGAGCAAGGGGGAAATGATGGAGCGTTCGCCGCCGACGTGCGAAAGGCCCTCGCGTCAACCCCCCTGGCTGGAGTCCGGTGGATTTTTATCGAGCCCATGCCCCACCTGAAAAAGGCGCAGCAGGAGCGGCTGCAGGGAACGCCCACCGAATGGGTCAGCTCGGTCGACGAATTGCCGGAGTTCTGCGGCGTCCACTTCTCCAACGAGCTGTTCGATGCGCTGCCGGTGCATGTGGTCCGCTCGGACGGCGACAGGTGGAACGAGCTGAGGGTCGACCGCTCGGGCGATGCCTTTGTCTGGACTGAAGCCACTCCCCCGCCCGATGTGAGAGAGGCGCTGGCGGACTTCCCGATCCGGCCCGCCGGGTTCACGACAGAGGTCTGCACGCGCTACGCAGGGGTGTTGGAGGGCGTGGGAAGTCGCATGAAGCGCGGGCTCCTTCTTGCCATCGACTATGGCCTGACCACAGAAGCCCTCCTCGCCGCGCACCGGCTTGATGGCACGCTTCGGTGCTACTCAGGGCACCGTCAGGATTCGCTTCCACTGGAGGCCCCGGGCCGGAAAGACCTCACCGCCCACGTGAATTTTTCTCATCTCGTCCGAGACGCACTGAAGACCGGTTGGGAGCCCCGGGCGCTTGCCGACCAGCACCACTTCCTTGTCGGAGCCGCGCGAAAGATGCTTCTGGCCCTGGATGGCCACCCGAACCCCGCCAAGCTGCGTCCGCTGGTTTCGCTCCTGCATCCGGAAAATATGGGACGCCAGTTCCAAGCCATTCTTTTTTCCAAAGGCTGCGAGGGGATTTTTCTTTCCGGATTTCAACACGCCCGCGAGTCGGACCTGATGAGCTGTTTATCGTTCCAGCGTAAATATCCGGCAAACCCCGCGTGAACAAAATTTTTCGGGTCCGCCGGATATTCACTACGAACAACATTTCCCAGCGCTCATCTAGCTGGAGCTTTCAGAAATTCGTTTTGCACCCTCGCGCGGGATATTTGACGCGGGGAGCCAAAACTCCCATTGTGTTAAATCCTATGTGGACATCCGCCCAACAGCACGTTCTTGATCTCGTAGCCTACGAACCTGGCAAACCGGTGGAGGAGCTCGCCCGCGAAATGGGCCTCAAACCCTCCGACATCATCAAGCTCGCCTCGAATGAAAATCCGCTCGGCCCCTCGCCGAAGGCTCTCGCCGCCATGCGGGAGAGCCTCGAGCGCGCGCACTTTTACCCGGATGGAGGAGGTTGGACCCTCCGCAATGCGATTGCCGCGCGTCTGGGCCTCGGCCGCGAAAACGTGATCCTGGGCAATGGGTCGAACGAGATCATCGAGTTCATCGGGCACGCCTTCCTTCGCCCGGGCGACGAGGTGGTCACGGCAAAGCATGCCTTTGCCGTCTACGCCCTGATGGCCCAGCTTTTTGGAGCGAAGACCGTCGAGGTGCCGGATCCCGGCTACACGCACGACCTCGATGCCATGCTCGCGGCGATCACACCGAAAACCCGGCAGCTCTTCATCGCCAACCCGAATAACCCGACGGGCACGATGGTGGGGCAGGAGGCAATCGACCGGTTCATGGACCGCGTCCCGGACCACGTCCTCGTCATTTTCGATGAGGCCTATTTCGAGTTCCTGGACAACCCGCCGGATGTCATCCGCTTCCTCCGCGAGGGCCGGAATGTCGTCGTCATGCGCACGTTCTCCAAGATCCAGGGCCTAGCGAACCTTCGCATCGGCTACGGGCTGGCCCCGGAGCACCTGGCCAATGTCCTGCAAAAGACCCGCCAGCCCTTCAATGCCAACGGAATCGCGCAGGCGGGGGCGCTGGGCGGATTGTCGGACGAGGATCACATGCGGAAGACCCGTGAGCTCACGCATGAAGGCCGCAACTATTTCCATGCGGAGTTTGAGGCCATGGGACTGGAGTTCGTGCCCAGCGTCGCAAATTTCGTGCTCGTGCGCGTCGGGGACGGGGATGCTGTTTTTCAGGCCCTGCTGCGCCGCGGGATCATCGTCCGCGCCATGCGCAGCTACAAACTGCCGGCATGGATCCGGGTCTCGGTGGGGACGATGGATCAAAACCGGCGGCTGATTTCCGAGCTGCGCACCCTCGACGCCGCCGGGCAGATTCCGCACGGCGAGATCGTTGCCGCCTGATCCGCAATGCAGCCCGGGGACACGATCGCGGCGATTTCGACCCCTCCAGGTGAGGGCGCGATTGCCGTGATCCGCCTCTCCGGTCCGGAAACTCACGCAATCCTCGGGCAGGTCTTCCGCCCGGCGGGGCCGATCATCCCCCGGCGCACCACGTATGGCGAAATCGTTTCGGAGGGACGCACGCTGGACCAGGTGCTGGTCACAAGCTTTTCCGGGCCGTCCAGCTACACGGGCGAGGACATGATCGAGATTTCCTGCCATGGCGGCATTCTTCTTGCGGCGAGTTTGCTGGAACTGGTGCTGCGGCGGGGGGCCCGCGCGGCGGATCCGGGCGAATTCACCCAGCGCGCGTTCCTGAATGGCAAGATGGACCTCTCGCGCGCCGAGGCCGTCATGGACCTCATCTCCGCACGGACTCCCCTCGCTCTCCGCGCAGCGGCCGAACAGCTCCAGGGCCGCATCGGCGAGGAGGCGGATGCCATCCGCGCCGCCGTCCTCGAAATCGTCGCCCACCTCGAGGCCTTTATCGATTTTCCCGAGGAAGGGATCGATCCCGCCAGCGGGTCCGCCCTCATCGAAAAAATCGACTCCGCTACCACAAGGATCGACGCCCTTCTCGCGACGGCATTCGGCGGGCGCATCCTCCGCGAAGGTGTCCGCGTGGCGATTGTGGGGCGTCCGAATGCCGGAAAATCCAGCCTCCTCAACCGCCTGCTCGGTCTGGAGCGCGCGATCGTGAGTCCGGTTCCCGGCACGACTCGCGACACCATTGAGGAATCCGCCTGCCTGCAAGGGATCTTGTTTCGACTCACCGATACCGCCGGCCTGCGCGATACCCAGGATCCCGTCGAACGCGAGGGCGTGGAACGAGCCCACCGGGTCATCGATGGCGCCGATCTCGTCCTCCACGTCTTCGACGCCACCGAGGTATTTGCGGAGCCCGTCCTTCGTCCACGCGAAATCCTCGTGGCCAACAAATGCGATCTTCCGCAGGCAGCTCCCGCTCCCTCCGCCCTCCCGGTCTCCTGTAAAACCGGCGAGGGATTTTCCGGACTTGTCGAGGCCATGGTCCGCGAGACCTGCGGGGCGCACCTCTCAGCCGGCGAGTCCCTGGCCGCCGTGAACGCCCGTCATCAGGCGCTTTTGGAATCGGCTAAATCCTCGCTGGCAGCCGCTGCGGATCACCTGCGCGCCGGCACGCCACCGGAACTGACCGCCATCGATCTGCGGGCCGCCCTCGATGCCGTTGGGCGCATTACCGGAGCCGCCGACACCGAGGAAATTCTCGGAAAAATCTTCGGCAGCTTCTGCATTGGAAAATAGCTTTCACCCCGCATCCGCTGCGACCGCTTCAAGGAGTGCATCAAGAAAATCCGGGAGTGCGGTTTCGACACGGTTCCAGTCGGCGAGCAGTGGGGCGCCCAGCGGATTCCTGAGATAGTCCCCTGCAGCGGTCCGGATGGACCCCGCAAATGTGCTCACGGCCAGCTCTTCCTGGTGTCTGTCGTAGGACAGCCCATTGACCTCGGCGTCGGCGGAATAAAACCGCATCGTTTCCTCGGCTGCCTTCGCGTAGGCGGTCAATAGCGCGTCAAACAGCCCGCGATCAAGCTTCACCCCTTCGCCGGCAAGCGTGTGAAAAATCCGCCTCACAATGTCGCAGGCCATCTTGTTAAGCCCCCTCTTCGGATTCCTCGGGGAAAGCTCGCGGTGCTTGTGATCGTAGCAGTCCGCAAGGTCGATCTGGCAGATGCTTTTTGGCGAACAAATCCTGAAGACCCCAGCCAGCATGCCGGTCTCAACCCCCCAGTCCCCGGGCATGCGCAAGCGGCGGATGACGTCAATATCCAGGCACGCCTCGCCGCTGAGCGGGTAGCGTAGCGCGTCCAGAAATGTCAGGAAGTCGTGCGGTCCGAGCAGGGATTGCAGCGCACGCACGGTCGGGGTGAAGAGAAGCCTCATCACGCGCCCATTCAGATGGCTCGTGAAGCGCGCGCTGTAGCCTTTGCAAAAATCGAATCCGAGATGCGGGTGCGCCACCGGGTAGAACAGCCTCGCCAGCAGGTCGCGGCTGTAGGTCCGGATATCGCAATCATGCACCGCCACCACTTGGGCCCGGCCCCCGGCCAGCACCCGACCGAAACCCAGCCACAGGTTCCTCCCCTTCCCCGAGGCTCCCGGATCCAGATCCGCCCGGCGCAGGCGCTGGATCAATTTCTTCAAGCGCGGCCCGTCATTCCAGAGCAGCGCTGTGGACTGGGGCAGTCCCCGGAAAATCGTTTTCGCCCGGGTCCAGGCGGCGGCATCCGCCCCATCGATCCCGACAACCACCTCGGCGAGATATGGCACGCGCTTCAGCTCCCCGATGATCGCCCGCAAAGCCGGCGTCTCCAGTTCGTCCGCGTGGCAGGGCAGGACCAGAGCCATCGGTCGCGCGGCTGAAAACCCCTTCAGCTCCCGCTCCAGCCGGGCCCGGTCAGGTTTCCCCAGCCGGTGCAAAGTGGCCATCCCACCCCCTTGAAAAAAATCTGCCATCCCCCCCCAGACTCCCCGAGCAAGCCGCTTTGATCAACCTCGAAGCGCAAAATCGCTAATCCTTTGTACCCGCCTTCCTCTTCCCCTGCACCATTCCCACTCGGCAGGTAGCGTTGACGCGGCGGTCGGTTCGGCTGTATTTAAAAAACATGACCGAGAATGAGCAACGTCCGGAGTGGGTGCCTGAGCAGGCGGGGCCGGAGTTTGCAACCTCCGTGATGGCCGGGGCCCCTCCTCCGTCGCGCTTGGCCTCGCCGGCCATTTCCAGGCGGAAATCGCCTGGGGTCGATGAGCTGGTCTCCGGAATTTTTGCCGGAGAGCGCTCCCTGGTTTCGAGGGCCATTACCTTGGTGGAGAGCAATGCGCCGGCCCACCGGCCCATGGCCCGCGAGATCCTCCAGCGCATTGGCGAGCGTCCCGGCTTCGCGCACCGCGTCGGAATCTCGGGAGTTCCAGGTGCTGGAAAAAGCACCTTTATTGAGGCCATGGGCAACCACCTCTGCGATGCCGGTCACCGCGTGGCCGTCCTCGCGGTGGACCCCAGCAGCTCGCTCACGCGGGGTAGCATTCTCGGTGACAAGACCCGCATGGAAACTCTCTCCCGGCGCGAGGAATGTTTCATCCGCCCATCTCCATCCAGCGGCGCTCTCGGCGGAGTCACCCGAAAAACCCGAGAAACCATCGCGGTCTGCGAGGCGGCCGGGTTCGATGTCATTCTTATCGAGACCGTCGGCGTCGGACAGAGCGAGATCGCCGTGCGCGCCATGGTGGACTGCTTTCTTCTCATCCTCATCGCCGGGGCGGGCGACGAATTGCAGGGCATGAAGAAAGGGATTTTTGAAATTGCCGACGTCCTCCTCGTGAACAAGGCGGATGGCGAGAACCGGATCCGCGCCGAGGCCACCCGGCTCGAATTCCAGCGGGTCATGCATTACCTGAGCCCGGCAACCGAGGGATGGAAACCGCCGGTCCTCGCGGCCTCGTCCATGACCCGGGCCGGGATCCCGGACGTCTGGGGCGCGGTCGAAAAGTATTTTGATCATGTCGAGGCGGATGGGGATTTCGACCGCCGCCGGAGCGAGCAGGCGATCGCCTGGTGGCAGGCTCTCGTCGAGCAGGAGCTTCGCGCGCGCTTCCTCGCCGATCCAAAAATTGCCGAATTTTCTGCAAGGCTTGAACGGGAGATCACAGCCAACCGGCTGGCCCCATCCCTGGCTGCCGAGGAGCTCCTCGACAAGGCCGGCCTCACGCCCCTCCACCCGTGAAGTCCCTCCTCCCCATCCTGCTCGCTGGACTCGTCGGAATCGCTGCGGGATATATCCTCGGACGCACTTCGGCCCCTGCTCCCCCTCCCCCGGCCGCTGAGGCCTCTGAAACGACGTTTGCCCCCGGCGGACAAGAGGTGGCCACCACCAAACCCGGACAGCCGCTCGAACCGATAGCTTCTTCTGAAAATCCCTCCCCCCTCACGGCCGCAACCCTCCAATCCGAACTCGCAGCGATGGATGGCGGTGGCCTCTACGGCATATCCTCCATGCGGAAGTGGGCAGATCTCCAGGAACGACTTAAGGTCTCCGATCTAGCCTCGATCGCCGCAGAAATGACCAGCCGCACACCAAGCGGCGGCCGCGAAACCGGCCTCCACCTCGTCCTCTCAACTTACGCCGAAACCGACCCCCAGGCGGCTTGGAACCTCGCCATCGGCATCAAACAACCCTCCATGCGGCAAAACGCCATCATGGCGGTTGTTTCCTCTCTGGCTCAAAAGGATCCCGCCCGCGCCATCGCCTTGGCCGACACCGTTGCCGATCCTCAAATCAAACGCCAGGTCCGCTCGATGGCCGTCGCCAGCCTCGCTCAGAAAGACCCCGCCCGCGCCCTCGCGCTCGTAACCGAAAGTGGATCGGATCCCCGCGAGGGCGACTTTGCTCTCTCCACAATTTTCTACCAATGGGCCCGCAAAGATCCAGAGGCGGCCAAGGCGGCCGTCGCCCGCCTCAGCGGAAAACAGGCGGCTCAAGCACAAATGTCCCTGGTCTCCGCCCTCACCCAGCAGGACCCCGAAAAAGCCTGGGCCTACGCCTCCACCCTTCCGTCCGCCACCAGAAAAAATTTATCCAGCGATCCACGCGTCCAGGTCATTCAAAACTGGTCGCAGTCCGACCCCCAGGCCGCGCTGAAGGCGGCCCTCACGATCTCCGAAGACGCCACGCGGGGAACTGCCATCGCCTCGGCCGTCAACGCCTGGGCGGGCAGCGACTTCTCTGCCGCTCTCAACTATGCGATCGGGGTGGACGATGCCGGGACGCGAGGCGACATCTTCCAAAACCTCAGCCGCAACCCGAATGCCAACCGGCGCGAACTTCTTGATGCCGTTATGGAGCACATGCCTCCTGGCGACAGTTACCAGCAGGCCGTCTCCAGTGTCCTCTCGGCCTGGGCTCAGGAAAACCCCGCTGAAGCGGCCCAAATGGCCATGGATCTCCCCGCAGGTCGCGCGTTCTCGAACGTCGCCAGCCAGATCGCCTCCCAATGGATCTCCTCCGCAAAGAACAAACAAGAGGTCTTTGACTGGGTTAAAAATCTTCCCGAGGGTGAGGCGCGAAAAAACTCCCTCCGCTCGGTGTATAATACCTGGAGCGCCGAGGACCCGCAGGCCGCCCTCCGCTCACTCTCCACCCTTTCCCCGGACGATCGGAAGCAGGCGCTCAGCTCTCTCGCCTCCGGATGGAGCCGCACCTCCCCACAGGATGTCCTCCAATGGTCCACGTCGCTCACCGATGCCGGTGAGCGCGCGGACGTCATCCGCACCGCCGTTTCCCAGTGGGCGGGAAATTCCCCGGATGCCGCCGCAAAATACGTCGAGCGCCTCGGGACCGCAGAACGTCAGGGCGCCATGGAAACCCTTGTGAACAACTGGGCCTCCCGCGACACCGAGGCCGCCGCCGCCTGGCTCGACCGTCAGCCCTCCGGCCCGGCGAAAGACCCCGCCCTTCGCACGCTTTCCAGAAAAATTGCCCAGGAAGACCCCGAAGCCGCCCTCACCTGGGTCACCGGCATCACGGACGAAAAAGACCGGCTCCGCCAGACCGAGAGCATCGCCCGCGATTGGGTCCGCCAGGACCCGGTTGCCGCCCGCGCATGGATTTCCACTTCCAAACTGCCTGAAGAAACCCGTAAAAAACTCCTAAAATGACCGTCAACGAACGTCTCGAAAAATTTCTTTCCCGCCAACCAGACCTCTCTGCCGCCGCCTTCGTGGCCAATGATGCCAGGATCACCGGCGACGTCCGCCTCGGAAAAGATGCCAGCGTCTTTTACGGCAGCATCCTGCGCGGAGACATCGAATCCATCATCATTGGTGAGGGGTCCAACGTCCAGGATGGCTCGATCCTCCACCTGGCCGACGACCTCCCCGCCATCGTCGGGGCCTATTGCACGATCGGCCACGGAGCCATCGTCCATGCGTGCACGGTCGGCGACGAATGCCTCATCGGCATGCGCGCCGTCATCCTCGACGGCGCCGAAATCGGCGACCAATCACTTGTCGCCGCCGGATCGGTCGTCACCCCCCGCACCAAAATCCCCCCCGGCTCCATGGTCATGGGAACCCCCGGCAAAGTCGTCCGCCAGCTCAGCCCCGAAGAACGCGCCGGCCTTCACCACTGGGCCGAAAAATACATCCACGTCGCCCGAGCGCACGCCGCCCTGCAAGCCAAGAGCGCCAGACCGGTGTAGGGAGCCAATGACTTCGTCGAGAGCTTTATCGATCCGATATAACGCGATGCCTGGTGGGTTGCTGATTTCGCGATGGCACCGGAGCGCAGAAAAGCCGGGGTCTTGCGACCCCGGCTTTCCGGTTGTTGGTTGTATTGGTGGTGGACTTAGTAGTCCATGCCGCCCATTCCACCCATGCCGCCGCCCGGAGGCATGGCGGGAGCTTTGTCCTTCTCGGGAATCTCGGTGATGAGAGCTTCCGTGGTGAGGAGGAGCCCGCTGATGGACGAGGCGTTCTGGAGCGCGGAGCGGGTCACCTTGGCGGGATCGACGACGCCGTCAGTCTTCTGGGCGATACCCTTTTGCTGGGAGCGACGGCGGTCTATTTCGCCTTGG
>JBGSJQ010000080.1:0-7572 GCA_041741775.1 Terrimicrobiaceae bacterium | reverse complement strand
CGCCTTTGCCCGTCAGGCCTATAATGACTCGGTGATGACCTACAACACGAAGCGCGAGGTCTTCCCCACGAACCTCATTGCGGGTGCTTTCAATTTCCAGGCGGCCGAGCTCTTCCAGATCGACAACCCCGAGGAAAAAGTCGCGCCGAAGGTTTCGTTTTCATGATTTGTCCGACGCGATCCGCGTTTGCGGAAATGGCGGCCACGTCGCGCGTCGTCCCGGTTTTCACCGAGATCGTGGCCGACGGGGACACGCCGGTCTCCGCTTTTGCCAAGCTGGGCGGCGCGGCCCCGTCGTTCCTGCTGGAGTCCGCCGAGACGAATGACCAGGTCGGGCGGTTCTCGTTCATCGGGTTCGACGCCCACGCGACGTTCACAGCGACCGGAAAATCCGTGGTCCTCACCGAGGAGAAGCTCTCCAAAACCTACGAGGCGGTCCGCGATCCGCTCGACGAGCTTGAGCGCTGGATGGATCGCTTCCGCGTGGCGCGCAACCCCGAGCTCCCTCCCTTCTGCGGCGGGGCGGTGGGATACCTCGGGTATGACTGCGTGCGGTGGTTCGAGCCGACGATTCCAGCCCCTCCGAAGGATGAGCTCGGCATTCCGGACATGTTTTTCCAGATCACCGGATCGGTTGTCGTTTTTGATCACAAGCGCCGGCGGATCCAGATCGTGGCGAATGCGTTTATTGACGACCGCGGGATCGACTCGGCCTACGACGCAGCGTGCCACCGGATCACCCAGATCCTCGCAGCCCTGCAGCGACCGCTCGCCTTTGAGCCGATTTTCACGGGAACGACCCCTCAAGCGGCGGAGAGCCAGTCGAACACCGCCCGCGAAGAATACCACGAGATGGTGCGCAAGGCGCAGGAATTCATCCGCGCTGGCGACATCTTCCAGATCGTTCCCTCCCAGCGGTTCGAGACGGAATTCTCAGGCGACGCTCTCGACCTTTACCGCTCGCTCCGGTTTGTGAACCCCTCGCCCTATATGTTCTGCCTGCGGTGCCCCGGCGGCTATGCGCTGGTCGGCAGCTCGCCGGAGGTGCATGTGAGGCTGACCGGTTCGCTTGTTGAGATCCGCCCCATCGCCGGCACACGTCCCCGCGGGGCCACCCCGGCAGAGGATGCCGCCCATGCCGAGGACTTGCTGGCCGATCCCAAGGAACGCGCCGAGCATCTCATGCTGGTGGATCTCGCGCGCAATGACGTGGGGCGGATCGCGGAATTCGGCACCGTGGAGGTCACGGATTTCATGACGGTCGAGCGCTACAGCCATGTCATGCACATTGTCTCGCATGTCTCGGGCCAACTGGCCGGCGGGCGAAGCGCCTACGATGTCATGCGCGCGACGTTCCCCGCCGGCACGGTCTCCGGTTCCCCGAAAGTCCGCGCCATGCAGATCATCAACTCGCTCGAGAACAGCAAGCGCTGTTCCTATGCGGGGGCCGTGGGATATTTCGGCTTCGACGGAAATCTGGACTCCTGCATCGCGCTGCGCACGGTCCTCCTGAAAGACGGACGGGCCTACGTCCAGTCGGGCGGGGGAGTCGTTGCCGATTCCACGCCGGAAGGCGAATACCAGGAGTCCGTCAACAAGGCGATGGCCGGCCTGCGGGCCATCGACCGCGCCAGAAAAGAGCCATGATCCTCGTCATCGATAACTACGACTCCTTCACCTACAACCTCGTGCAATACTTCGGGGAACTGGGCGCGGACATCCTGGTCAAACGAAACGACGAAATCACTCCCGCTGAAATTGCAGCCCTCTCGCCGGAAAAAATTTGTGTCTCGCCGGGCCCCTGCACGCCCAACGAGGCGGGGATCAGCTGCGAGGTGATCCGACAATTCAGCGGGCGGATCCCCCTCCTCGGCGTCTGTCTTGGCCACCAGTGCATCGGCCAGGTATTCGGCGGAGAGGTCGTCCGGGCCGACCGCCTCATGCACGGAAAAACCTCTCCGATCCTCCACTCCGGTGAAAATGTTTTTGCCGGTCTCCCCTCCCCGTTCGAGGCGACGCGGTATCACTCGCTGATCGTAAAAAGGGATTCCGTGCCGCCCTGCCTGAAGATCACCGCCGAGACGGCGGAAGGCGAAATTATGGGCCTCGCCCACCGCGAACTCCCGGTCTTCGGCGTGCAATTCCATCCGGAATCGATCCTCACGCTCCACGGGAAGGCGCTGCTGCAGAATTTCCTTTCGCTCTGACCCCATGCCGCGCCGTGAGGATCCCGCAATCGAAGCGGCCGTCGCCAGCGTCCGTGCCGTTTATGGCGAGCTGTCGCAGCGACGCGTCGAGCGCTCCTGCACCCTTCGCACCGAGTGCTGCCAGTTCCGTCTCACCGGCAAAGTGCCCCACCTGACCAAGGCGGAATCCCTCGTTGCGGCCCGCGCCTTCAAAGCCACCGGAAGAAAATCCCTCCCTATCCGCGAGGACGGAGCCTGCCCTCTCCTGCACCCCGCGACCGGGCGCTGCATGATTTACGCGGACCGCCCCTTCGGCTGCCGCACCCACTTCTGCGACGCCGCCGGCGGCCCCATTGCACGCCGCGACGTCGTTGACCTCATACGCAAACTCGAAGACGCCTCCAAAGCCATCGGCGGATCGGACGCCCGCCCGATCGCTTCCGCCCTGCAGGAATTTCTCGCCTGACGATCAATTTAAGAAAATAATCAAAATGCATCAAAAATAGACATTTCATGATGCATTTATTGGTGTATTTCTGATTTATGAGAATCAGTGTGGACATTGAAGAAAACGTTTTGCAGGAGGTCATGGCCTTGACGGGCGAGAAAAACAAGAGTCCGGCCCTGGCAAAAGCGGTCACCGAATTCGTGCGGCGGCAGCGGGCCAGGGAATTCGGTCGCATGATTCGCGAGAGCGCATTCGACTACCCCGATCCCGTGGAAGCAGCCAACCCCGTTCCGGCCTTGCACTGACATGGTCCTGGTGGATTCGTCGGTTTGGATCGAGTCGCTGCGCCGGAACGGACGGCTCGACATCAAGGTCGCCGTCGAGGGTTTGCTGGAGGCCTACGAGGCGCAATGGTGCCCCCCGGTGCGACTTGAAGTGCTTGGCGGTGCCCGCCCGGAAGAGCGCCGCCGCCTTGGGCATCACTTCTCGGTGATCCCGTATCGCCTGTGCAGCGGGCAGGATTGGGATCGCGGGGTATCGCTCGCATGGAAACTCCGGGACAAAGGCCTCACCGTCCCCTGGCTCGACGTGCTCATCGCCTCGCTCGCACTGCACGATGGCAACAGGCTTTTTGCGATTGACGAACACTTCAAAAAAATCAGCGACATCACCGGACTCGCCCTTTACCAGCCCGGCTATGGCGGGATGTTCAACCCGTAAATCTTTCTGAAATCGAAAGGCCTGTCGCCTGACGATCCATACAGGCTGGCGCAGACGCGATCCGGCATTCTCCGGCAAAGCGCCCGGTTGGATGAGTGCAGTTCCCGCTGGCATCCTGCCCATGCGTGGCAAGGCATCAATCAGTTCGGCTTCGAAACGTGGCCGTCGGCGTAGAGGCGGTTCATCCGCCCGGAGTGAATGGCCTCCATATCGGAGCAGATCGTCACGCGCGATGGCTTGACGATGCGAATCCCCCCGCGGCGGCCACCGTAGATTTTTGGGGCGGCCGCATTTTCCTCATCGAGAATCACGCGCCACTGGTAGCTTGTTCCCGCGGTCGCAAAGTAGCTGCTGGCATTTTTTGCGGCATCCGTCGGGCATTTGAGGATCTGGTCGGTGACGCCGTAGGCATCAAACTCGGTCAGAGGCGTCGCATCAACATCGGGTGAATAAACCGGATCCTTTGGATTTGGTTCAATGACCGGATACGTATTGTCATTGTCGGCCACATACGAAAGAACCCCGACCCCAATCTGCCGGAGGTTGTTCGTGCACGCCACACTGCGCGCGCGCTCGGTGAAGCGTGTGAGCTCGGGAGCCAGCAGGGAAGCCAAAATCCCGATGATGGCGATCACGACCAGAAGCTCGATGAGGGTGAACCCCGCACTCCGGCGGCGGCTTTGAAAAAGTTCCATTTTCACGGTGTCGCCCCCGCAGATTTCATCTGCTCCTTGCGCTGGACATAATTTTTCATGCGCTGCTCGCGCTGCGCCGGAGTCCGGCGGTTGTCCCTTGCCTCCATGCGCGCCGCCATTTTTTCCTGCACCTCGGGTCGGCTGAAAAATTCCTGCATTTTCTCGCGGCGCTGGTCGTCCGGGAGAGCCCGGACCTCGGCCCAGAATTTCCGCATTTCATCGAAGTCGGCCTTGGCTGCGGGCTGTTCTTCCTTCGGGAGTTGGGCGATGGCGGCCTCCGCGCGCTGCGCCATCCACTCGGGGTTCATCCCTTCGCGGCCAGGGCCGCCGCCACCTCTTCCCGGTCCACCATCGCCACCACCCGGAGGACGGCCCGCTCTGTCAGGTCGCGGGCTGCCATCCGCCGTCCGGTCGCGGGATCCACGCGAAAAAAGCAGGAACCCCTCCTTCACTCCGCCCCCGGCCACGGCAACCACTTTGCGGGTCAGCTCGGATGCCGAAGCGGCCCCGGTCGGCATCTTGGCTTGCGGATTCCAGTCCTTCGGCAGGACGGTCATCAGGCCGGATTTCATCGCAATCTGCTGGCAGGCGGACTTCAGGTCGCCATCTGAAGAGGCCTCGGGCTGAACACGAAGCTGCCTCGGATCCGTGACCGTTGAGCCGAAGCCCATTCCAAACGAGGGAAACCACGCAATTTCAAGATTGTCGGGAAGTTTTTCGGATTGCAACCCGGCAAAGAGCCCGGCGGCCTGGGATTTATTCGGAGCTCCGACCGAGACGGCCCGCAGGTCGGTCCCGGTGCGCACGGCCAGGGTTTCAAGCACGTCAAGCAATTGGGCGCGAGTCATTTGAATCGATACCGTCGCCTCGGGAGGCAGGTTCGTGACGATGCTCACGTGGCCCTGGCGCTCAATCGATGCAATCACCTTCGAAACCGGCGCATTCTGAAAATCCAGCGTGATGGCTCCGTCAGGCCAGAGCCACCGCGCAGCAAGGACGACGACCAAAACAGCAAGGATCCCGAGCAGGGCCTGATTCTTTGTGATATTCACACCCCATCCAACCCGACGGTTCCTCGAAAGTTGCTGAGAATTTGACAGCGCTGGAAAGGGCCGCAATGATAGGCCTCGCAATGCCGAGCCCAAAAATCAATCCCGAGCTCCACAAGGCCAAAAAACCCGAGTGGATCAAAGTCCGCCTGCCCACCAATCCGGTCTTCTTCTCGACCAAGGACCTCGTCTCCGACCTCCGCCTCCACACGGTCTGCGAAAGCGCCCAGTGCCCGAACCGCTGGGAGTGCTGGAGCAGCGGGACCGCCACGTTCATGATTGCCGGCGAGCGCTGCACACGCGCCTGCGGATTCTGCGCGGTCGATACGGCCAAGCCCTTTCCTCTGGAGGAGGACGAACCCCAGCGCGTTGCCGAGGGCGTCAAGCGCCTCAACCTCAAGCATGTCGTCATCACGGCCGTGGCTCGCGACGATGTGGCAGATGGCGGCGCAGACCACTTCGGACGCACGATTGAAGCGATCAGGGAAATGGATCCTGCGGTCGCCATCGAGGTGCTCGTGCCCGATTTCAATGGGAAGGATCCGTCCATCCGGCGCGTCCTTGATGCCAGGCCCGATATTTTTAACCACAACCTCGAAACCGTCGAGCGCCTGACCCCGCTCGTCCGCTCACGCGCCAAATACCGCCTCTCGCTCGACGTCCTTCGCCGCGTCAAGGAGATGGAGCCAGCCATGATGACAAAGTCCGGGATCATGCTCGGCCTTGGGGAGACAGAAAACGAGCTCTTCGAGGCGATGGACGACCTCCGGGAATCCGGTGTCACCATCCTCACGCTGGGGCAATATTTGCGGCCCACGCCAAACCACCTTCCGGTCGTTGAATACGTGAACCCGGAGACGTTCGAACTCTACGGCGAGATCGCCCGCAAAAAAGGATTTACGTTCGTCGCCAGCGCCCCCCTCGTGCGCAGCTCGTATCACGCGGCCGACTTCAATCCCGTGCCGCCCCGTTGATCTGGAAGATCATCGCCATCGGCGAACCTGCGCTCGATTTCGCCCGGCTCGGGATTCAGGAATACCTTCAACGCCTGAAAGGCTTCGGCAAAATCGAGACCGCCTTCGTCCGGGCGGGCCCGCGAGCCCATCAAAAAGTTCTCGAACTCTCCGAGGCCCATTTCCGGATTGTCCTCGATGAGCGCGGCAAGCTGTTCACCAGCCGCGACCTCGCTGCCGCGATCCAAAACTGGGAGAACCGCTCGATCTCCCGATGCGCCCTCCTCGTCGGCGGGGCCGATGGCTGGGACGAGCCCGTGCGCGCCAGAGCCGACCTCCTCTGGTCGCTCAGCCCCCTCACCCTCCAGCACGAAATGGCCCTCCTCCTCGCCATGGAGCAACTCTACCGCGCCGCCACCATCAAGGCCGGCCTGCCCTACCACCGCGATTGACCGGACCGGCATAAGCGCTGTTTAAGAAAATTTGGAACCCGCTTGCCAGAAAGTAGGGCCTCACCCCATGATGGCCTCATGTCCCCGCTGAGCAGTCTTGTCCTGGGCCTTGGGTTGTTTTTTCTTGGCCTGCAACTCGTCGGCCAGAACCTGCGGCAACTCAGCGGTGGAGGGTTTCGGAACCTCGTCAAATCGGCCACTCACACGCCGATCCTGGCCGCCGTGCTGGGGATGGTGGCGGGAGCCCTGATGCAGAGCGCAACGGCGGTCACCTTTATCCTGGTCAGCATGGTCGGCAGCGGGCTCATCCAGACCGGACCGGCACGGATCGTGGTGATCTGGTGCAATGTCGGGCTCACGGCACTGGCCTTCCTGGCCGCCTTCAATATCCATCCGATTGTGGCCTGGCTGGTCGGCGGCGCGGGGATCCTGGTGGGATCGGTGCGGGTGAAGCCATGGAACACGATTGCCGGGGCGCTGCTCGGCGTCGGCATGATCCTCTTCGCACTGGGAGAAATGAGCGCGGGCGCCGAGCCTTTAAAAAATGCGGAGTGGTTCCGCTCGGCCATGGATACGGCACTGAGCTCCCCGATCCCGGCATTCGTGGCCGGCATCGCAGCGGCGGCCCTCCTCCAGTCGAATACCGGTGCCGCCATGCTGGTCATCACGCTATCGGCTGCGGGGGCGATCCCGCTCGCCCATGCGATGCCGGTCATCTATGGCACAAACCTCGGCGCCATCGTCCTCCGGTTCTTCCTGTCCATGGGGATGAAGGGCAGCTCGATGCGACTCGTGCGCATGGAGGACCTCTTCTGCCTGATCAGCGGGGTGGTGATGATGATTCTGTATTTTCTGGAGATGGCCGGGGTGCCTCTCGTCGGAGCCCTGCTGCGCGCCTCCGGCACCACGCCCGCCATCCAGCTCGCCATCGTTTTCCTGCTCTCCAACCTTCTGCCAGCGCTGCTCATGATGCCGTTCCTTGGGGCCTGCGCCGCGCTCCTGAAACGCATCTGGCCCGATGACCAGTCAGCCGCAGCCGATGCGCCCGCCTACCTGACCAGCCAGGCCC
>JBGSJQ010000079.1:0-7051 GCA_041741775.1 Terrimicrobiaceae bacterium | reverse complement strand
AGCTGGCACCTCCGGCATGAGCGGGCACCGGAAGACCGCCCTTGACCGTCGGCTCAACCGCCGCAGGAGCCGCCGGTTTTTCCGCGCGCTTCTTCTCCGGGCGCTTGGCCTTGGGCTTCTCGTCTTCCTCCACCCCGAACCGCTTGGCCTCTTCCTCGCTTGCCTCGATGTATCCAAGAACCGCGCCCACGGGGTAGCTGGTCCCGGCCTCTGCCAGCACCTCTCCAAGCACTCCCGAACACGGAGCCGTCACCCCCATCACCGCCTTGTTCGTCTCCACCTCGATCAGGTCGCTATCCGCTTGGACCGCGTCCCCTTCTTTGAGCAAAACCCGGACGATGGTGGCCTCGGCAATGGACTCGCCGAGCTGGGGCATGAGGATGGGAATGAGGGCCATAATATCTATATATGTAGCAGTCGGAGCGCTGCTTCGGCAACCGCGCTCGCGGTTGGACGGTGAACAGACCAGAGGTCGGGATGGTAGGGCACCGGCGTGTCTTTGGCGTTGAGGCGCGCCGGAGCGACATCCAGAAGCCCGAAGCCCTCACCGGTCACACGCGCGATGACTTCCGCATTCACCCCGCCCCATGGCCACTCCTCGCTGACGCAGAGCAGGCGCCCGGTGCGTGCCACCGAGGCAAGAATCGTATCCGAGTCGATCGGTTTCACGGTCCGCAGGTCGATGATCTCCAGCTCGTAGCCCTGCTCGGCAATCTCCTCGGCCGCCGCCAGCGCCTCGTGGACCATCGCGCCGTGGGTCACAATCGTCGCATCCCGCCCCGGCCGCGCCAGACGCGCCTTTCCAACAGGCAGGTTCGACTCGGGCAGCCGCTCGGACTTCAGGTGGTAATACAAAAATTTGTGTTCGCAGAAGATGACCGGATCATCGAGGGCCACGGCATCGAGCAGCATCGAGTAGGCATCCTCGACGGTGGCCGGGGTCATCACGACGAGACCCGGATAGTGCGCATAGAGGGCCTCCATGCTTTGGCTGTGGAATGGCCCGCCGCCAGCTGTCCCGCCGGAGGGGAGGCGGACCACAATCGGGCAGGGCACGCCGGTCCGATAATAGAGCGTGGCCGCGTGGTTGACGATCTGGTTGAACCCGCACGTCGAGAAGTCGGCGAACTGCATTTCCACAATCGGCCGCATCCCCTCAATCGCGGCTCCGACCGCCATCCCGATGATCGCGTCCTCGCTTAGCGGAGCATCAAAAACCCGCCCCGGAAACTCTTTGGCCAGGTTCTTGGAGGCTTTGAAAGCGCCGCCGAAATTCCCGACATCCTGCCCGTAGAGGAAAACGCGAGGATCGTCGCTCAAGGCTTTTTCCTGTGCCAGCCGGATGGCTTCGAGATAGGTGATCGTGCTCATGCTCCGGCGTATTGTTCGGCGAAGGCCGGCGTGGAAAATGCGGCCCAGTCATCTTCCTCGGGGTCCGGCCCCGGCTCATGGCGCACCTTGGAAACGTTCGCATTGACGTCCTCCTCCGCCTCGCTCCGCCATGCAGCGCACTCGGCAGCCGTCGCCCATTTGTTTGCAATCATTTTTTCTTCGGCCAGAACGAGGCAGTCGCGGCCGACGGCGGCGGCCTTGAGCGCAGGGTCCACGTAGTTGCCATCATCGTGCTCGCCATGGCCCACGAGGCGCAGCAGGCTGCCGACAACGAGTTGAGGTCCGCCGCCTTCCCGGGCCGCCTTCACAGCCCGCCGGAGAGTGGTCAGGCAGGCTTCAAGATCCGTGCCATCGACTTTGTGTCCCGCGACACCGTAGCCAATCGCCTTGTCCACAAGGTCCTCGCAGACAAACTGCCGGGTGTTCGGCGTGGAGTAGGCGTATTGGTTGTTCGCAACCACCAGAATCAGCGGCAACTTTTCCACAGCCGCCGCGTTGAGGCCCTCATGAAACGCGCCGGTGGACGTGCCACCATCCCCGATACAGGTCGCACCAACCATGCCGGTCTCGCCTTTCATCCGGCGGGCCAGCAGCGCCCCGGTCACCGCAGGGATCATTGCACCCAAGTGGCTGATCATGGCATAATACCCTTCCCTTGGACGGCCGCGATGGATGTTGCCATCGCGCCCGCGCATCGGCCCCAGCTGCGAGCCGAGATACGTGCGCAACGTGTCGAGAACCGTGTCGCCAAACGCCATCCGTCCCGCCTGGTCGCGGATCAGCGGCGCAAAAATATCGCCTTTGCGCAGGTGGATGCCCACCGACACGCTCAACGCCTCCTGGCCCCGCCCCAGAAAAACACCGCCCTTGATCGCGCCGCCCCGGTAGAGGCTCGCCAGCTTTTCCTCCAGCACCCGGGCAAGCAACATCACCCGGTAGGCCTTGATAAAATCGGAACTGGTCACGGGCGAATCGCCCTTGGTCGTAGGCATTAGAAAAAGTAATACATGCGCCCCCGCCGCCCTGCAATACATTCATTAAGGGGGATGTGAAAAACACAGGGAGCAGGCGGTTGGCCAGAAACCGGGGGACTTCGCGCCGGGCGAATATTTTCTCCCCGCCCCGGCGGGCGGAGATTTCAGGGGATCTTCACAGGCCGCCGCGTTGCGTCGGATTCAAAGCACGCGTCGAGAACGCGCTGGACCTCTGCTCCGCGCGCGAAGTCGGCCTCGCCCGGTTTTCCGCTTCGAATCGCCGCAATGAAGCGCTGATAATTTGTCGGGACCGCCTTGCAGGCGACCTCCCGCCACGTCCCTTTGTCCAGGTCTTTTCCGTTGCAAATCCGGTAGGACGTGGTCGAAACCTCGGAATCCATGGCGATCGTCCCCTTGGTTCCGGCAATTTTGAGGGCCAGCCGGTTGGCATGTCCCCCCACCCACCGGCTCGTGTGGATCGTCCCGAGCGCACCGTTGGCGAACTCGACATTGAGCACCGCGGAATCATTGGCATCCAATTTGTATTCGCCCACCCGGTCGCCCGGAGCCTTAGGAAATGTGCGCAGGCGGCAATAGACTTCCTTCACCGGGCCGCAAGGAAACGTGGTGTAGTCCACGATATGGACGCCGATGTCCCCGAGGACGCCCTTGCTTCCGTGCGCGGAGGAGAGCCTCCACAGCCACGCCGGGTTTGTGCGCCAGTCCCCCCAGACCTTAGATGGCAACCAGGCCTGCAGGTAGCTGGCCTCCACGTGCCGGACCTCGCCGATCCCGCCCCGCTGGACCACACCCGCCGCCGCCTGGATGCACGGCCAGTCGCGATAAGAAAAATTCACCATGTTGACGACGCCCGCCTTCTTCGCCGCAAGCGTCATCTTGCGGGCGTCCGCATAGTTCAGAGCCAGGGGTTTTTCGCAGAGCACATGCTTCCCCGCCCGCAGGCAGGCCAGTGAGACTGGCGCGTGAAAAACGTCCGGCGTCACGATACTCACCGCGTCAAAGCCGCCGGCTGCCAGCAACTCCCCCACATCCGAGAAGGCCTTCTCAATGCCGTGCTTCTTGGCAAAGGCTGCTGCGCGCTCGCGATCCACATCGCACGCGGCCACCATTTTGCAGCCGCGGATTTTTGTGAAATTTTCCGCGTGCCAGTTGGCCATCCCGCCTGTGCCAATCAGAGCGAGGCGGACGGCGGAAGGGGTGGTCTTTTTGGATTTCATAATACTTTTAGCGGAATCCGATCGTGGAACGGACTTCTGCTTCAGGATCCTCCGGAAGCGGCTCGAGGGCGGGAGAGTTCGGACAGGCATCCGGAATGCAAACGGTCGGCGCAGCCCAGCGGACGGCATTCGAGATCACCATCTGCACCTCGACCTGATGGTAGGTCGGATACGTCTCATGGCCCGGCCGGAAGTAGAAAACCTTGCCGTTGCCCCGCTGCCAGGTCGCCCCGCTTCGGAAGACCTCCCCGCCGGTAAACCAGGAAATAAAAATCAACTCGTCCGGCGTCGGAATCCCGAATGGCTCGCCATACATTTCCTCAGCCGGGATTTCAAAATAGTCGCCGAGTCCGGCGGTGATCGGATGGTGCGGTGCGATATTCCAAATCCGTTCCTTGTCGGTGGCCTCCCTCCACTTCAGCGAGCAGGTGGTGCCGAGCAGGCGCTTGAAAATCTTCGAGTAGTGGGCGGAGTGCAGCGCGATCAGCCCCATGCCTTCGAGCACGCGCGATTGGACGTGCGCGGCCACTTCGTCGGCCACGTCGCCGTGGGCCATGTGCCCCCACCAGATCAGGACATCCGTATTTTTCAGGACCTCGGCGGTGAGCCCGTGCTCCGGCTGGTCGAGCCAGGCCGTGGAAACCTCCAGCCCCTCCTCCTTGCGGAGAAAGCCGGCAATCGTTTCATGCATGCCGTCCGGGTAGATGGCGGCAACCTTCGGGTTCTTTTTCTCGTGGCGGTATTCGCCCCAGACGAGGACTTTGATGGGTGGGTTCATAACAAGTTTACGATGGAGTATTTCCCAGCCGGGTTGTGGCGGGTTCCATGTAAAATAAAGCATTGGAACCGCTGTGCAAGATTCGCAGATTGCCAGCTGGCGACATTTATAGCACTTCCCTCCGCAAGCACAAGGGCATGACGCCGGTTGACTGGCGCCGCCTGCACAGCCCACCGGATGCCAGAAGAAGAAATCTGCGGCGCTGAGGGGAACTGCCCAGGCCCACCTACTCAGGCCACGCGAGGTGTTTGTCGCTGATGGCGACGCGTGCGCCGACGCCGACGGTGTCGAACAACTCGATGACGTCGCTCGATTTCATACGGATGCAGCCGAAGCTTGCGGGCGTTCCGATCGTCCGCTCCTCCGGCGTGCCGTGGATGTAGATGAACCGCACGAAGGCATTGCGGTTGCGCCACTCGCAACCTTCGAGCCAAAGGATCCGCGTCACGATCGGGTCGCGGCCCGGCGCGTCAGGCGGGAGGATTTCCCCGGTCGGCCGGCGGGCTTTAAAAACCATGCCTGATGGCGCGCCGCCACCGATTTTCTTTTTGACGCGCAGGTTTCCCAGCGGCGTGCCATTGCTGCCAGGACGGTCTCCCAACCCGAACTTCGACGTGGAGACCGGATATTGCGAAATCGGCTTGCCGTCGCGAAGGACGACCATTCGCTGGTCAGCGGTGCTAATCAGAATCCGGTGGTGCGTGTCTCCCGCGCATCCGGAAAGAAGAATCGCGCCAAGCAGCAGAGCCACGCGAACCAGACGCGTGGTCTGTCTTTCCGCCTCTTTCCTTGAAGTCCCCAAGCAGGGATCAGACCAGGAAACGCCCCGGAACACGTCGAGAACTGACTGGAAGTTTAACCAAATCCGCATGGGATCGCCTCTGAAGAATTTCACAAAAAGAATTGACCGCTCAATATGTTGTGTTGAATTACCAAAATCAACCCCGTTTGCACACAATATGCGTTGCCCCAAGTGCGGCTCCTTGGAAGATAAGGTCATTGACTCCCGCCTCTCAAAGGACGGCGGAAGCATTCGACGCCGGAGGGAGTGCCTGGGTTGCGAGACGCGCTTCACCACCTACGAGCAACTCGAGCGGATTGAGTTCCGGGCGATCAAGCGGGATGGGCGCCATGAGCCGTTTGACCGGGGCAAGCTTCTGGGCAGCATCGTGAAGGCGTGCGAGAAACGCCCGATTGGAATGGACGAGATGGAGGAGGCGGTCGAGGAGATCATCCACGAGCTCGAAGCGGCCCAGGAGAGGGAGGTTCCCACCCGGGTCATCGGAGCCAAGGTCATGGAAAAACTGCACGCCCTCGACCCGGTGGCCTACGTCCGCTACGCATCGGTTTACCGGCAGTTTCAGGAAATTGGCGATTTCATCGAGGAGATCCAATCGTTTGAAAAGAGGGCGGGGCGGACGCCCGCGCAACCGGAGCTCTTCAAGCCATGATTGCGCTGCGCGACGGACTGCCGCTCGTGCGGTTTGCCGACGGGAGCGTGACGGCCTTTGAGCGCGGCTGGCTGGCCACGGCCCTCGTGCGCGCGGCGGAGGCGGCCGGCTACAAGAAGTGGTGGCTCGCGGATCACGTCACCGAGAGCGTCACGAGCTATCTGGAACAGGACTTTGACGAACACGTCGTGACGATTCCCCGGATCGAAAAGGCCGTGCAGTCGGTGCTGCAGGTGATTGGCTACTCGGACGTCGCCCGGTTTTTTCGAACGATGCCCGCTCCCGTTCGAATCTCGCTCGAAGAGTTGGCGCGGGATGCCGGCGAGGGCTACGAGCTCCTGTTTTTTGAGATCCTTCGGGCCCGCCTTCGTGACCTGGTGGGCTCGGAAGCCGAGCAGGTTGAGTTCTGCGATTTGCACCGTTGCGTCAAGCGCCTGCGCTCGGCCAAGAACTGGCGGAGCGACTGCTCGGGGCTTCAGGGCGAGATTGTTTGCTTCATCCGCAGCGAACTCCGCCACCGGGCCAAAGACCTCCACCTCCAACTCTCATGACCCTCTTCGAAAAAATTGCTGCGCGGGAAATTCCTGCAGACATCGTCTTTGAGGACGACCTTTGCTTCGCCATTCGCGATATCGCCCCAAAGGCCCCCGTCCACATTTTGGTCATTCCCAAACGCTGCCTCCCGCGGGTCGCCGTGGCCCAACCGGAGGATGCCGGCCTGCTGGGCCACCTGCTGATCACCGCTGCCGCCGTGGCGAAAGCCGAAGGAATTTCGGAGACCGGCTTCCGGATCGTGATCAACAACGGAGCCGACGGCGGGGAGACGGTCCCCCACCTGCATGTCCACCTGCTCGGAGGACGCGGGCTCGGCTGGCCCCCGGGGTAGGTTCTCCGGTGCCCGTCCCTTGAGAGGGTGGGCGACTTGATTTTCACTATTGATTCAAGTCGTCCGCCGGATCAAATTGCCCGCATGGCAACAATCCTTCTCGGCATCATCCTGGCAATCGGCGCGGTCATCGTGGTGGCAGCACTCTTCGCCATCGGACAATACAACGGGCTCGTCGCCCTGCGGAACCGTTTCAAGAACGCGTTTGCGCAGATCGACGTCCAGCTCAAGCGCCGCTACGACCTGATCCCGAATTTGGTGGAGACCGCGAAGGGCTACATCAAGCACGAACGGGAAACGCTGGAGGCCGTGACCCAGGCCCGAAACCTCGC
>JBGSJQ010000078.1:0-19436 GCA_041741775.1 Terrimicrobiaceae bacterium | reverse complement strand
GCCTTCGCTACGCTCCGGCCTCCTCCGAGACTGCATTTATGCGGGAGTCAACTCGAATATGGGCCTCCGAATGAGAATTCCACTTTTGCTCCGTCTCAGTTCACTTTTGCTCCGGCCCCGACAGCTTTTTGCAAGCCCGGGGAAGTTTGCGGGTTTTCGTGTTGAACTCCTCCAACGCCTGCTGCCAACATGACGCCCCATGAGTTTGCTGGCACAAATGGCGGAGAGCCGGGAGGCGCTGCCGGGGGCGATTGGCCGCGCGGAGCCGCAGACGCTGACCTGCCCCTGGGAGCCTTCCAGATTGGTGGCCCCCGGCTCGGTGCGAATCGCCTGGTGCCCGGACGCGCTCATGGTTCGCGGAGAGCTTGCTGATGACGATGTCTTCACCCGAGCGAAACGGGACTCGGAATACTTTTGGGAGCTCGGCGATGTGTTCGAAATCTTTCTCGAGGCGGAAGGAGCGGGATTTTATACCGAGATGCATATCGCGCCGGGCAACCTGCGGCTCCACCTCAAAATCCGCCCCGAAGATTACGCCTCCATGGTGGCCGACGAGATCTTCCCAAAAGACCTCGCCGTTTCGCCGCCGGGATTCCAGAGCCGATTCGAACTCATCTCCGGAGGCTGGGCGGTCGAGGCGGTCATTCCGGTCGCGTCCGTCGATCCCAAAGGGCTTTTGACGGAGGAGTCCCGCTGGAGGGCGTCGTTCTGCCGCTACAATGCGTGGAGGGATGGCCGCCCGCCCGAGCTGACATCGACCTCGACACATGCCTGCCCTGTCAATTTCCACACCCGCAGCGACTGGAGGCCACTATGCTTCTGAGCGACGATCAGGTGGATCTCCTGAAAGGGGACCTCGATTTCATCCTGGCCCGGACGAGCTGCAACTCGATCCAGCTCACCAAGGGGCAGGTGTCCAACGCGATCCAGCGGGACGCTGACGTCCTCCTCGACTTGGTGGAGGGGATGCCCTCCTTGGAAGCCCGCTGGCTGAGCGTTCCCCCAGACGTCCTGCAGCCCCTCATCCAGCGACGGGCCCGGGGCTCCTCGGGAGGCAGCGGCGGCGATTCGGGCAGCCTCCTGATCGCCGGGCTATAAACTTTTCCTCCGCTTGCTTTGCGATTGCCCCGAAACCCCCGTGTATCTAGGGTCTGGATGGAACGAACGGAGAACCATCGCCCAACAAACGGCTTTCCGGCATTTCTCCCAAATTATGAACCAGACCATTCTTGTGACCGGCGGCGCCGGATTTATCGGAGCGAATTTTGTGATCGACTGGATTCGCGAAGCGGGAACCCCGATTGTCAACCTCGACAAGCTCTCTTATGCCGGCAACATGGAAAGCTTGACCCCGCTCTCCGGCGATGACCGTCATGTCTTCGTGCAGGGAGACATCGGAGATCCTGAGCTGCTGGGACAACTGCTCAAAACCCACCGGCCCCGTGCGATCGTGAACTTCGCCGCCGAGTCCCACGTGGACCGATCGATCCACGGCCCGAGGGATTTTATCCAAACAAACATCGTGGGAACCTTCGAGCTCCTGGAGTCGGTGCGGGGGTATTTCAACGTCCTCTCCGAGGAAGAAAAGAAGACCTTCCGCTTCCTGCACGTGTCCACGGATGAGGTCTATGGCTCGCTGAAAAAGACGGATCCCGCATTTACGGAGGCCAACCGCTACGAGCCGAACAGCCCGTATTCGGCATCGAAGGCGGCGAGCGATCACCTTGTGCGCGCCTACCACCATACCTATGGGCTCCCGGTGCTCACCACGAATTGCTCGAATAACTACGGGCCGCTCCAATTCCCGGAAAAACTGATCCCTCTCATGATCGTCAACGCCCTCTCCGGAGGCCCTCTCCCTGTGTATGGCGATGGGCAGCAGATCCGCGACTGGCTCTACGTGGGCGACCACTGCACTGCGATCCGCCGGGTCCTCGAATCCGGGCGCCTTGGCGAGACCTACAACATCGGAGGCTGGAACGAAAAACCCAACATCGAAATCGTCCACACGATTTGTGACCTCCTCGACGCCATTCGCCCAAAGGCCGGCGGGGGCTCGTATCGCGAACAGATCAAATCCGTTACCGACCGCCCGGGCCATGACCTCCGGTATGCCATCGACGCGCGCAAGATCGAAAAGGAACTTGGTTGGCGGCCGGCCGAAACATTCGAAACGGGAATCCGGAAAACCGTCCAGTGGTATCTCGATAACCAAGCCTGGACGACCAATGTCCAGTCCGGCGCCTACCGGAATTGGGTCCAGACCAACTACGCGAAACGCGGCGCATGAAAATCCTCCTCCTCGGCGCGAACGGGCAGGTCGGCTGGGAGTTGCGGCGAAGCCTCGCCCCCCTCGCTGAGGTGGTCGCCCCGGGGCGCCATGATGCCCTCACCGGCGACCTGGCAGATCCGCCGGCCCTGGCTGCGACCGTGCGCCTCCTTCGCCCGGATGTCATCGTCAATGCAGCCGCCTACACGGCCGTGGACAAAGCCGAGTCCGAACCCGGTCTCGCCCGCACGATCAATGCCGAGGCCCCCGCATCCTTGGCCGCCGAGGCCGCCCGCCTGGGAATCCTCCTCGTCCACTACTCGACCGACTACGTCTTCGACGGCAGCGGCGACAGGCCATGGCAGGAGGACGACCCAACCGGCCCGCTCAATGTTTACGGCCACACCAAGCTCGCCGGCGAGAATGCCATCCGCGAGTCCGGTTGCCGCCACCTCCTCTTCCGCACCAGCTGGGTCTATGCCTCGCGGGGCAAAAATTTTGCGAAGACGATCCTGAAGTTTGCGCGCGAGCGCGAATTCCTGACCGTCGTGGACGACCAGTTCGGGGCCCCCACGGGAGCCGACCTGATCGCGGACGTGACGGCCCAGGCCCTGCGGTCGGCCCTCAGCTCTTCAGCCCTCGACGGCACCTACCACCTCGTGGCCGATGGCACCACGACGTGGCACGGCTATGCGGAGTTCCTCTGCGCGGTGGCGCGAGAATTGGGAACCGAACTCCAGGCGAGCGAAATCCGCCCGGTCCCCGGCAGCGAATTCAAAACCCCCGCCCAAAGGCCCGGGAATTCGCGGCTGGACCATGCCAAACTACAGGAGAAATTTGGGCTGATACTTCCGGACTGGAAGGCCGGCGTGGAGCGGATGCTGGCAGAAATCCTGGCCCCGTCAGCGTAAGCCGCTGCAAAAAATATCGTTCTCAAACCCGTTTGGCTAAACGGGATTAGTCTTCCTGAGGTGCAGCGGAGAGCACCTCGTCGAGCATGCGCTCAAAATCATCAAGACCGGTGCTGGGAATGATGACCGTGTTCCGGCGTCCGTGGGCCTCTTCGGTGATGCGAAGAAAGCGGCCGCGTTCGTTTTCACGAAATTCGATAAAGAAGTGTTTGCGCTCAACTTGCAGTTCGCGCGATTCGAGGATCGTATCCATATTAGCCCGTTGGGAGAGGGCGCTATTACAGGCGGGGCGACCGCGCAACACAACAGAAAAGTTCAGGGTTGCTGCCCGGGCGGGAAGACTATCTGGTATTCATGTCGGCGGTGAGCGGGAAGCATCGGCCTCACGGAACCCACCGGCTCCGGCTATTCTTCCGCCGAGCGAAGTTTGGTAAGAACGCTGAGGTCTTCGAGCGTGGTCGTGTCGCCGGTGATCGTGGCTCCCGAAGCGATTTGCTTGAGCAGGCGGCGCATGATTTTTCCGCTGCGCGTTTTAGGAAGGGCCTCGGCGAAGCGGATGTCGTCCGGCTTGGCGATCGGACCGATGGCGTGGCTCACGTGACGCCGGAGGAGGTCCGCCAGGTGGGTGCTGGCCTTGCTGCCGGTGCGCAGAACGACGAAGGCGACGACGGCCTGGCCTTTGATCTCATCCGGGCGGCCCACGACGGCGGCTTCGGCGACATCGTGGTGGGAGACGAGGGCGCTTTCGACCTCGGCGGTGCCGAGCCGGTGGCCGGCGACATTGAGGACGTCGTCAATGCGGCCGACAATCCAGAAGTAGCCGTCCTTGTCGCGGCGGGCGCCATCGCCGGTAAAGTAGCAGCCCTTGACTTCGCTCCAGTATTGTTTCCGGTAGCGGGGTTTATCGCCGTAAATCGAGCGGAGCATGGAGGGCCAGGGTTTGCGGACGACGAGCTTGCCGCCCTCATTGGGGCCGACCTCTTTGCCGTTGTCGTCCACGATCGCCGCATCGATTCCAAAAAACGGGAGGGTGGCTGTGCCGGGCTTGGTGGGAGTTGCGCCGGGCAGGGGGGCGATCATGATTGCGCCGGTCTCGGTCTGCCACCAGGTGTCCACAATCGGGCAGGTGCCTCCGCCGATGTGCTTGTGATACCACATCCAGGCTTCGGGGTTGATCGGTTCGCCGACGGTCCCCAGCAGGCGCAGCGACGACAGGTCGTGTTTTTTCGGCCACTCGTCGCCCCACTTCATAAAGGCTCGGATGGCGGTCGGCGCGGTGTAGAGGATGGTGACGCCGAATTCGGCGATGATTTTCCAAAACCGGTCGGGCTCCGGCCAGTTCGGGGCTCCCTCGTAGAGGAGGCAGGTCGCTCCGTTGGCCAGCGGGCCATAAACCAGGTAGCTGTGTCCGGTGATCCAGCCCACATCCGCCGTGCACCAATAGACGTCATTTTCCTTCAGATCGAAGACGTATTTGGTCGTGGCGGCCGTGGCGGTCAGGTAGCCACCTGTCGTGTGGAGGATGCCCTTCGGTTTTCCGGTTGAGCCGCTGGTGTAGAGGATGAAGAGCGGGTGCTCGCTGTCCACCTGGTGGGGAGGGCACTTGGCATCGACGTATTCCGCCTCACGGTGCCACCAGACGTCGCGGCCTTCCTTGATGTGGATGTCGAGGTGCGTGCGGCGAAACACGATCACCTTGCGGACCTGCTTCACATCGGTCAGTGCATGGTCCACGTTCTGCTTGAGCGAGACGATCTGCCCGCGGCGGTAGCCGCCATCCGCCGTCACCACGACGGTCGCGCCGCTGTCCAAAATCCTGTCCTTGATACTCTCGCTGCTGAACCCGCCGAAGACGACGCTGTGGACGGCCCCGATGCGGGCGCAGGCCAGCATGGCGATCACGGCCTCGGGAATGAGGGGCATGTAAACCAGCACGCGGTCGCCCGGTTTCACTCCATTGCGCTTGAGGATATTTGCAAAGATGCAGACCTCGCGGTGGAGCTGGTGGTAGGTCAGCGTGCGGCGCTCCCCGGGTTCGCCCTCCCAGATGATGGCGGCCTTGTTCCGTCGCGGCCCCTTCAGGTGGCGGTCCAGGCAGTTCTCGGCCGCATTCAGCTTTCCGCCGACAAACCACTTTGCAAAGGGTAGTTTCCAATCCAGAACGCGCGTCCACTTCTTGCTCCATGTCAGCTCCGCAGCCTCCTTGGCCCAGAATTTCTCCGGCGACTTGACCGACTCCGCGTGCAGTTTCTTGTAGGCCGCGAAGCTTGGGACCAGTGCGCTCTTTGAGAATTCCTTCGAAGGTTTGAAAACGCGTTTTTCGATCAGGTGGGATTCGATGTTTGTGCTCATGGGGTAAGAGGTAAATCTATGCAGGTTTGGCGCCTCTGTGCAACGGCAACGGCTTGACCCTGGTCAAAAAAAACACCTCCTGTCCCTTGCCGCCAGAGGGCCCGGCAGTAAAAAGCTGGAACACTCCTATTTTATCGTCCCGGTGCCGACTCCAGCAGAGCGTGGCGGTTCTCTGCAACAAGTGCTTTTCCGTAAGAATAGTAGATCTCTGCGGATTTCGGTGATCCAAAGCGGAAACGTGGAACCACGCTACTGAGGACGATCATCCGCTTTCCCTGGCGGCGGCCGCTCTCGACTCCCATGGCGAGCAGGCGGTCCGCAACGATCTGGTGGGCGCGCCCCAAGGTGTCGGAAATCGTTCGGGCCCGCCTCGCTGGAGGGTGATCCGGGTGATTTACAACATGAACAATGATCGTGCCAATGCGCGGATCGTCAACGAGGTGAGAGAGCGGCGAGGAGTCCGCAACCGCCCCATCCAGGTAGAGGTTGTCTCCGATGCGGTAGGCCCGGAAAAGGCAGGGCACGGCGCAACTTGCCATGATGAACTCCTTGAGCGGGCCCGAGCGCACGATCTCCGTCCGATGCTGTGTCAGGTTTGTTACCGCTATGGATAGTTCCGCTTCGGGGCAGTCTTCAATCCGCTGGTTCCCGAGAAATTTCCCCAGGTAGCGGGTGACATTTTTTCCGGTCAGAAATCCGGTATATCCGCAGAGGTTGACCAGCATCCCCAAGCCGCGCAGGGGACCTCGCCACTCCCAGAAGGCCTTGGTCATCGCCGGATTGCTGAGGATGCCCTTGATTTTCTCCGGGGAAAATCCCGCCGCGTAGAGGCCTCCAACGTAGGCTCCTGAGGAGGCTCCACTGACATGCCGGGGGCGAACACCGATCTCCAATAACCCGCTCAAAACCCCCGCATGCACCTGAAAGCCGAGGTGCGAAGAGGAAAGGCAGACGGCGATTTCCCGTCCGCGCGAATCCTCCTCTCCGCTCATACAAGGCAAAGCAGTTGACTTGTGGTGCGCATTTTTGAAATCTGCATGGGGTTCATTTCAAATATGCCTACCTCAAATCACTCGCAGAGTTCAAGGAGGACGAAGCTTATGGAACTCATCACCCGGGAGATCCTTGAGGTCGGGCCGGACTTTACGGCCGAATCAAACCTCTTTGATGCGGGCCTGGACTCGATGGCGATCATGCAGCTTCTCCTCCTCATTGAGCAACACTTGGGCGTGCGGCTCCCGGCGGCGAAGCTGACCCGCGAGAATTTCTCCTCCACCGAGGATTTGGCAAGGCTGATTGATGCCCAAGCAGCAAGCTGATCGCGAGGCGAACAACACGAGACCGGCTTTGAGCAACCCTTCGAAAAAAACACTCGCGCGGCTGACGGGCGCGGATTGTTTTGTTCTCTCCCTCGAAGGGATGATGCGGAAAAATGGCCAGCAGGGGCTCATTGGGCAGACGCATCTTCGCTTGGATTCGGTTCCCGACATCGCCCTCCTGGAGGGTGCAGCAGCCCGCCTCGCGGAGTCACACCCATTGCTCAATGCCCGGATCAGGCGCCATCCGCTCACCTCGCTTGTGAGTTGGAGAGATGACCCCCGCGAGTCGAGGAACTTGCCGGTGAATCTCTGGTTCGAAAAGGGGGTCAGCCTCCCCGAGGGACGCCAGGGAACGGAAATCCGTTCGGAAGACGAATGGGTGGATCATGTTTTAAACCAGCCATTGGAGCTCCGCGACGGGCTCCGGAACCTGCACCTCGACCTCATTCTCTTGCGCAACGGCGGGAGCCTTCTCTCCCTGACCTGGACGCACCTGCTCTTCGATGGCAAGGGAGCGGAATTCCTTGTGGATGCTCTGGTGAACTCCTCCTCGCCAGTCACCAGCTCCGTTCCCACCAGCTCCCCGCCCCCTGCCAAACACCCGCTTCGGCAGCTGGGCGATCTGGCGCGCCAGAGCAAACCCGCCGTTGATCGACTTTTTCAACTCGCCAAAAACCAGTATACCTCGCTTGGCGGACCGCGCCCCCGCCCGAGTCGGCTCAAATTTCGAATGCTCACTTTTGGCAAAGACGAGACGGACCGGATTCAAGCCCGTGTGGAATCAACGGTTGGGCCGATTTTCAGCATGGGGTTCTATCTCGCCTGTGCGCTCAGGGCGCATCGCATGGCTTTTCTGGTCCGCGAGAGGGACCCCGAACACTACGTCGTGAGTATCCCTGTCCAAGTGCGAAAAAAGGGTGTGGGAAGCACGCCATTTCAAAATTGCGTGACCATTTTATTTTTTGCGATGGATCGGGGTTCGTTGAGTTCCGTCGAATCGGCAGCCAAGTGTGCGCAGCAGCAATTTGAAGAGATGACCCGCGCCCGATTGGACCGCTCGTTCAGTGCGGTGCTGGAATTGATGAGCCTTCTCCCGGCTCCGATCTACATGCGGTTTTTATCGCTGCAATTTGGTGGCGAGATCACCTCGTTCTTTCACTCCTTCACCGGGGAATTTTCCGCGAAACTAGGTAACGTCTTTGGTGCCCAGGTCTCGAACGCCTACCATATTCCGTCGGTGTCGGCTCCGCCGGGGTCTGGGCTGTTTTTTGGCCTGTTTAATGGCCGGCTGAACGCCACCTTTTCCTGGCGCGAAGGATCGGCCACAAACGAGGAAGCGGAAAGGGTTCTTGCAAGTTTGCGCGCGGATCTGCTGGGCGTTCCGGCCTCGCCCCTCAGGCCGTTGGAGGCCGCCGAATGCGTGCCGACGTAGCGGTTGTGGGAGGCGGAGCGGCCGGGATAGCGGCGGCAGTTTCTGCGGCCCGTATGGGAGCGCGCGTCTTTCTTATCGACAGGAATGGTGCCCTGGGCGGCCAGGCGATCGGGGCCTTTGTTCATTCGATCTGCGGTCTTTATCTCCTGCGCGGGGATGAGACCCACCCGGTTCAGCCTGCCAATTATGGGTTTCCGATGGAGCTTGCAAACGGGCTGACTGCCTTGCGTGGAGCCAGAGGTCCGGTTCGCATGGGACGGCTCGACGTTTTGCTCCATGAGCCGGCTGCGCTGGCCATTTTTGCAGACCGGCTCTGCGCGACAATGCCCAACTTGGACGTGCGCCTCCATGCCGAGGTGGTTGAGGTCAAGAGGCAAGGGGGGCGGTTTTTTCTCAGCCTGAGTTGCCGGGGGCGGCACCAGGACCTGGATGTGGGGGCCATCGTGGACTCGACGGGCGACGCGGGGGTCGCCGTGATGGCCGGAGCGGGGTGGACGCAATCCGACCGGCTTCAAAGACCAGCCTACATTTTTAAG
Organism: Terrimicrobiaceae bacterium; assembly: GCA_041741775.1. Classification (GTDB taxonomy): domain Bacteria; phylum Verrucomicrobiota; class Verrucomicrobiia; order Chthoniobacterales; family Terrimicrobiaceae; genus QYQL01. Next base: position 10,617 of record JBGSJQ010000078.1, on the reverse strand, counting down.
CTCGCCGGGGTGGACCCGAAGTCTCTGGCCCCGGACGGGAGAATTCGCATCGCGCAGGCTCTCAGCGCGGCGGTCGCCGACGGTCGACTCCCCCAATCCGTGCTGGGAACAACATTTCGGATGGGGGTCACGGAGGCGGATGTCTGGGGCACAACGGATCTCGCAGCGGAAGGGTTTGACCCCTTCGATTCCCGGTGCTTGTCCGCGATTGAGCGCGAGGGCCGCGAGATCGCCTTCCGCGTGCTGGATTTTTTGCGCGCGGAGATTCCGGCTTTCCGCTCCGCATCGGTCGCGGCACTACCCGGGCGGGCCGGCATTCGCGAAAGCCGAAGAGCTCTCGGGCAATACGAACTCACGGGGGGCGACGTCAGCCGTGGAGCATTATTTCCCGATACCGTGGCAAGGAGTGCGTGGCCCATGGAGCTGCGCGAAAACGCCACCGGCCCCAAATTCCGGTTTCCGCAAGAAAATCGCCCGTGCGGAATCCCCCTTCGTTGCCTTCGCTCGCGCGACATCCCCGGCCTGTTCATGGCGGGGCGTTGCATTTCCTGTTCCCACGAGGCACAGGCGGCCATCCGTGTGATTGGAACCTGTCTGGCCACCGGAGAGGCAGCAGGAAAGGCGGCGGGCCAGTGGGCGGACTCGAGCGGCAGGCTTGACGGGGCGGATCGGACGGCATCGAGGTGGTCCGGGAGTTTGCCCGCGTCTGAAAAAAGGGTCCACAAGGGGACGGAGAGCGGGTAAAGATCGTTAATAATCGCATGGAGACACTGTTAGCCGAAAGTGATTGCACTGCTCCGCAGGAGGAACTTTTCAACATTGCCGAATCGATCTTTGATCGCGCGGATCCTGGCCGTATCGCGGTGATAGAGGGCGACTCGGCAACCTCTTATCGGGAGTTGGACGAGCAGAGCGCATCGGTTGCCGACCGCCTGCGCGGGGGGCTCGCCGGTTTTTCGTCACCCCGAATCGGGCTGCAATGCCGCGATGGGGCCGGTTATATCATTCTGGCGCTTGGCGTGTTGCGTGCCGGAGCCTGTCTTGTTCCCATCGCGCCGGAGCTCACCCCGCCCGAACGCGAATCGCTGTCCTCGACGATGGGTTTGGACTTCCTGCTTGCGGGGAAGAACGACCCTCAAGGGGGGGGAGATTTCGACCTGACGGCCTTGCCCCACGCCACGAAGCCGGAATGGGCGGAAGCCCTCTCGGCCCTGCGTCCCGCGTTTATCCGGTTCAGCTCGGGTACGACGGGCCGGAGCAAGGGGATCGTCCTGTCGCATGGCACTCTGCGCGAACGGGTGGAGGCCGCGAATGCCGGTTTGCAGATCGGTCCGGGGGACAGCGTGCTTTGGGTTCTCGCCATGTCCCACCATTTTGCGGTCTCAATCATTCTTTATCTCTGGCACGGGGCGACCGTGGTGCTGCCAAAATCCCACTTGGCCGGGGATGTTTTGGAATCGGCCGTGCGCCATCGCGGAACGGTCATCTATGCCGCGCCATTTCACTACGAGTTGCTGGCGGGAGACGCCGGTCAGACGGCATGGCCGTCGCTGCGCCTTGCGGTCTCCACAACGGCCTCTCTTGCTCCCGAAACGGGCGAGGCCTTCGAGAAGGCCTTTGGCGTTCGCCCCTCGCAGGCCCTCGGGATCATCGAGGTCGGTCTTCCGTTTTTGAACCATTCCGAGGCAGGAAACAAACCCGCCTCCGTCGGCCCGGCGCAGCCCGCGTTTGCCTTTGAGCTGCGCGATTCGCACGGGCGGACGGTGAAGACGGGCGAGCCGGGGGAACTTCACCTCAAAGGCCCCGGCATCTTCGACGCCTATGTCGAACCATGGCAGGAGCGCGCGGAGGTGATGAAAGGGGGCTGGTTTGCGACAGGCGACATTGCGCGGGCAGATGAACAGGGCTGCCTTTATCTGGTTGGCCGAAGCGGCTCGGCGATCAGTGTCGGCGGAATGAAATTCTTCCCGGAGGAAGTCGAGGCGGTGCTCTGCCGCCACCGGGCCATCGCGGAATCCCGGGTTTTCAGCCGCCCCCATCCCACCTTTGGCATGGTTCCCGCTGCGCAACTTGTCGTGGCCCAAGGCGAGCCGATGCCGACCACAAGCGAGATCCTGGCGTTTTGCCGAAAACACGTTGCCCGGTATAAGATTCCCGTGGAAATCGCCTTTGTGGAGCAGATCGCCCGAACCTCCAGCGGAAAAATCCGGAGAGCATGAGGGTCGCAATCCTTGGCGGAGGTCCGGCTGGCTCGACAACGGCGGCGCTGCTGTCGCGCAGCGGGGCGGATGTTGTGATCTTCGACGAAGGCAACCGGCCGGAACTCATCGCCGGCGAGTCGCTCGTCCCCGGCGTGGTCCCGATCCTGCAACGCCTCGGGATCGAGGAACAAGTCGCCCGGATCGGGGTTCGCAAGCCGGGTGTTACGTTTTACTCCTTCAGTGGCCAGGCCTTTGTTTTTGGATTCGACGCACTGCCCGGCAGATATCCGCCGTATGCCTATAATGTGCCGCGTCCCGCATTTGATGAGCTGCTGCTGGGCTCGGCTTTGGCCTCCGGGGCGCAGCACCTGCCTGGGTGCGCTGGAATTGCTGCGGAGGGCGACCGGCTCTTGCTTTGCCCCGCGAGCCTTGGTCTTGTGCCCCGCTGGGGTGGAAAGCAACCGGATCTGATCGTCGATGCGTCAGGGCGACGTCGAATGAGTGCCAATCTTCTCAAGGTCGGATCAACAATCGGCCCTCGACGAGATGTGGCTCACTTTGCCCACTACGAAGGGGTTGAGCACGAATCCCCGCCGGGTCAGGTCGAGATCAACCATCTCGAGCGCGGATGGTCATGGAGAATCCCCCTGCGTGACAGGATGTCTTTCGGCATTGTTTTGGATCAGAAAGCGGCGGCCTGCCTTGGACGCACGCCGGCGGATCGCCTGGAAGCCGCGATGCGCAAGGACGCTCAAATCAGCCGGGCGGCACGGAATGTGCGCCGCATCTCGGAGGCGCAGACCTACGGAAACTACCAGCTCATTTCCAGGCAAGGCGCGGGGCCGAACTGGGCGGCGGTCGGGGATGCTTTTGGCTTTGTGGACCCCATGCTTTCCCCCGGCATGATGATCGCGATGCAGGGGGCTGTCCTTCTGGAGGATGCCCTCTCGCGGCTTCCGATGGGCCAGGCCCTTGAGGTCTATGCGAAGAGGATCACCGGCCTCCTGAAAGCCTGGATGGAGTTCATTGCCTACTTTTACAACGGGAGGATATTTTCGATGCACGAGAAAGCGACGGATTTTCAAATCCGCCACAGGTATCTGCCAACGGGCCTTGTCGAGCATTTCGTGCGCGGGCACCTTGCGTCGATGGCGTCCGGATTTACCACCGACTCTTCGTATAGCTGCGGAGTTTTGAAGGGATTCGACAGCTTTGTGAAGTATTTGGACAAGACGGAATCCCGGATGGCTGTCATTTGACGCTGGCGGGCGGCGGTGTCGCGGGCTTTGGGGACATCCATAAATCCCAAACCTTGGGGAGGAGAAAGAGGGAAATCACCCCGTCAATCAACAATCCGAGGGCGCAGGTTTTGCCAAGGGTTGAGAGGCCCGCATTGCTCGCCCAGGCCAGCGAACCAAATCCCGCTGCGGCGGAGGTGCAGCAAAGAAAGATCACGAGCCCCAGATCCTGCCGTGCGCGCCGGGTGTCCCCTCCATTGCGCCTCAAGGCGAGAAGGAGGAGGATGCTGTAATCCGTTCCGGTTCCGAGCAGGAGAAGCACGGCGGCGAGGTTGAAGAATCCCCAAGCCATCCCAAGCAGGGACATCGCGCCGGCCAGACACAGCAGCACCAGAGCGGTTGTGGCGGCAAAAATCCCCACCGCCCGCAGGCTGCGCAAGCCGATCGACAAAATCAGCAGAATCCCCGCAAGGAGGCCGAGGGACACCTGCAAGATTTCCCGGGGCATCTTGCGCTTGAGTTCCGCACCCAGGGCACTCCAACTGACAAGAAAAATGCCGTCGTCGCAGAACCCGTCGGCCAGTTCAATCTCGCGGCCCGGACAGGGTTCGACCGTGCCGAGGGCGAGAAACGTTCCCTCCTCGTGGCGGGCCAGGCGACGCAGAATCCACTGGCTGGTGCCATTCTCCGGCCAGATGGGAGTTGCCCGGGACAACCAGGAGGAGGACTGCGAGAAAACGGCGGCGGTGAGCGCGAAGGCCTCTTCGGTAAACCCGCTTTCCAGCACAGATTTTTTCAGGCGGGGAAGCTCGCCGGACATGGCGGCGAGGGCAGGGAGGTTCGCGCGCTGGCGGTCTCCGTCGGGCCACAGGGCAAGGGGGGAAAAGTAATGTGTTGCCAGAGAATGCGAGATGGCTTCGTCCATGCGGGTCTGGGCTTTGCGCAGTCTGGAAAGAACCTCGGCTTCGCTGTTGCCTGTGACGATCAAACTCAGAAGCCCACGATCATCGGTCAGACGGCGATAAAGGTTTTCCAAGGCACTCTGCGCCCCACTCTGCCGGGCACGGAATGATGCTGCGGAGAAATCCGCCTCGGGAAATCCTTTGAAAACCAAAGCGCCCAGCAACACAGCAACCATGCCCATGGCCGCCCATTCGCCGAGGACCGCAAAGCGTGGGGAGGCAAAGAGAGGGTCCAGTCGGGAGGAAACCGGTTGGCCCGCCTCCCCCCGGAACCGCAGTGACAGCGGAGCGAAAACCACGAGCATCACAAGCGCACCGATACAAACACCGAGGCCCACCATACTTCCAAGCTGGGAGAGCCCCGGCAGGCTGCTCAGATTGAGGGCAAAAAATGCAGCGGCGGTCGTGCTGGCTGTCCAGGCGATATTCTGAAGGCATTGCCATTGCAATTGGCGCGCCGTGCCGCGAAAACGCAGAGATTGCTGGTGGATCAAATACCCGTAGTCCACGCTCAGCCCGATCATAACAGAGGCGAAGCCGGCCCCAATAACCGTGATTTGACTCAGGAAAAGCCCGGCCGTGGCGAGGGAAAGCACAAAGGTCAGAAGCAGCATGGCCAGAAGCCAACGCAGCGGGGCAATCTGGCCATAGCAAAGCCAAAAGATCAGGCTGATCAGCACCAGGGTGGCAAAGGCGGATGTGATCATGTCCCACTCCATGCCTGTTGAAATCTCGGCGACGAAGGCGGGCTCGCCGGTAAAGCCGATCTGCACCGAATCATCGGCTGCCGCTGCGGAACAAATGTCCCGGATTTGCTTCAGCCACGCCGACGTCTGTTTGTAGTTTGCAAAGGGGTGGGCGGCCTCGGCATAAACAACGCGGAATTTTCCATCGGCTGAGGAAAACTCGGATTTCTGGGAGCCGCCAAAAATTCCGGAGCCGGAGAGGGCGGAGGACAGGCCGAATGGATCATAGCTCAGCAGGGCTATGTCTGCTGGAGAAACGCTGTTGCTGAGGGTCTCCAGTGTCTGCTGCAAGGTGGCGTCGGCCTGATCCGGCGCGAGCTTTTGCTGGATTTCCCCCAATTTCTCTGCGGGTTGGTTCAGTAGAAGAAAGGTGAAAAACTCGGCGAGACTGGCTGGGTCCTTTTCCCACGGAGGCCGGGCAACGGCATTTTTTACGAGCAGCGGATGCCCCCGCAGGGCGGCGGCAAGGGTGTCGGCAGCAGCTTCTGCGGTCTCCGAATCCGGCGCCTCTATCGTGATGATGAGTTCATTGGGCAGCGCAAAGTATTTGAGAAACAGCGACAGACCTTCGACCTGCCGGAGTTGCGTGGGAAGCAGCCGCAGGATCTCCACATTGAAGCTGATGCGCGATAGCCCCGCGCCGAGATAGACCAGCACAGCGGCTGCCAATAAAATGCGGAGCAGGTTAGTTTTTCTCATCCGTGACCTGGTATCCCGTGAGGTCGAAATCGAAGAGGGCCCTTTCAATCTTCGGGTTGATTTCCACATTTCGGAACTCGTTGCGAATGGAGGATCCCTCGCGCGTGACCATTTCAAAGCTGATCCAGTGGCCGGTCTCCGTGTCAAAGGTCAGATTGATTGCAGAAAGCCTGCGGGCAGCCTGGGCATCACGAGGCAGCATGGTCAGGCGGCAGTTGGCTCCCGATTTTTCCAGCGCAAGCACTTTAACCTGCCGCTCAAACTCCTCAAAGCTACCCCCGCCGGGGAAACGAATCATGCCGAGAGCCTCTGCCTCGCTGGGCGTGCCCGGAGGCGCAAGCGGCTTTCGCCTGGCCAATTTTTTCTCGGGCTGAATAATTGTCAGACCCTTCGGGGTGCCGATGATGATCGTTTTCGGAGGGGTTCCCAGCTCCCAGCGGAACCAATCCGGGGCCTTGAACCACAAGCGGCCTTTGCTGGACAACGGGCTTCGCAGGGTGCGCAGCGCCCGTGTTTGGATGAAATCAGCCGAGACGGAGCGGACATCCTTCTGGGAGGCCATCCATGTTTTTAGGGGTGAGAGATCCGGGGGGGAGGCTGGAGGAGCAGCGACCAGGTTGGCCCCGCAGCAGGAGAACAAAAGAAAGACGGCTAATCGCTGGAAGAAAAGTCGGAATGCGGGAAGGAGGCGGGTGGGCATCACGATTTGCGTTTGGGTATTCGCTGCGCTGGCAGGCATAGCAACCGAAGTTCCAAAAAATTGCAACGGGCATCACGAGAAAGGTGGAGCCATTTCGCCCTATTAGCCGGATAAAAAATTAAGTTAATGAGCTATCAAGAAATAAAGGTGGCCGGATGGCAGATATCAGGCCGTTTGGCGCACGACCACGCGCAGGCCCTCTTGGAAGACGACCTCCACATTCGAGCCGGCATCGATCATCCCGCTTTCCGCCACCACATCCACCCGCTCCCCTGCGATGAGGGCCGTGCCGGCAGGACGCAGCGGGGTCAAAGCCTGACCGGTCGCCCCGAGGAGGGCGGGGGCTGCGGTGGAATTTCCCTTTGAGGGCTGGGTGGGGAGCGTGAGCTTTTTGCCGATGGCCGTATGCGGAAAGATTCGGAGCCAGATGAAGAAGCCCACAATCAGAAGGACGGCGAGGATCGCGAAGGCCATGGTGCCCATCAGCGGACCAAAGGCCGAGTAGCAGAGGATGACGGCGATGATGAGGCAAAGCGTCCCGATCACCCCAAGCACCATGCCGGGGATGCAGGTCTCAGCGGCAATCATCAGAAAGCCGATCACGACGAGGACGATGATCGCCTGGATCATTCCCCGTCCTCCTTCGGTCCGATCGTGCGCTCGCCGGTGATGACTTCCTGAAGCGACCCGATGAACCGCAGTGTTGAGTCCTTGGTATCCTTCGCCGCTCGGCCGGCCGCCGTGCTGACGTCGCCCGCCAGTCCGCCCAACCCCGATTCCGCCGGGGTGGAACCCGGGCGGGCCCTGGCAACGACAGGGGAGGCCTTGATTGGGCGGACGATGGATCCGCCGGAAGCGGAGATCCCGATGACGCCCACCTGAGCCCCCATGTGGTCGTAAAGTTTGACCTCCCAGACGGGAGCCCGGCTTTGGGGATCTGTCCGCAGTGTGTAATCGAGCCACTCAAATCCGATCTCATTCTCGATAGCCTCGCGCTGGACCGTGCTGAAAACCCGGTCGGCATCGAAGCTCAGCTCCTTCTGCTCCAGCGGCTGCAGCCCTGAAATATCTGCCATGCCGCGAAGCGGCGTCCGCTCGCCCGTGATCCGCCCGTCCACAATGGTGAGCTCGCGCACCCCACCCCGGGCTTTTGGATCGCTTAAGAGAAAGACCCACTCCTTGGGCTGGGGGTCCCCGCGTTCTCCCCGGATCTCAACCGGCTGGGCCGTGGCGGCGTAGGGCTGTGAGGCAATGGCCGAAAACCCAACAAAGGCAGACCCGGCGGGGGCCGCCCAACCGGAAGCTGCCGCGAGGATCAGAGCCAAAAGGGATCGCCACATGCCCCGAACCATCGCCGATTCCTCGGCGCGGAGCCAATCAAATTTCCCGCATTGCGAAATCTCGCAGATCCGGGCAATGTCACCCGCGCTATGAAAAAAATCGTTGTCGCGTATTCCGGAGGCCTCGACACCTCGGTGATTCTGAACTGGCTCAAAGACGTCTATGGAGCCGAGATCGTGGCGTTCTGTGCGGATGTCGGCCAGGGCGAAGAGCTCGATGGCCTGGAGGAGAAGGCTCTGCGCACGGGCGCGACCAAGTGCTACGTGGACGATCTGCAGGAGGAATTCGCCCGTGATTTCATTTTTCCCATGATGCAGGCTGGCGCGATCTACGAGGGGGAATACTTCCTTGGGACGAGCATCGCGCGTCCGCTCATCGCCAAGCGGATGGTCGAGATCGCGCGGGCTGAAGGCGCCGACGCAGTTGCCCACGGGGCCACCGGCAAAGGAAATGATCAGGTTCGTTTCGAGCTCACTGCCGCAGCGCTCGCACCCGACATCGAAGTCATCGCCCCCTGGCGGGACGCCCGCTTCCGCGACAAATTCCCCGGCCGCGCGGAAATGATCGCCTATGCCGAAGCCCACGGCGTGCCGGTCGCCGCCAGCGCGAAAAAACCCTACTCGATGGACCGCAACCTTCTGCACATCAGCTACGAAGCCGGGATCCTCGAGGACCCCTGGTATGATGCCAGCGATCTGAAGAACCGCGAGTATTTCACCACGCTCTCGGTCCTGCCCGAAGACGCCCCGGACCAGCCGGAGCTCGTCGAGCTGGAGTTTGAAAAAGGCCTCTGTGTGGCCATCGACGGCGAGGCACTGAACCCGTTGGCCGTCATGCAGCACCTCAACAAACTCGGCGGCAAGCACGGTGTCGGCCGCGTGGACATGGTCGAGAACCGGTTTGTTGGCATGAAGAGCCGCGGCGTTTATGAGACCCCCGGGGGAGCGATCCTCCACTTCGCCCACCGCCAGTTGGAGTCGCTCACCATGGACCGCGAGGTCATGCACCTCCGCGACAGCCTCATCCCGAAATACAGCACGCTCGTTTACAATGGATTCTGGTTCGCGCCCGAACGCGAAGCCATCCAGGCCCTCGTCACGGAATCGCAAAAAAACGTGTCAGGCACGGTCCGCGTGAAGCTCTACAAAGGCGGAATCCACTCCGCCGGACGCAAGAGCCCGCTCAGCCTCTACAACCCGCACATCGCCACCATGGAGGCTGACCCCACCCAAGCCTACAACCAGGACGACGCCACCGGGTTCATCCGCCTCAACGGACTCCGCCTCAAAGTCGCCGCCGACGTCCACAAAAAATAGAGCCGGAAGACGAAATCGCCGGACCGAAAAAATATTTTAAATTTTTTCTTGCGCTCCGGCAAAACCAACATAACTTCGCAATTGTTCTGGGGGGAACAGTAGGCCGTCGTAACACTCGTTGCGGCGGCCTACACTTTTTCTGGCGTTCGTGATCTCCCAGGCTCCGACCGTAAGAATCAAAAGGAACCACGGAGAACGCGGAGGCCACGGAGAGCAAACCAACAAGGGGTTCGGGTTTGCAGAGTGATTCAAAAAAGATGATTCCGCTTCCGACCTGTAACATTCCTTTTTCCCCTCTGTGCGCTCTGTGTGCTCCGTGGCAAATTCCCCTTCCCCCTTTCGGGCTCCCACTCCCGGGGTTGCAAATGGTCTGCGGCCCACTAATTTGTGCGGTCTTATGTCATCCTGCTGCGCTTGTTCCAATCCTTCTGCTTCCGGCGGTCCGGCGGCCGGGGATTGGTTTCGGCTGGCGGTGGCGGGGTTGGTTGCGGGGCAGTCGATGGTCTTTGGGCTGGCGGTGAACATGTCGCCGCCATCGGGGACGGCCCGGCTGATCCTGCACGGAGTGCTGGCCGCCTCGGCGGTGCTTGTTTTTCTTTTGGCCGGCCTGCCGATCTGGCGGGCGGCTGTGGCTGGCGGGCGGCAGGGGCGCATCGTGATGGAGCAGCTGTTTTTGCTGGGGATCGCGGGGGCGTTCGGGGCGTCCGTGCATTGCACGATCACGGGGTTCGGCCACGTTTACTACGAGGTGGTGGCGATTTTGGTGGCCATTTACACGTTTGGAAAGCTGGTGGGGGAGAAGCGGCGCAAAGCGGCGCTGGATGCGGCGCGATCGCTCGGCGAGGAGTTCGACTCCTGCGAGCGGGTGGAGGCCGACGGCTCGACGCGGGTGGTCCGCGCCGGGGACATCCAGTCCGGAGACCGCCTGATGGTCCGCGCCGGAGGGGCAATCCCGGCTGACGGCGAAATATTGGAAGGCACCGGCTACGTGCAGGAGACAGCGCTGACCGGAGAACCGTTTCCGGTGGTGAAGAGGGAGGGTGACCGAGTGCTGGCCGGCTGCCATTCCGTGGATGCGGTTTTTACGATCCGCTCGCTGGTCAGCGGAAACCACCGCCGGTTGGATGCGCTGATGCAGGCCGTCCGCGAGGCGCAGGACCGTCCTTCGGATCTCCAACGGGAGGCGGACCGGATTGTGGCGTGGTTTCTCCCCTCGGTTCTGACGATCTCGCTGGCGACGTTTTGTTTTTGGGCGTGGAGGGAGAGCTGGATCGCGGGGTTGTTCAACGCGCTGGCGGTGATTGTCGTGGCCTGTCCCTGCTCGATGGGGCTGGCGACACCGGTCGGCATCTGGTCGGCCTTGGCCGCCCTGGCCGGGCGGGGGGTCATTCCGCGCGACAGCAACCTGGTCGAG
>JBGSJQ010000077.1:0-14336 GCA_041741775.1 Terrimicrobiaceae bacterium | reverse complement strand
GCGGCAGCTCGACGTTCTCCCGCACGGTCATCGCCGGAAGCAGGTTGAAAAATTGAAAGACAATCCCAAGCGTCTGCCGCCGGTAGGCGGTCAGCTCGCGCTCCCCGGCCGTGTGCAGCGGAATGCCATCGACAGAAATTTCTCCCGAGGTCGGACGATCCAGCCCCCCCAGAAGATTGAGCAGCGTGCTTTTCCCGCATCCGCTCGGCCCGGTCACGCTCACGAACTCCCCGGCTGCGATATCCAACGAGACCCCGTCCAGCGCCCGCACCTCCCCGCTGCCCGAGGCGAATGTTCTGGTGAGGTTTTTCAGGTGGATCATCCCAAAAAGAGTAGAAGAGGTCAGCGACGGTTTGTTTCCAACTTCCTGATTTTATTCGCGTTGATTGGCGTGATTCGCGGTCAGTTCCCGGATGGACGACGGACATCGCCGCGATCCGATCCCGGTTCAAGCGGATCGTCAGGCGCGGGACATTACTCCATCGGGGGTCGTCCGGGCTGGGACGAATCCCGGGCCGGGGTGACTCCTTTGGGGCGGAGCGTGACCATGTAGGCGACGACGGCATCGACTTGGGCCGGCGTGAGGTTTTTTCCGTAGGCCGGCATATTGCCTCCGCCCTGGACGACCTGCCGCACGAGCTGGGCATGGGTGAGCCGCATTCCGACATCGCTCAAATCGGGCCCGCGGTGTCCGCCAATCCCATCGATGGCATGGCAGTTCCGGCACTGCATGGACTGAATAACCAGCAAACCTTGCAGCTCCAGCGGCGAGCGACCTTTGATAAACTCCAGCGGCGTGTCCGCCCCTTTCCAAGCACCCATGTCGGGCGACCACGGAGAGGTGTGCCCGAGGTAGGTCAGCAAGCCGAGGGCGACATAGGTCAGGATCACGGTCATCACCGCCACCGGACGACGACGCCAGCTCTTCTCCCCGGTCCCGTTGAAGAACGGCAGCGCCACGAGAACGATCCCGATGATCACCGGACCGCCCAAAAGCGCGGGCGTCTCCATCCAGTCCGGCATCAGCGCCGCAATCGCAAAGATCCACAGGAAGAAAAAGTCGGGGCGCGGCAGGGTGTCGATCTGGACGGGATCCGGCGGGCCGGTCGGGCCCTTGGGCCCGAAGATGAGCGCGCAGGCCAGGATGCCGAAAATCACGATGGAGGCGGCGATGAGGTCCTTGCTGATGGCTTTCGGGAAGAACGGGACGCCCTCCTTCTTCAAAATCGCCGCGTATTCCTTGTCGTAGGTCTCCTTGCGAACAAGCATTCCGGGCTGCGGATACTCATTGATCCCTTTGGTCAGGACCATCCGCAGATGGATGCTGACGAGCGCAATCACGCTGCCGGGCAGGACAAAAACGTGCAGGGCAAAGAACCTGGAGAGCGTCTCCGAAGCGATGATCGGGCCGCCGAGCATCATGTTCACGAGCTGCCCGCCGATGAATGGCACGCGTCCCATGATTGCTGCTCCGATCCCCAGCCCCCAATAGGCATCCTCATCAAAGCGCATCACCTGCCCGGTGAAGGCGAGGCCAAGCGTCAGAACCATCAATGCAAGCCCGGTGAGCCAGGTAATTTCGCGCGGATATTTGTAGGCGCCGAAGAGAAACACCTGCGTCATGTGCAGGAGCATGATCCCCACCATGAAATTGGAACCCCAGAAGTGAACCCCCCGCAGGAACCAGCCGAGCTGTTGCTGAAACGTGAGATACTCCAGCGTCGTGTAGGCCTCGGCGGCGGACGGCACATAAACCATGGCCAGCATGATGCCCGTCGCGAGCTGGATCATGAAGCAAAGCAGGGTCGCACTCCCGAACACGTAGAACCAGCTCCCCGCGCTCTGCGGCACATGGTGGCCCGCCGTCGATTCGTAAATCTTGGCGATATGCAGCCGGTCATCAACCCAAAGGAACGCGCCCCGTGCTATCTTGAGAAGCTTGTTCATATGTTCGGGTTCGAGAGGTTCGGAAGAACGCCTCCCTTGATCCAGAGCACGTCGTTCTCAACTTTGAGTTTGTAAGTATAAAGCCCGCGGGGCGGAGGCCCGGCCGCATGCCCGCCATCCTGGTAAAATGCCCCGCCATGGCAGGGACACATGAACAGTTTTGACTCCTCAAACCATCGGACCGGGCAGCCGAGGTGGGTGCAGTTGATGGCAAAAACCTGGAAGTCGTTCGCTTGGATCCGGCGCACCCAGCAGGGGATGTGGGCGGTTTCGCCATCCCACTCCCGCCGGTTCGGGTTCTCGTAGCTGGCAAATCGCGTTTGGCCCTCGGGGAACTGATCCACGGGTCCCAGAGAAATCCACTCGAGGGGATTGGGTTTAAAGAAGGCGGAGAGCACGTAGCCGAGCAGCGGGATCCCGATCATGGCGCCGGCAATCCCGTTCAGGGCAAAGCCAACCCACAGCATAAAATCCCGGCGGGACGGCTTCTTTTCCTCACAGGCACAGGGTTTGGGTTCTTCGTTCATGGCAGTTGAGGGGCCGCCGGCACGAGCGGGCGGCCAAATTCGTTCTTGCGGTTGGAGGACAACCAGGCGGTCACGCCAGCGACCTCCTCGCCCGTCATCGCCCGCCCCGGAATCCGGTTGGCAAAGTCGGGACATCCCAAATCCGGGCGGCCGGCAATGACAATGGTGCGGAGGTATTGGTCGGTCACGAGGTCGAGGTAGTCCGGATCGACGACGGATCCCGCGGTTTCTCCGCCGGATCCGGATGCGCCATGGCACTGGGCGCAGGCCACGGCAAAGGTCGCCTGGCCCACAGCGACATCTCCCAGAGGGGCCGCGTATGCCGGGATCCCGACCATCGGCGTCCCCGGTTTTTTGGCAAGGATGCCATTGACCACAATGTCCAACTGCTCGTCGGTCAGGTTCCCGCCCGCCTCCACCGAGAATGGCGGCATGGCCGTGCCCGGGACACCTTTCTCGACGGCTGCCCGCAAGGACTCGCGGGGCACCGCCGAGAGGTAGGTCGGATTGTCCATGGCAATCGAAGCCGAACTCACCCCGTTGAGGCCATGGCAACCCGAGCAGTTTTGCCGGTAGAGAGCCTCAAAGTTGGTGAGGGCAGAGGGCGGCTGCCACCGGGACTCCGGCTGAGGCTGCCCGGGAATCCGGTCGCAACCGGCCACCGCAAGCAAGGCGAAAAGAAGGACAATGCGGATCATGGCTCTTTATGCTGGGCCTCCACCCCGAGTTTGGCTGCCAGCGGCAGGCTTTGGATGGTGGCCACTTTTTCGGATTTGAAGACGACGTAGCCCCCGACCATGCCAAAGGCGACCTGACAGACAATAAACCACGGCCAGTCCACGTGCTGGGCGAGGGTGGGATTCACCAGGCGAATGGACGCGGCCACAATCCCGGTCCAAAGAACCGGGGTCACCATTCCGCCCCAGAACCACTCAAAACGGGCGGGCAGCATCGGGAGGATGACCACGTAGAGAAGGCCGACGAGCACCGACATGGTCACGTGGGTGATCAAGCCGACAACGAGCCCTTCCGCGCTGAAGTGCAGCAGCGTCTGTATGCCGGCTTCGGCCAGTCCCGGCACGCCCGCCGCCGCAAGAAGATTCACAGGATACCAGATGCTGTTGTAGCGGAAGAAACCCCATGCGCAGGCGAGGATCGCCATGACCAGCCCGCCAGCCAGCCCGCCCTTGACGCCGGAAAGATAAGGATGCACGGCCACAGGCAGGTGAAGACGGTGCCCGCTCTCGCCGAAGCTCATGTGCTCCACCTTCCGCTGCGAGCGCTTCACCGCTGCGGCCCGCTGCGGCGGAGGCACCAGGTCCACATACTCGTGCTTGGGATGCGGAAAGACGTCGCGGAACCAGCCCACCGCTGCGAAGAGACCGGTCAGCAACCCGACAACTGTCACCACCAGGTTCGTGACCAGCCCGGCAAACACCAGAACCAGCCCGAACGCGCATACGATCGGCCATCCGGTCGGCGCAGGCAGCTCAATTTTTTTGGGGTCTTCGTCCATGTTCAATATCGAATGCTGATGATGTAAACGACCGTCACCACGACAATCCAGATGGCATCCACGAAGTGCCAATACCAGGAGATCATTTCAAGGTGTTCGGTGTGGTCGGCCGGCACCTTGCCCAGCAGGCTGAGCACCAGAACGAGCGTCAGGAGAAAAAGACCGATAATCACGTGGCTGGCGTGCAGACCGACCAGCGAGTAGAAAGTGGTTCCGAAAACATTCGTGGCCAGCGTCAGGTCCTTCTCGAAGATCAGATGCTTCCACTCCATCGCCGTAAACCACAGGAAATACGCCCCGAGCGCGATGGTGATCGCCCACCACAGGTGAAAGGCCCCCTTCTTGCCGGCATGGAGCGCCTTTTCTGAGAAGACGATCGTCACGCTGCTCGAGAGCAGGGCGATCGTGGCCAGAAGCGGGAACTCAAGGACCTGGGACGGGAACGGCGCGTTCAGGCTCTTCCCCATGTAGAACAGGTAGGCGACCAAGAAAATCGAGAACAGAGCGGATTCGGTAACAATCAGCGTGATCACCGCGACCTTGCGGGTCGAGGGCAGCTTCCAGTCGGTCGGTTGTGCAGCGGCGGTGGTCATTCGTATTTCCAATCCGGATCGTCCGGGTGTTTCAGATCCCAAAGCGGCCGACGGCTGCGGACTTCGGGGATGGTTTCAAAGTTGTAGGAGGGCGGCGGCGAGGTCGTTGCCCACTCCAGCGACCAGGCGTCCCACGGATCATCCCCGGCCTTCTTTCCCCACACGTAGGAGTAGATCAGGTTGATGACAAAAAACAGGATGCCCGCCGCCTGGAAGATCACGCCAATCGAGGAGATCAGGTTCCAGATATCCCATCCGCGCCCGGTGTCGTAGGTGTAGATCCGCCGCGGCATGCCAAGAAACCCGGCGATATGCTGCGGGAAAAACGTGATGTGGAATCCGACCGTGAAGAGGATGAAGTGCAAGAGTCCCAGGCGGAAGTCAGGCATCCGCCCGAGGGCCTTTGGATACCAGTAATAGATCCCGGCGAAAATCGTGAAGAGCAGCCCGCCGATCAGGACGTAGTGGAAGTGGGCCACCACGAAATACGAGTCCGTCAGCTGCCAGTCAAAGGGCGCAATCGCCAGCATCACGCCGGTCAACCCCGCGATCAAAAACTGGAAAAGAAACGCGAGGCAGAAGAGCATCGGAAGCTCAAAGCGCAGCTTCCCGCCATACATCGTGCCGATCCAGTTGAAGATCTTGATGCCGGTCGGAATCGCCACAAGCAGGGTCGAGATCGCGAAGAACGTGTTGCCGATCGATGTCATCCCGACCGAGAACATGTGGTGGGCCCAGACGCCGAGGCTGATGAACGCGATCATCACACTCGCCGCCACCATCACCGGATACCCGAAGATCGGCTTGCGCGAGAACACGGGGATGACCTCCGAGGCGATCGCAAAGCCCGGCAGGATGAGGATGTAAACCTCCGGATGCCCGAAGATCCAGAAGAAGTGCTGCCAGAGGACCGCCGAGCCGCCGGCTTGCGTATCAAAGAATTTTGCGCCGGCAAAGCGGTCGAGGATCAGCATGATCTGGCAGGCCGAAAGCGGAGGCATGGCGATGATCACCAGGAAGGCCACCACAAGGAACAACCAGACGAAGAGGGGCATGCGCCCGAGGATCATCCCCTTGCACCGCAGGCAAAGAATGGTGACGATGATATTGATCGAGGTCGCGATGCTGCCAATTCCGCCCATGAGCAGCGACAGCGTCCAATAATCCGTGCTGTGGCCACGCGAGAAAGCTTTTGCCGTGAGCGGAGAATACGCAAACCAGCCAACATCCGGCGCCGATCCCGCCGCATAGAGCCCGGGAGCACCCAGGTAGCTGAAGTAGAGCAGCAGCCCGCTGAAAAAGAATACCCAGAACCCGAAAGCGTTCAGCCTGGGAAAAGCCATGTCCCGCGCGCCGATCATCAGCGGCACCAGGTAGTTCGCAAAGCCGAAGATGATCGGCATCCCCACAAGAAACACCATCGCCGTGCCGTGCATCGTGAAGAAGCGGTTGAAAACATCCGGCTCCAAAAAGTCGTTGCGCGGCACGGCCAGCTGGATCCGGATCAGCGTCGCCATGATCCCCGCCACCACGAAAAAGATCAGCCCGGACCCGATATACATGAGTCCCAGCTTTTTGTGGTCCACCGTGAAGACCAACTCCTGGACGATGCGCGTGAGGGAGCCCCTCTCCTCGCCGATGCGCTCGGGAGCCGGAATTTGGAAATTGGGATCGAACGTGTCAGGATTCATTTCAGCGTGAGAAGGTAGGCGGTGATCGAGTCCACTTCGCTGTCGAGCAGCTTCATGTCGGGCATCAGGCACCCGGTTTTCAACTCCTGAGGATCCCGCACCCAGGCCCGCAGGTTTTCCGGCGTGAGGTCCGCGACCCCGGCCCCGATCGTCTGCCGGGTCATCAGCTTTGTGAGGTCGGGCCCGAAGACGCCCTCGGCGACCGTGCCGTCCACCCGGTGGCAGCTGACGCAGGCGTTGGCGTAGAAATCGCGATGCCCCTGCGCGGCCAACCCGGACTCAGGAGTCACGGCCGGCTGCTTCATGTTCGCCACCCACTTTTCAAAGTCCTCCGGCTCCTGAACGATCACCCGCAGGAGCATGTTCGCATGCTGGGTGCCGCAATACTCCGCGCAATTGCCGAAAAATGTGCCGGTCGCGAAGGGCTCGATCCATGTCTGGTTTGCCCGGTTCGGCACGAGATCCGTCTTCCCCGCCAGCTGCGGAACCCAGAAGCTGTGGATCACGTCAGCCGACTCCAGAATGATATGTGTTGGGCGCTTCTTCCCATCCCGGCTGCTCACCGGAACATGGATCTCGTTGGCCGTGATGATGCCGAGGTCCGGATAGTGAACCTCCCACCACCACTGGTGGCCAAC
Organism: Terrimicrobiaceae bacterium; assembly: GCA_041741775.1. Lineage (GTDB taxonomy): Bacteria > Verrucomicrobiota > Verrucomicrobiia > Chthoniobacterales > Terrimicrobiaceae > QYQL01. Next base: position 7,424 of record JBGSJQ010000077.1, on the reverse strand, counting down.
CAAGCGCACCTTGAGAGCGTCCTCCGGCATCTTTGCGTTTTGAATTTCCCCGATTGTCCGGCTCGTCACGAGGATCAGCACGAACGTGATCAGGATCGGGATCACCGTCCAGGCCAGCTCGATGTGCGTGCTCCCGTAAATCTGCGGCGGTTCCTTCAAATCATCCTCGCCGCCCTTATGGCGGAACTTCCACACGACAAAAACCATCATCGCCGTCACAACGATAAAAATCCCCGCCGTGATCGCCAAGACGAGAATCGCCGACTCGTGGATCATTTCCGCCGGACGGGACAATGGCTGGAACATGTCCGCAACCGGGCGCATTTCGCCGCCGGTCACCGCTTGGGCAAAGGCATTGGGAGTCAGGGCCATGAGCAGGAACAACACCCCCGGCCCACTTGCCCACCCCGAATACTTTTGCAACAGCCTGAAAATCCTCACGCATTCCCGATTATCGGAATTCTGCGGAGGGGGCCATAATTTTTTGCGCCTCATCAAGAATTTCGTAGCGAGGGTCGCTACTTCCCGACGAGGATGATGCCGCTACGTTCCTTGAGGGCGTATTGCTTTTGGTTCTCCATCGGGGTGATGGAGTTCGGGTCCAGGATGTCATCCGGGGCGGGGAGGGAGGTGTCGGCGAACCGATGCCAGGACATTCCGCGGGGCAATACAGGAAGGGTGAACGTGAGTGGTTTGTAAAACATGTTGAGCCCGGTGTAGAGGAAATGCGGTGGCCCGCCAGCGGCCTGGCCATGGCGTCCGCAGAGCATGAATGCCAGCGAGCGGCTCGACAGGGTCCAATCCGGCCGCCAGGGCAGGATGCCGTGCCAGCTGATGTCCGGGTAGCCGCTGCCGACCTGATCGCGTCCGGTGAGGAATTCCGGCTGGCGGAGAGCGGGGTTGGCCTTGCGAAAGGCGATGAGGGCCTTGGTGAAGCGGAAGATCTCGCGCCCCTCGGGGTCAAGGTCCCAATGGAGCCAGTTCCAGTCCTCGTCGTGGCAATAGGCGTTGTTATTTCCGTGCTGGGAGCGTCCGCATTCGTCGCCCATGTAGATCATCGGAACGCCCTGGCTGGTGAGGAGCAGGAGCATGGCATTCTTGCACTGGCGGAGGCGGAGGGCGCTGACCTCCGGGTCCGTGGAGTCGCCCTCGACGCCGCAGTTCCAGCTCTCGTTATCATTGGTGCCATCGTTGTTGTTCTCGCCGTTGGCCAGGTTGTGTTTTTCGTTGTAGGAAAACAGGTCGCGGAGCGTGAAGCCGTCGTGGCAGGTGATGAAGTTGACCGATGCCGTGGGCTTGCGGCGGGCGGCGGCATAGAGGTCCGGAGACCCCATGATGCGCTGGACCATTTCGCCGACCGTGCCGGGATCGCCTTTGAGAAACTTCCTCGCACAGTCGCGGAATTTCCCATTCCACTCCATCCAGCGCCCGTAGGAGGGGAAATTTCCGACCTGGTAGAGCCCGCCGGCATCCCAGGCTTCAGCGATCAGATCGCAGCCCGCGAGGACCGGGTCGTAGGCGAGGGATTCGAGGAGGGGGGGGTTGAGGAGCGGGGCACCGGTCGGGTCACGGCCGAGCACGGAGGCCAGATCGAAGCGGAAGCCGTCGATGTGGAATTCCGCCGCCCAGTAGCGCAGGCAGTTGATGACAAACCCCCGGACGGCAGGGTGGTTGCAATTGATCGTGTTGCCGCAGCCCGAGTAATTGGCGAAGCCGCCCTTGTCATCAAGCATGTAGTAGGTTTTGTTGTCGATGCCGCGGAACGAGATGATCGGACCGTCGGAGCCACCCTCTGCGGTGTGGTTGAAGACCACGTCGAGGACGACCTCGATCCCGCCCGCATGCAGGGCTTTCATCATCTGCTTGAACTCGTGCACCTGCCGGCCTTCGGAGGCACGGGCGGCGTAGCTGGCCTTCGGAGCAAAAAAACCCACCGTGCTATAGCCCCAATAATTGCAGAGGGGCTCTCCGGTCGCCGGGTTCGTCCGCGTGTTCTCGGATTCATCAAACTCAAAGACCGGCATGAGCTCCACGCAGTTGATGCCCAGATCCTCAAGGTAGGCGACCTTTTCCGCCAGTCCGGCGAAGGTGCCCGGATGCGAGACCCCGGAGCTGGCGTGCCGGGTGAACCCCCGCACGTGCATCTCGTAGATGATCATCTCGCTCTCGCAGCGGTGGACCGGCCGGCTGTGCTCCCAGTAGAACTCCTCGTGGGGAATCCGTCCGCGGTGAACCGGAGTCGACACGGTGGGCGGCCCCATCCAAACCTCCCGCCCAACGATCTCCCGGGCATGCGGGTCCAAAACAATATTCGAGGGGTCAAAATAATGGCCCTCGCGCGGGTCATACGGACCGCCAAACCGGAAGCCGTAATCAAATTTTTCGTAATTGAGGTCATCGACGGTCATGGCCCAGACCTGGCCGAGGCGGCACTCGGGAGGGAATGGGATCTCTGCCAGCGGCTCGTCGGCCCCGCGCTCGAAAAGGACGAGCGTGCAGGAGGTGGCATGGGCGCTGAAGATCGAAAAATTTACGCCATGAGGGGTGTGGCTGGCACCGAATGGGAGGGGGTGCCCGTAGCGAAGTTTGAAATCCCCATGGGCGTGCGTGTGGTCGGGTCGGGCGCTCATGCGGCCAAGCTAGGGATTCCGTAAAAATCCGCAAGCCTGCGGCAGGGCTTGCTTGACGGTTCCCTACGCCGCGTCTTTTTCCTGTTTCTTCCGAATCAGCGGGGAGCGTTTCCCGTCCACGACCGCGCGGTTGATCGTGACCTCCGCCACGTCGTCGCGGCCCGGCGAGTCATACATCAGGTCGAGCATGATGCGCTCGAGCATGGCGCGCAGCGCCCGCGCCCCGGTCCCCTTTTTGACGGCCTCGGCGGCGAGCGCCTTCAGGGCGTCCTTCGTCAGGTTCAGGTTCACGCCCTCCATGCCGAGCAGCTTCTGGTATTGCTTGACCATCGCGTTCTTGGGCTCGGTCAGGATCGTGACAAGCTGGTCCTCGGTGAGCTCGTCGAGGGAAGCGAGGACGGGCAGGCGACCGACGAACTCCGGGATGAGCCCGAAGCTGAGCAGGTCCTCCGGCTCGACATTTTTCAGCGCCTCGCGCTTGAGGAAATCCTCCGGCAGCTCCTCCTGGGCATGGAACCCCATCGACCGGCCGCCTTTCCGGCGGCGGATCATCTTGTCGAGCCCCACAAAAGCCCCGCCGCAGATAAAGAGGATTTTTTCGGTGTTGACCTGGATGTATTCCTGGTGCGGGTGCTTGCGCCCTCCCTGCGGGGGAACATTGCAGACCGTGCCTTCAAGGATTTTGAGCAGCGCCTGCTGGACGCCCTCGCCCGAGACGTCGCGCGTGATGCTCACGTTGTCGGTCTTGCGCCCGATCTTGTCGATCTCGTCAATATAGACGATCCCCATCTCGCAGCGCTTCACGTCGTAGTCCGAGTTCTGGAGCAGCCGGAGCACGATGTTCTCGACATCCTCGCCCACGTATCCGGCCTCGGTGATCGAGGTCGCGTCGGCAATGCAGAACGGAACATCCAGGATTTTTGCGAGGGTCCGCGCCAGAAGCGTTTTGCCCGAGCCCGTCGGCCCGATGAGAAGGATGTTGCTCTTTTCGATTTCCACATCGGCAAAGGCATCGATGCCGACCGTGGGGGAGTTTTCCTGCAGGAGCCGCTTGTAGTGGTTGTGCACCGCCACCGCGAGGACCTTCTTCGCATGGTCCTGCCCGATGACATGCTGGTCGAGGCTCGCCTTGATGTCCGCCGGCTTCGGCACCTGGATCGCGGTCTTGGCCTTTTTGTTGTCCTCCTTGAACTCCTTGTCGAGGATGCCCTTGCAGACCGTGATACAGCTGTCGCAAATGTAAACGCCGGGGCCGGCGATCAGCTTGCGGACTTCGGCATGAGTCTTCCCGCAGAAAGAGCACATGGTGAGATTGTTTGCGCGGGCCATCTGAGACTTCCCCTACTCCGCCGTCTTCGGCGGCTCCTTGAGCTCCTTGCGCGAGGCGACGACCTCGTCCACCACCCCGTAGGCTTTGGCCTCCTCGGCCGTCATGTAGTAGTCGCGGTCGGCATCCTTCTCGACCTGCTCGACCGGCTTTCCGGTGTGGCGGGACAGGATCCCGTTGAGCCGCTTCTTGAGCTTGAACATGAACTCGACCTGGCGCTCGACATCGCTGGCCTGGCCCTGCGCTCCGCCGGAAACCTGGTGGATCATGATGTCGGAATTCGGCAGGGCGTAGCGCTTGCCCTTGGTCCCGGCGCAGAGCAGCACCGCCCCCATGCTGGCCGCAATGCCCATGCAGTAGGTGTTCACATCACACGTCACGAACTGCATCGTGTCGTAGATTGCGAGGCCTGCGGTCACGGATCCGCCCGGGGAGTTGATGTAGATGCTGATGTCCTTCTTGCCGTCCTCCATCTGGAGAAAGAGGAGCTGGGCGATGACGAGGTTGGCGACATGATCGTCGATCGGCGTGCCGATGAAGATGATGCGGTCCTTGAGGAGCCGTGAGTAGATGTCGTAACTGCGCTCTCCGCGCCCGGTCTGTTCAACAACGATGGGAACCAGCATATTTATGAGTGGGTTTCTGATGTGGCCGCTGCCTCAGCGGGCTCGGTGACGGTAACATTGGCCACGATCAAATCAAGGGCCTTGCCCATGAGAATCTGCTCGCGCATCGGACCGAATCCGTCCCGGGCCCGCAGGTCTTTGATCAGCTTCTTCACCGGGATCTCGTAGCGGCGGGCCATCTCGGAGACGGCCATGAGGAGGTCCGTCTCGGTGACCTCAAGCTTCTCCTTCTCTGCGATGCGCAGAAGGATGAAGTTGGCCCGCACGCGGTCGCGCGCGCTCTGCTGGGCGACACCGACAAGCTCGTCCTGGTGGGCGCGCAACTCCTCGTCGCTGACTCCCCTCCCCTGGTTCTCCTCGACGATCTCGCGAAGGATCCCGGAGACCTCCCGCTCGACCGCCTGGGCGGGCAGCTCACACTGCACCTGCTGCAGGAGGCTCTTGATGGCGCCATTGCGCTTTGCGCTGTCAAACTGCTGTTCGGACATTTGCTCGAGCCGCTCGCGCAGTTCGCCGCGGAGGGTTTCGAGGGTTTTGCCCGGGTCGATCTTGTCGGCCAGCGCGTCGTCGAGCGGGGGGAGTTGTTTGGAATTGATCCCGTGCAGGGTGGTGGAATACGTGACGGATGTACCCCGGAGATCGGCCAACGGGAAGTCGGCTGGCACGTCGAGCGTAAACGAGCGCTCCTCGTTGACCGCCATCCCCTCAATCGCTTTGGCAAACCCGGGGATCAGCGTCCCCTCATCCATCAGGATCCACGCATTGCGGCGGCCGTGCAGCTGGGCGGGAGCCTTTGGCAGCATGTCGGAGAGAAGCTGGTCGCCAACCTTGCCCTCGTATGTCAGCACGGCGTAATCGCCCATCGCCAGGGGACGGCCCTCGACGGCATCAAAGCTGGCATGCGGCTCGCGGAATTGCTCGAGCCATTTCTGAATATCTTCGTCCGTCACCGGCCGCTTCGAGGCCTCGACCGGGATCGAGGCGTAGTCGGGAAGCTCGAACTCCGGCGCGGTCACCACACTTGCCCGGAACCGCATCGTCTTGTCGTCGCCGATGAGCACCTCCTCAACCTTGGCGACCGTGAGCACGCGCAGGTTCTTTTGTTTGATCGCCTCATTGAGGCTGTCGCGCAGCAGCTTCTTCTCAAGCTCCTCGCGAATATCCTTCGCAAAGCGGGAATCGATCAGCGCCTGCGGGGCCTTGCCCGGACGATACCCGGGAAGGCGCGCATGGCGCTGGAAATCTTTGGCGACGGACTCCCACTCGCGGGAGACCAGGTCCGAGGGCAGCTCGACCTGAAGGTTGACGACACAGTTGGGTTGCGGATCACAAACGACATTCATGGGTAATCCTCAAGTTAAGCATCGGATTTGACTGCGGGCAACCGCGAAGCGAAAAAATGTCGGCGGGCCGCATCGGCGAAAGTTGCAAACTCCATTTGACGCGGCGCAGCCCTCCATCGAGACCGGAAAGAGGACACCGGAGATCGGAAAGGTTGCCGGTCAGCCCGGCCGCCCATCAGCGCCGCCCATCGATTCCTTTCCTATGCCGGCGCAGGTGAAGGGAGGCCTCCGGGCGGAAGCTGTGGCTTGGCGGACTCGGGCGAGTTGTGAGCGGAATCCGAAGGTGGCGGCGGGAGCGGAGGAGGAGCCGCCTCCATGATCGGCGGGTTCTGGATATCGCCAAACTCGATGATTTCCTTGATGTGAGACGCGTCGAGGGTCTCGTATTCGAGAAGTGCCTTCGCAATTTTTTCGACGTGGACGCGATGGGCCTCGAGGATCTCCGTCGCGCGCCCATAGGCCTCATCGATGATACGCTTGACCTCCGCGTCGATCTGCTGGGCGGTGGACTCGCTGTGCTCGCGGGAACGCGACATCTCGCGTCCCAGGAAGACGTAGTCGTTGCCCTCGGAGAAGCTGATCATTCCGAGCGAGCTCATGCCCCACTCGCAGACCATGCGGCGGGCCAAGGTGGTCGCCTGGCGGATGTCGCCAGCCGCGCCATTGGAGATGTCGTTGGTGAACATTTCCTCGGCGATCCGCCCCCCCATGGTGACGGCCAGAAGATCGAGGGCCTCCTTTTGCTGGGTCGAATACTTGTCGCCCTCGGGCAGATACATCGTTGCGCCGAGATAGGGGCCGCGGGGAATGATCGTGACCTTGTGCAGCGGATGGGTGTGCTCAAGGAGAACGTTGATGAGCGCGTGGCCGGCCTCGTGCCAGGCGGTCGAAACTTTTTCGCGGTCGCTCATGGCCATGCTGCGGCGCTCCTTGCCCCAGCGCACCTTGTCGCGCGCCTCTTCGAGCTCGCGCTGCGAGATGGCCTTGAGCCCCTTGCGGGCGGCCAGCAGGGCGGCCTCGTTGAGCAGGTTGGCCAGCTCGGCACCGGAGTAGCCCGGCGTTCCACGCGCAAGGACCCCCAAGTCCGCAGCCTCCGCCAGCTTCACCTTCTTCGCATGAACTTTGAGAATTTCCTCACGGCCCTTCACATCAGGCAGGCTCACGGTCACCTGCCGGTCGAAGCGGCCGGGGCGAAGCAGCGCGGGATCCAGGACATCCGGCCGGTTGGTCGCGGCGATGATGATCACGCCCTCCTGGGTATCGAACCCGTCCATTTCGACAAGGAGAGCGTTCAGAGTCTGCTCGCGCTCGTCGTGACCCCCACCGAGCCCGTGCCCGCGGTGGCGCCCGACGGCGTCGATCTCGTCGATGAAGATGAGGCAGGGGGCATTGCGCTTGCCCTGCTCGAACATGTCGCGCACGCGGGACGCCCCGACCCCAACGAACATCTCGACGAAATCGGAGCCGCTGATCGAGAAGAAGGGCACGTCGGCCTCAC
>JBGSJQ010000076.1:0-5457 GCA_041741775.1 Terrimicrobiaceae bacterium | reverse complement strand
CCGTGCAGACCACCGCCGCGCTCAGCTCCTCGCAGCTCGCCTCCTCCGGCAACGGCTTTAACACCGGCAATGGCCGCACTTTCCTCTACCTCGACACGACTCTGCCGGCACTCGCTCCCTACGTCTCCGGCGGCTTCGTCGGCGGCACCGGCACCGGAGTGCTCTACGTCAGCTGGCTCGCCCGCGGCATGACCGCTCAAGTGGCCAACACCTTCGAATTTCGCACTGGCGATACCGGCACTACCGATGCCGTGAATATCGGCACCACCTTCGGCAACGCCTACCTCCGACTGATGACCGTCAACGTCATCAACGGAGGCATCGCCAATTACTACAACAGCACGACCGTCCCTGCCTCCGGCACCGATCTCTACGTGGCCAAGTTCACCTTTGCCGCCGGCGCCGCCACCCGCATCGACGTTTATCTCAATCAAGCCACCGAAGGCACCCCCATCGTTACCGGCACCGGCTTCGCCCAGTTCAACACGCTCGCCTTCGCAAATTACGGGGGAGCCCAGCCCGCCTTCGACGAAATCCGCTTCGCAAAGACCTACGCCGCCGCCGTGCCGCCGCCCGTCGCCAGCCCCGCTTACCCCGCGCCCACTCTCGGCCAAGTCTCCCCGACTTCAGGCACCACCGCAGGCGGCACCACCGTCACCCTCACCGGCACCAACTTCAACGGCGTCAGCGCAGTCACCTTCGGCGGCGTGCCCGCGACCAACATCGTCATCGTGAGCCCCACCCAGCTCACCTGCACCACCCCGGCCCGCGCCGCAGGCACCTACCACGTCACCGTCACCACCCTCGGCGGCACCGCCACCCTGGCCGACGGCTTTACTTTCTCAACGCCCCCGCCGCCCCCCACCGGACTCAGCGGCACCTACATCGGAACGGCGGGGTCCTACGGCAACAACCCCGCCAACACTGGCGACAAGGCCTTCGACGGCAACACGGCCACCTTCTTCGATTCCGCCTCCGCCAGCGGCAGTTGGGTCGGCCTCGATCTTGGTGCTGCCTATCAAATCACCCAGGTCAGTTACTACCCACGCGCCACCTTCGCCAGCCGCATGAACGGGGGTAAATTCCAGGGCTCCAGCACCGCCGACTTCACCAGTGGGGTCGTTGATCTCTACACGATCTCCTCTGACCCGGCCTACGCCTGGAATAACACCACCATCACCGACACCGGCACCTACCGCTACGTGCGTTACCTCTCGCCGAACAACAGCTACGGCAACGTCGCGGAAATCGTGTTTAACGGCAGCCTGCCTCCTTCCTCCGCCCTCGCCACCTTCCGCACCACCACTGGCCTCGCCACCAACGGCTCGCAAGACCTGCTCATCCCCGCAGGCGACGGCGTGCAGAGCCTCCTCAAATACGCCTTCAACATGATCGGCAGCGGGGCAGGGCAGGGGACCACGCTCGCCACGCCCAACGCCGCCGTTCTCACCCCCGGCGGCTCCGCCGGTCTGCCTTACGTCGGTCTCGGCACCGGCGGCGACGCCGGCAAACTCCAGATCACCTTCATCCGGCGTAAGGCGTCCGCGTCGCCAGCGCCCGGCATCACGTACACCGTCGAGTTTTCAAACGACCTCGGCGTCTCCGATCCCTGGGCCACCAACCCTTCCTCCTCCGAGAGCGCCAACTCGATCGACGCCACCTTCGAGCGCGTCACGGTCACGGATTCCACCACGCCCACCAAACGCTTCGGACGGATCAAAGTCACCGCACAATAGTCAGCCGCAAAAAGGCGCAAGAGGCGCAAAAACAAAAATTGAAGTGAGCGGAGGCGCTCGCTCCCGTGCTCCGCCAGAGGCCCTTGGACTGCTGCAATTCCTTTGCAGCTCTGGGGAGAAGGCACTGTTTGCAGGCTCGACGCCGAACCTTCCAAAGCTCGCCACATTCCAGAGCGGTGAATGATCCCCGCAGTCCAGAGCGCTTCGCGCGTCACGGAAAGCCGCCAAAGGTGCAAAAATGGCCACATCCACAAGCGAAGAACTGCCCCGCATCCATGCGGTGCCTTTTCCCTCCGCCCAGCCACACCAACCGCCCCCCGCATAAATGCGGCCAATCCTCTTTCTGGTTTTAGGATAAAGGAAAGTCAGCCGCAGATTTTCGGGTTTTCGCAAATTCCGTGATTTGCCGTTGAAGATATTCGCCGCGCAAGCGTGTTATTTTCGCGGAACTTCTGTGACGGCCCTCAACCGCTGAGCACCCATTTTCGCTTTTATTTTATATAAATCCCTGAAAATCTTCTTGCAACGCAGGCAAGCTTTTTCTATGACGGGTTCTTATGAAGCGCTCATTCCTTGCCCTCCTTGCAACTTTTGCCGCCGTCTCTGCCCATGCGGGTTCTTTTGGTGGGCCAGCACCGTTCAGCAATGGCTCCTCTCTGGTGACCGGTGTTGATGGGTCGTATCAGGCCTCGACGCGAGGCACGAATGTTTCAGGTATTATCCGTTTCCAGTATTCTTCCGGAGTGCAAACCTCCTCCACAACCGCCAACGATTGGATTTTCTTCATTAATGGCCAGGTTCAGCGGGGCTCGACCGTGGCGAATATCAATAATAACAAGGTGGACGGCGTGCTCGACTCTGTCACGGCGGCATCCACAACGAATTCCAACGGGTCGCTGACTCTTCCCATCATCTTCATCAGTGCAAACAGCGAGGCGTCAGGTTACTTCCGAGGCAAAATGAGTGGTAACGGGGATTTCAGTGGTAGCGGCGAGCTTCAGGCCTCGCCCGCATCCACGAGCCAGATTACCGCGATTAGCCAAGACACCAATGGAACGATTGTGTTGACAAATGCCACCTACACAAATGCCGCTGGAACTCTCTCCAATACCCCTTTCAAGTTCCGTGGCGTCCGTGCGACTTCCACATCGGGCACCAGCACGAACACCACGAACTCCACCCCCTGATTTATTTCTCAGGAGTGAGACGGATTCCTGAGGAGAGTGCGCGTTATGTCTCGGGCATCACGCTGATTGAGATCATTGCCGTAGTAGCGATTCTCGCGGTATTGTCCACCATGGTGGTCATGGTTAACGGCGGGCTGCCTTCGCGAGCCGAGGGGCCCCGTTGCATGGCAAACATGCGTTCCCTGCAAGTTTCCCTGGCCTCCTATCTGCAGGAGATGGGTCACTGGCCGCAGGAGCCTGTCGATGAGACGGGAAGCGACGAAGAAGCGTATGAGGACTGGTGGCTCCAGGAACTGGCTCCCTACGGCGGCACTCTGGCGGTGTGGCAGTGCCCATCCATTCGGCGATTGGTGACCAGCAAGAGCAAGAATGGACGTCCGAAGATCCATTACACGCCAACGATGTTCGACGAGCACCCCGGCACGCCCTATCGCTGGAGCACGCAACCCTGGTTGATCGAAATTGGCAACATGCACGGGCATGGGGCACACGTCTGTTTTCCTGACGGCTCAATCCGCTCGATGGACGATATCGTCGGGCCGGGGTAGAATTTGGTGTAGTCTTGCCCGCAGGGCGAGGCTCAGATACGGTGGTCCTCGTGCGAGCAACCGTGAACCCTGAAAAAATCCGGGCCATTCCTGCCTTTTCAGGAACGGCCCCCGGAGTCAACTCCCGCGATTTTCTCTGCGAAGGGCGTGCCTCGTCCTCGATGGAGGGGCGCCGTCCCTGGCGTCCGATGATTTTCTTTGCAAGCCTGGCGGTGCTGGCAAGCGCGTCTTCAGGCCAGGAAATCAAGTCGATTTCGATCCCCCCGCCGCTGGCGAAGACCGGGGCGGCGACAGTTTATCTGAACGAGCCTACGGAGGTGACCCTGACCGTTGGAGGGCGTGTGGCTGAACCGATGAAGTTCCTGATCCGGAAGCCACCTCGCTCCGGTGACCTGAGCGAGGTGAAGCGGACTGGGCGCAATACCGCCGTCGTGACCTACACGCCGCATGAGGGGGCGGTTCCTGTAGACGACACATTTACCTTTGCTGCGCAGTCGGTGGATTCTCCGGTTTCCGCTGCGGCGAGCGTGTGGATCCGCTTGGTCGAGCGTCCTCCGGTGCTGGAGTTTCCAAAGGAGTTGGACTTTGGGATGGTGTATCTCGGGGATACGGCCTCCCGGGAGCTTGTGCTTGCCAATTCCGGAGGTGGCCGAGCCATCGGGCAGCTTCGCGTGAACCCGCCGTGGCAGGTCCAAGGGGCGTCCAACTACCAGATTCTGTCCGGTACCGAGATCCGAAAAAAATTGCTCTTCTCTCCTGACGAGGAGAGGGATTTCAGCGACCAGATGGCGTTGGGGGGAGGATCCGGGGATTACGTTGATCTGCGCGGCAGCGCCTTGGCTCCCATCACATGGCCCAAGGATGGGGTCGTGCTGTCGCCGGAATTGCGCACAAACGGAGGGGGGGTGCTCACGCTGGCGAACCGGACGCCGGACCAGAGGGTTGTCTCGATTCAGTGGCCGACCGGATGGCGGGGGCCCGCTTCGAGCGTGATCCCAGGCGGGGCCACGCTGAGCCTCCCGGTATCGTTCTCCAGTCCCCTGAAGAAAGCGTGGGAGGGCAACCTGCCGATCCAGAGTGGTAACTTCTCGGCGGAGATCCCCCTCAAGGTTTTTCCGAGGCCGGCAAGCCTTCGCCTCAAGCCTGATTCGCAACTCAAATTGCAACCCTCCGCGGATGGGAAAGAATGGATTTCCAAGTTTCTTGTAGCGAATTCCGGCGAGGTTGACGGGATCTTCTCGATTTCCGTTCCCGAGGGGGGCCTGGTGAGCCCGGATCCAGGCCATGTCATTTTGGAAGGGGGCTCGGTCCAGCAGTTCGTATTGACTGTTCCGCGTTTCCAGCGGGGCCCGCTCCTTGGTGACCTTGTGCTGACCCCGCGCGGAGGCCCCGCGCTGCGGGCGGTCGTGGTGGCTCCGTCAGAGGAACTCAGCCCGCCGGCCCCGGATTTTGTCGCCGCCGCATCGCCAACTCCGAAGGCGGGGTCGCAGCCCGTTGAGAATTTTCTCTCCCTGCCTACAACAGCCTCCGCACGCGTCAACGAAGTGGCCGGGCTGCCTCCTGTCGCCGCCGCCGAGCTGGACTTTGCGCGGCCGCATGAGATCCAGATCGGGTGGGATATCCCCTCGCCGGAAGTCGTCCGCTTCCAGATCCAACGCCGCCAGATTTCCCCCGGGAAGGCAGACGCGGTTGCTGTGGATTGGATTCCGTGGACGAATCTCAAAATCCAGATGGCCGACGGGAAGGCGACAGCCCTCATCGAAAACCTGGCTGACAATACATTTTGGACAATCCGGATTGTGGGCTTCGATGCGGCAGGCCGGGCGGGACCGGCATCTGTCGCATTCCAGATTGGCACGCCTCCCTCAAAACAGCTGCGCGTTCCGGAGTGGGTATGGTGGGCGCTGGCGCTGGCGATCGGGGCAGGGCTTGGCTGGCTGACGGTCTTGCGGCACCGCCGCCTGCTCGCGGTCGAGGATGAGCGCC
>JBGSJQ010000075.1:0-13900 GCA_041741775.1 Terrimicrobiaceae bacterium | reverse complement strand
CACCGAGCACCCCAGCGATGGCCTCCAGCAGATCCGACTCCTGATCCAGAGTGGCCAGTTCGACCAGCCAGACCCCATCGGGAAATGCTTCGAGGGCCTCGCGGCCGGCCTCGATCGCGAGCCGGGTTTTTCCCGTTCCTCCGGTTCCGAGCAACGTGAGCATCCGGGTCCGGCCAAGGAGAGACTTGGTCTCTTCCATCTCTCTGGCGCGTCCGATGAAGCTGCTGGTCGATGCGGGCAGATTGTGCGGGAGGCTGAGCTGGGAACGAAGCGGTGGAAATTGCGACGGCAGACCCGGAGCATGGACCTGGTAGATCCGCTCGACGCTGTTGAGGTTCCGGAGCTGGAAATCCCCCAGTGAGACAAATCGAAGGTCTGGAAAATCCGCCTGGAGAATTTCCGAGAGGATCTGGGAGACCAGGATTTGTCCGCCGTGTCCGGCGGAGCTGATCCGGGCGGTGCGATTGAGGGTGCCGCCAAAGTAGTCTTGGTCGCGGTATTCGGCAGGCCCCATGTGGAGTCCCATCCGAACGCGGACCGGGCCGACCTTGCCCCAGTCCTCGGCAAAGAGCGCCGCCTGAGCCGCCAGCGCGCAGTTCATCGCGGAAACCGGCGAGGGAAATGCCGCGCAAAAGGCGTCTCCCACCGTCTTGAAAACCATGCCCTCATTGGACTCGATGGCCTGCCGCATCAGGGCATCATGGCGCGCCAACGCCGGCCCCATATCGACCGGAAAGCGCTCCCAAAGCCGGGAGCTCCCCTCGATATCGGTAAATAGAAATGTCACCGTGCCCGTCGGCGCTTGCATACCCGGGGAACGTAGCTGTGGATTAGGGAATTGCCAGAAGGGAAAACTGCGGGTGCCGAAGGATGACGGCTTCCCAGTCGGGGTGCTCATGGGCGGGGAGGTCGGCGGGGAAGCGCGCGGACGAGCGCCTCCACTTGGCAAGCCATTCGGCGCCGAGGAATTCGAGATCCTGGCGCACCGGAGGGGGCGTGACAGCGATCGTGGTTTCCACCTTATCCCCGGTGCTGCGCCCGCGCGCGACGTGGAAACCGGCCACGAGGAGAGCGACACGCGAGGCGGTTGAGCAGGTGTAGGTGAAGAGCTCGGCTCGGCACCCACAGCAGGCCGCAAAGAGCCGCCGGAACGCACCGTGCGTCCAGGCCCCGGCATTCGTCTTGCCGGAAAACATGTCATAAAAAATCAGGTCCGGCGGGAGTGGAGCGGCATCGAGAACCTCAAGGAAATTCCCGAAGACGAGCGTCCAGGCAAGGCCGGGGTATTGTTTCGACTGCCAGGAGGCATTTTTCAGGATCCCGGACGGCCCGCTGTGGCGGAGGTAGGGGAATTGGTCGTTGTTCTTGAAGGCGAGGCGCAGGGAGTCCAGGTCGTTTTCGAAGCTGACGATGTGCAGGTCGCGGACAGACCCGGCGGCAGCGGCTTCCTCGTAGCACGCGATGGCGGCCATGGCATTGGCTCCGGCCCCGAGACCGACATCCCAGATCACGATCGGACCTTCGCCGGCTTCGTGCAGGCGATCGACAAGCCGGGACTGGTCGATGTAGAGGCGTTTGGCCTCCTCCATCGGGGGGGTCCGGGAATGCATGATCTCGCCAGAGTGGATGTGTCGAATGCTGGCAAACCCCTCCCACGAGGTGTGGATCTCGTAATGGCCCAGCACGTGGCGGCGGATCTTTTTTGGGACCTGGACGGCAACCGGATTGTCGAGGTCGTCCTCGTGAAGAAGCGCGCGTTTTTCGTTGTAGAGCGCCAGGAATCGGTCCTCCAGAATGCTCTCCCGGATCTCGCGAAGAAGCCGATGGTAGAAATGGATATTGTGCTTGCCGAGGAGCTGCCAGCCCAGCGTCTCCCGGGTTTTTGTGAGGTGGTGCAGGTAGGCCCGGGAGTAGCGCTGGCAGGTGGGACACGAACAGGCTGGATCGAGCATTTCGTCGGAAAACTTGTAAACTCCGCGCCGGAGCTGGAGGTAGCCGCGCGAGGTGAAAACCCCGCCGCGCTGCGCCACCTGGGTCGGGATGATGCAGTCGAACATATCGACGCCCCGGTGCACCGCCTCGAGGATGTCGAGCGGCGTGCCGACGCCCATCAAGTAGCGCGGTTTCTCAGCAGGCAGGAGGGCCGCCGTGTAGGCGCAGGTGTCTTCCCGCTGGCTCCTCCCCTCGCCCACCGCCAGGCCCCCAATCGCAAATCCGTCGAAGGGCAACTCCGCCAGCCCCATCACACTCTGACGCCGGAGCTCTGGGAACAATGCCCCCTGCGCGATCGCGAACATCGCCTGCGGAGAATCCCCCCGGGCCGCGAGGCTCCGGACAGCCCATCGACGGGTCAGCTCCACCGCCTCACGCGCCAGGCCCTCCTCCGCCGTCGAGGGCACGCACTGGTCGAGCGCCATCATGATGTCGCTGCCAATCGCCACCTGGGCCCCGATGCTGACCTCCGGACTCAGGAGGATCGTGCGCCCGTCGGTATAGCTCTGAAAGACCGCCCCCTCCTCGCTCATCGAACGCGAGTGCGGCAGCGAAAAAATCTGATACCCCCCCGAGTCGGTGAGCACGGATTTTTTCCAGCTCATGAACTTGTGGATCCCACCCATGCGCCGGAAGACATCGAGCCCCGGCCTCAGGAGGAGGTGATAGGTATTGGCCAGCAGAATCTGGGAGCCCGAGTCCTCGAGCGTCTGAGGAAGCTGCGCTTTGACCGTGGCCTGCGTGCCCACCGGCATGAAGAGCGGCGTCAGAACCGGGTTGTGGAGGGTTTGAAAAACACCCGCCCGGGCCTCCGAACCCGAGGCGCGGGCAAGGACTTGAAAATGCAAACGTGAACTCATCGGTCCGAAGGAACTCTCACTGCGGGCCATCCGCCGGCGGCTCCGTCACAACCAGAGAAGCCCCCTTGATCAGGCGGCAAAATTCCTTCTTGCTGACCTCATGGTGGGTTCCGTCCCGCGACGAGAGGTCCCGCAACGCCTTGTAGGCAACGGAGAGCCGCTCGAGACGAACAATTCGAAGGAAGGAATCCCCGGTCTTCCAGACCTGATCCTGTTGGAGTTTCAACATGCGGAAATTTTTTCCAACAAAATCGGGCCGGAGAGATTCGAACTCTCGACCTCTTGAACCCCATTCAAGCGCTCTACCAAGCTGAGCCACGGCCCGTTGCGGAACTGTCGATACTCACCCGTGCGGGGCGGCAGTTCAAGAAGGAAATTTCGACACTTTTAATCTCGGGTGGCCCGGGTGCAACTCGATAATCGACACCGGGTGGATTTTCTGTGTAGTATAATTGATGCAGTCAACGTTCGGCGCAGGACGCCGGCGAACATAGCAACCCTCCCTATGAACGAAATCCGAAAAGAAACCGACAGCCTTGGTGAGGTCGATGTTCCCGCCGACAAGCTTTGGGGTGCCCAGACGCAACGCTCGCTGGAACATTTCAGCATCGGCAGGGATCTGATCCCCCGCGAGATGATTACGGCTTATGCCACGCTCAAAAAGGGGGCGGCCATCGCGAACCATGCGGGCGGGCGATTGGGCGATCCAGCCTTTGGGCTGATCATCAAGGTTTGCGATGAGATCCTTGCCGGCGAGCACCACGACATGTTTCCCCTGCACGTTTGGATGACCGGAAGCGGGACTCAGTTCAACATGAACATGAACGAGGTCGTCTCGAACCGATGCTGCCAGCTCGCGGGAACGCCCCTGGGCGGCAAGGTGCCGGTGCACCCGAATGACCACGTGAACATGTCGCAGTCGTCGAACGACTCGTTTCCCTCGGCAATGTATATCGCCGCAGCCGTCAACGTCACCGGGCGATTGCTGCCGGCGATCACCAGCCTGCGCGACGCGATCGCGGAAAAATCTGATGAGTGGAAGGATATCGTCAAAATCGGACGCACGCACATGCAGGACGCGACGCCGATCACCCTCGGCCAGGAATGGTCGGGCTACGCCGGCATGCTCACCGACAACATCGAACGCCTGCAGGAGGCGCTGAAGGACGTTTACCGGCTTGCCTTGGGCGGCACGGCGGTCGGCACCGGCATCAATGCCGCTCCCGGCTTTGCGGAAGCGGTTGCGGCAGAAATCGCCGGACTCACCGGGCTGCCGTTCGTGAGCGCACCGAACAAATTCACCGTGCAGGGCGCACACGACGCTCTCGTTCAGCTCTCCGGAACCTTTCGCACTCTGGCCGTGTCCCTCTACAAGATCGCCAATGACATCCGCCTGATGTCCTGCGGCCCGCGCGCAGGATTCGCGGAGCTGATCATTCCCGAGAACGAGCCTGGATCCTCGATCATGCCTGGCAAAGTCAATCCGACTCAAGCCGAGGCGCTGGCGATGATCGCCGTTCAGGTGATGGCCAACGACGTGGCGGTCGGATTCGGCGGGGCCAGCGGTTACCTCGAGATGAACGTTTACAAGCCGCTGATCATTTTCAATCTCACCCACTCGATCACGACCCTCACCGACGGGTGCTCGAATTTCCGGAAATTCCTCATTGAGGGAACGAAGCCGAACCTGAAAAAAATCGGCGAATATGTCGAGCGATCGCTGATGCTCGTGACCGCGCTCGCCCCGGTCATCGGCTACGACAAGGCCTCGAAAATTGCGCACTACGCGATGGACAACGACCTGACGCTCAGGGCCGCCGCCTTGAAGCTCGGATTCGTTACAGAGGCGGAGTTCGACCGCGTTGTGGACCCGGCGAAGATGGTCAAACCTTACGTGGCAACCGCCTGAGCCTCTGGCTTGATCCTTCCGCGATCCGGTTCGTGACGCGCCCGGCTGGCAGAGATTCTTTGCGAAAATGGCCGTGGGGAGGGGATTGCTCCCTTCGAGGAGGACCCCGGATCCCTCGTCAATTCATTCCAACAAGCGTAAAATCCAACCTGGCGACTTGTCTTGAGGAACCCCCTTCCCCTGATGGCAGGCTTGCGTTGGCACGGATTCCTGCCTAGGGTGCTGGCACTATGCCCGAACAGCCACTGACCGGACACAATTGCCCCGGGGACCCGTGCACGATCGTCATCTTTGGCGCCTCCGGAGACCTCACCAAACGGAAACTTCTTCCCGCCCTCTACAATCTCAAAGTCCTCCGATTGCTTCCGAAGGATTTTGCTGTGATTGGCGTTGCTGTGACCGATAGCGACGATGCCGCCTACCAGGCCAAGGCGACCGAGGACATCAAGCAGTTCGCCACCCGCGAAGTGGACGACGCCGAGTGGGCGGACTTCAACAAGCGGATGTATTACCTCCAGGGGGATTTCAACAACATCGAGACATTCAAGAAGCTCGACGGCCGGATCAAGGAAGCTCAGTCCGCCTGGAACCTGCCGGGGAATGTCCTCTTCTATCTCGCCATCTCGCCGACATTTTTCGCCAAGGTGGTCGATCAGCTCGGAACCGTGGGGCTCACCACCCAGACGGCCGACCAGTGGCGGCGGGTCATCATCGAGAAGCCGTTCGGGCATGACTTATCCAGCGCCCGCGAGCTGAATGAGAACCTGAGCAAGAGCCTCGACGAATCCCAGATTTACCGCATCGACCACTACCTCGGGAAGGAGACGGTGCAGAACATCATGGTCTTCCGGTTTGGAAATTCCATCTTCGAGCCGATCTGGAACCGTCGCTACATCGACTACGTTCAGATCACCGTCGCCGAGGAGCTGGGCGTCGAGCTGCGCGGCGGATACTACGACCACTCCGGCGTGCTTCGCGACATGGTCCAGAACCACATCCTTTCGGTGCTCTCGCTCATCGCCATGGAGCCGCCCAGCTCGATCTCGGGCGACAGCGTGCGCAACGAAAAGGTCAAGGTCCTCGAGGCCATCCGCCCGATGGATCCCGAAGAGGTCATCTCGAACACGGTGCGCGGCCAGTATGGAGCCGGGCTCATCGGCGGCAAAAACGTCCCGGCCTACCGCTCGGAGCCGGATGTCAACCCGAAGTCGAACACCGAGACCTTCGTGGCCATGAAGCTTTTCGTCGAGAACTGGCGTTGGGCGGAGGTGCCTTTCTTCATCCGCTCCGGCAAGCGGCTCGCCGCGCACACCACGCAGGTTGTGATCGGGTTCCGCCGCGCCCCGCTTCTCCTCTTCGGAAAAGACGTCGAGACAAACAGCAAGCCGAACCGTCTCGTCCTCCACGTCCAGCCGGACGAGGGGATCACGCTGGACATCCACGCCAAGCGCCCGGGCCCGAATATCAACCTGGTCAACGTGCCCCTCGACTTCTCCTACAGCGACTTCGGCGAAGGCATGGCGGCCACGGGCTATGAGACCCTCCTCTACGATTGCATGATCGGCGAAACCACGCTCTTCCACCGCTACGACAGCGTCGATGCCTCCTGGCGCATCGTGAACCCGATCCTTGATGTCTGGCAGGCCCTCCCCGCCCGCAACTTCCCGAACTACGCTTCGGGAACCTGGGGGCCAGAGGCCTCCGACGAATTGCTGGCCCGGAGCGGCCACGACTGGCACCACTACCCGCTCAAGGAAGCCAAACTTTCGAAGGGTTCCTGAGAAAACAATCCTTGACTCTCCGGTGCAGCCGGTTAGTTTCGCCAACTCTCATTATGTCAAGAAAGTGCAGCATCACAGGGGCCAAGCCCGTTCGCGGATCGAAGATCCACCGCCGTGGTTTGGCAAAGAAGAAGGGTGGCATCGGCATGCACGTGACCGCTGTGACCCCGCGATTTTTCCAACCCAACCTCAAGACCAAGCGCGTCTGGGTTCCCGAGCTGAAAAAGTTTGTGACCGTGAAGGCAACCGCCCGCGCGTTCAAGACCCTCTCCAAAAACGGCGCCCTCAAGACGCTGCGCGGAGCCGGGCTCCTCAAGTAACCCTACTGTAGGGTTCATCGTTGAGAGTTGATGGTTGATCGACTCTGAATCAAAGCCTTCCGCTTTCGGGTTTAATGTGACCAAGTGGGCTCGGTGACTTTTCCGAGGCCCGTAATGATCGGTGTGGGACGCCCTTTGACTGTGTCAAGGAGCGTCAATGAGGAACCGGTGCTGTAGATCAGGTGGCGGGAGTTTGCTCCCCAGACCGGGTCTTCGCCTTCGGCAACGATCCGCACAGCTCCCGACGCGAGGTCAAGAACCGCAATCGAGAACCCGCCCTGCCGGACTGTGAAGGCAATTTTCTTTCCATCCGGCGACCAGGAGGGCTCGGTGCAATAGCCGTAGCCGGTGGAAATCAGCCGTCCGCTTCCGCCACCCGACCCGATGCGGAAGAGTTGCGGACCGCCGCGCTCGTCGCTGGAATAGACAATCTCGCTGCCGCTCGGCGACCAGGACGGCGAGGATTCAACTCCTTTCGTGCGCGTGAGCCGACGGGCCCCGGAGCCGCTGGCCCCCACGACGTAGAGCTCGGGGTTTCCATCTTTGCTGATCGAGCAGGCGAGGCGGCTGCCATCAGGGGAAAAGGCTGCCCCTGAGTTGGTGCCGGGGAATTTGATGATCCGGTTGCGGGCCCCGCTGGAGAGGTCGATGAGGTAGATGTCGGCGTATCCGCTCTGATAGCCGGTGTAGGCCAGCTTCGAGCCATCCGGGGTGAGGGCCGGAGCGACGCTGATCGATCCGTCTTTTGTGAGCTGCTTGACGTTCGCCCCGTCGTAGTCGGAGGTGTAGATTTCTTTCCGTCCGGTGCGGGAGGCGGCGAAGGCGATTTTTGTGGAGGCGATCCCCTTCTGCCCGGTGATCGTCTCGACGATATCGTCGGAGAATTCATGGGCCGCCGTCCGGGTCGGCCCGCTGTAGGATTTGCGAAGGACGACCCCGCCGCTGGCATCCGTCACCGTGCCCTCAAGGTTTCCGCTGCCAGCGGTGCCCGTGATGGTGTAGCTGGCCCTTGAGGCCGGGGCCATGGCAAAGAGGCCGGAGAGGTCGAGATCGTTCTGAACGACCTTGGCGGCGGAGGCTCCTTCGGCCCCGCCAAACGGCTGGATCAGGACGCTCGTGGCATCACTCTTTTTGATTGTGATGGTTGTGTCCTGCGCGGAGAGCAGGAGCGGGCTGGCCGCGGCGAGGAGGAAAAGGATCCGGAGAAGTTTCATGGCCCACTCCTTCGCAAACGCCGGGGCGTTTGACAAGTCAGGAACAGAAGCGTTTGCCGATGGGGAACGTGCCGAGGCTCGTGACGGAACGCGCAATTTTTGTGGCGCGGGCCAATGCGCACCCCACGAAGAGGTTCGCCACCCCGCCCTCGATCTCGACGTAGAAAACATACGTCTGCGGCTGTCCGGGCACCGGGCGGGAAACGATCCGGGTCAGGCTCACTTTTTCGCGGGCGAAGGGGCCGAGAAACCGGTGGAGGCTCCCGCACTCATTGCGCAGTGTGGCGATGAGGGCGGTCCTGTCGGGCTTTCGGGGAGCAACAGGATTGCGGGCGATCACAAAAAAATTTGTGACGTTGACCGGTTCGGCCCCGTCGGGGAATTCCAAGGTTTCAAGCCCGTAGCGGGCGGCAGTCCCGGGCGACGCAAGGGCGGCGGCATTCTTTAATCCGGCCGCGCGCTGCGCCGCGATGGCGGTGCTCGAAACCGTGACGAGGCGGGCCCCCGGATACCGCACCTTCAGCCAGGCGGCGTGGTGCTTGAGCTGGATGAAATGCGAGAAGACCGTCTTCACGGGCGCTCCGCGGCGTCCGAGGAGAGCGATGCGGATATCGAGCGCCAGCTCCTCGCGGATCGCAATGGCCCCCGCATGGCGGATCAGCAAATCCACGGTGTCATAGACGGTGCCGCCGGAAGAATTCTCCACCGGCACCAGGCCGAGCTTCGCTTCCCCGGAGAGGACCCGGTCAAACACGCCCTCAATGCTCCCGCAGTCCAGATACGCCGCCTCGCCAAAGCGCTGGCGGGCCAGGATGTCGGAAAACGTCCCCTCCGGACCGAGATACGCAATCGACTTCATGGCCGAAGCTCAGCGCGTCTCCCCGGCAAACAACTCGTGCGCCAGCACGCTCAGGCAGTAGATCGCCGCCGTCTCGGTGCGCAGGATGATCGGGCCGAGCGTGACCGGCAGGCAGCCATGGCTTTTTGCCATGGCGATTTCCGCCGGGGTGAAATCCCCCTCGGGGCCCACATAGACGGTCGCGCTGCGGGGCAGGCGCTTGTGCTGCGACACAAAATCGGCCAGGACAGACTTGATCGGTCGGGCGTCAGGCTGCAGCGAGGCGATGAGCAGAAGCTCGCTGCGGTCCGCCTTTTCGAGCAGTTCCTTGGGTGAACAAGGCGTGGAGACCTTTGGAAGGCGGTTCTGTCCGCACTGCTTGCAGGCCTCAAGAGCGACCTCCTGCCACTTGGCCTGCTTCTTCTCCGCCTCACCCCGGTCGAGGGTCACAATGGTTCGGTCCGAAAGCACTGGCGCAATCGCCGAGGCCCCAAGCTCAACCGCCTTCTGGACGATGAGATCCATATTTTTGCCTTTTGGCACGGCCTGGGCAAGCGTGATCGCGCAAGGTGGAGGAGGCGTCTTCGTGGGGGCACCCAACTTGAGGACGACCGCCACGGCATCGGGCTTCACAATTTTTGCCGAAGCCTCCCGGCCGGCTCCGTCGAAGACAGTGACCCGGTCGTCGGCTCCCAGGCGCAAGACGTTCACGCAGTGGTGCGACTCGTCCGCAGACAGGGTGGCGGTTTCCCAAACTTCAGCAGGCAGGTGGAATCGATGCATAGTCAAAATGGTCCCGGAGTGCCTCGCGCCAGGAGCGGGGGACGATGCCTGTCGTCCGGGCGAGCTTTTCCGTGGAGAGGATGGTATGGATCGGACGCCGCGCTGTAAAACATTTCATATCGGCAAGCGCCTGCGGCCGGACCGTCGTCGCGCGAAGGGGAACCCCCCGCGCGGCAGCGCAGTCCAGCGCCCACTGGCCGTATTCCTGCCATGAGCAGCTTCCCCGATTGCACGCATGGTAGAGTCCGCCGGGAAGCTCGCTCCGGAAAAACGGCTCGACCCACCCCGCGACATCAATGGCCGCGGTGGGAGAGGAAAATTTGTCGGCGATGGCGAAAACCTCGCGCTCGGTCCGGGCCCGGGCGACAATCTGGTCCGGGAACGCCGGCTTGTCCGGGCCAAAGACCCATGAGACCCGAAAAACCGCATGGCTTGGCGCGTCAGACAGCACCGCCTCCTCACCGGCCAGCTTCGTCTCCCCATACCAGCCGAGCGGCGCGGCCGCATCTTCCTCGACATACGGCACCCTCTTTTCGCCATCAAAAACATAGTCGGTGCTGAAATGCAGGAACCGTGCCCCGCGATCCCTCGCCACCGCAGCCATCAGCCCTGGTGCCATGGCATTGACGGCCTGCGCTTCTTCGCGGCGCCCCTCGCACGCATCGACATTTGTCAGGCCGGTCCCGTTGACCAGGATGTCGAACTCCCGGGACCTGAGGCCTTTCTCAAGCGCCCTTCCGTCCGCCACATCGATTTCGCTTCGGCCGAGCGCCTGGACGGCATGGCGCCCGGACCAGGATCGCACGAGCGCCGAGGCCAGACGTCCGCCGGCACCCAGAATCAGGATTTTCGGAAATCCGGGAAGCGCGCGAGGGGGTGTGAAGGACGGAGATTCTGCTGGGTCGGAGTTCTGCATGAGCCGGGTCATCTCAAATATTTGCTGCTATGCCCGCTGCATTGTCTCAGGCAAGGCTTTATTCACAACTTCCAATTGCCCGATTCCAATTGCCCGATGGCTGGAGCTGGGGGGATGGAGGCACCCGCTTTGGGCACCTTCGCCTGCAAGACTCTGCCGGGCGCGCCAAGGCCGGTCGTGATGAACCTAAGAACCACAGAGTTCACGGAGTGCAACCAAAAGAGGGACTGAGGTTTGCAAAAACAAACAAGGCAAAGGAATGTGGGTGCGGTTGGCTGCAAGGCCATTGACACAAGCGCCTGATGCCCATCCACCCGTTGGCCTGCGCGGGGAAGTGGAATGGGGATTATTTGAGGACGAGGAGCTTGTAGGTGCCTTCTTCGGATTCGATGCCGTGGGTGTCGTGGGCGAAGCCGGGGAACTGGCGGTCCCAATCCTGGATGGCGAGAAGGTAGGCGAGGAAGGGTTCGTCAGCGGAGCCGAGTTTTTCGCCGGGCATAACCATCGGGATGCCGGGAGGATAGGGAACGATGCCGGTGGCGGCGGTGCGTCCGGCGGCCTCGGCGAGGCTGATGCGCTCGACCTCGTTGGCTACAAGCCTCTGGTAGCAATCCGCCGGCGTCAGCGCCATTTCCGGCAGCGCGGAAAACGCTCGGCCCTGGGATTGGAGGAGGCCGCTGGCCCGCATGTGGGACTGCATTTTTTTGGCGAGATCGGCGAGTCCAAGGCCGGGGTAGGAGGCGGCGATGGACGGGATGCAATCGGCCAGCGGGACGTTGGCGTCGTGGTCGCGTTTGAAGGCGAGGAGGGCATGGACGAGCGTGCTCCACTTGGCATTGGTGATGCCGAGCGAGAAGAGGAAGAGGATCGCGTAGTCGCTTGTCTTTTCGACGACGATCCCGCGCGCGTCGAGGTAGGCCGTGAGGAGGGTGGCGGGGAAGCCGAATTCCGCAATCGAGCCGTCCGGGTTCACGCCGGGGGTGACAACAGAGACCTTGATCGGGTCGAGCATGCAGTAGTCGTCCTCGAGGTCGAACCCGTGCCAGGCCTCGCCGGGGTGAAGCACCCAGCAGGAGGGCTCGGAGACAAGGAGATCGGGGCTGGCGGCCTCGAACGCCTCCTGGCGACCGGTTTGCGGGTCGAACACGCTGGTGGGGTTCCATGTCTGGAAAAACCAGTCCGAGCGGTCGTCGTGTTCGCGCCAGAGCCGGGTGATCATCTGCCGGAAGGCGACGGCCTCGCGGAGGGATTCCTCGACGAGGACCTCGCCGCCCTGGCCATCCATCATGGCGGCGCTGACATCGTTGGAGGCGATGATCGGATAGAACGGCGATGTGGAGCCGTGCATCATGAACGACTCGTTGAATCGGGCGTGGTCGATGGCATTGCGTCCATCGCGGACGTGGATGAACGAGGCCTGCGAGAGGGCGGCGAGAAGCTTGTGAGTGGAGTGGGTGGCAAAGACCGTGGGTGCGGAGGCCGGGTGGTCCTTGGCCTCGCCGCGCATCGCGAAGCGTCCGCGGTAAAGCGGATGGAACCGGGCGTATCCATACCAGGCCTCGTCGAAGTGGATGCGGTCCAGCGCATCGCCGATGAGCTCGAGCACGCGGTCCACGTTGTAGGTGAGGCCGTCGTAGGTGGAATTCGTGATGACCGCGTGAACCGGGCGGCCGCCTTCGGTGAGTTTTTCGGCGCGGAGGGTCTCCGGAGGGATCGGGCCGATGATGCCGTAGCGGTTGCGGGTGGGCATCAGGTAGTGCGGGACGGCGCCGGTGAGCGTGATCCCCTGCTCATTCGATTTGTGGCAATTGCGGTCCACCCAGATCTTCTGGCCGCGGGCGACGCAAGCCATCCAGATGATGCGGTTCGACGTCGAGGTGCCGTTGGTGACCGAGTAAGTGCGGTGGGCGCCGAAGACCTTGGCCGCGTATTTTTCGCCATCGCCGATCGGGCCCGAGTGGTCGAGCAGGGAGCCGAGTTCGCCGACGCTGATCGAGAGGTCCGAGCGGAACATCGCCTCGCCGAAGTAATCGTAGAAGAGGCGGCCGGCCGGCGACTTCTGGAATGCCGTCCCCCCCGTGTGGCCCGGCGTGTGCCAGGAATATTCGTGGACGAGGTCGAACTCGATGAGCGCGGAGGCCATCGGACCGAGGAGGCCGGAGGCATAGGTTTTCACGGCCGCCTTGATCCGTCCCCCGACGAAAGGCGCGCTGTCCTCCATGAGCCAAACCAACTCGCTGACCAGCGTCAGGATGTCTTCCGAAAGCCCCGAGCTGTGCTCGCGGTCTGTGAGGAGAAAAATCGGGATCCTGGCATTGCGCGAGCGGATGAACCGGATCAGCGACGTGGCCTCCGAGTGGGGGTCGTCGGGATTCTGTCCGAGCGTCCAGTCCACGAGAACGCCATGCAGTCCGGCATCCGACAGGAAGAGTCCTCGTCCGTCCCCGGCGCTCGGAGCCGAAATGACATCGACGTCATTGAGCTC
Organism: Terrimicrobiaceae bacterium; assembly: GCA_041741775.1. Lineage (GTDB taxonomy): Bacteria > Verrucomicrobiota > Verrucomicrobiia > Chthoniobacterales > Terrimicrobiaceae > QYQL01. The sequence continues at coordinate 802 of JBGSJQ010000075.1, read as the reverse complement.
CAGCTCCGACTTGAGCTGGAGAGCGGCGCGCCCGTCGGCGCTGGAGATTTCGAGATCATCCTCGATGAGGAGGACGCGGTGGCGGAGGATTTTTGAGCGACGTTCGATCATGGGAGTAGGAGGGTGAAGGAGTTGACGGCAGAGAGGGTTTTAACCGCAGATTTTCGCAGAATTCCGCAGATTATTTAGGGGTGGAGGGTGCGTCCGTGGGTGGCCGGCGTGGGAGTTGGGCTGGGTTCGGCCGGGGCGGTGTAGGGGATTTTTCCGCGGTGGAACCGGAAGTGCCAGGCCGGGTCGGAGTGGGATTTGGGCCAGAAATCGTGGCCGATCAGGAGACCGGCAGCGAAGACGACAAAGAGGATGAGGATCGCACGCATGGGATCAGACGGGTTTCTCCGGGGAGGGTTTTTTGTGGGTGACCTGGTTGATGGTGTAGCAGACGGCACTGACGAGGAGGGTGACAGCCAGCCACATGACCTGGCTGGGATCCGAGCCGAGGACCGCCCACAGGCAATAGGCCGTGGTGATCCCGATCATGATGCCGAGGCCGATCCCAACGCGCTTCGCGATCCAGACCAGCGCAGCCGCGACGTAGATGTAGGCGACGAGGGTCATGAGGACGGCGATTGACGAGATCACGCCGAATTCCTTGGAAGCCGTCGGCGAGATCGTGAGGAGCTGGGCTCCGGTCATCAAAAAGCCCGTGATGATGAGCCCCTTCACCGGGACGTCGTGCTGGTTGGAGTCGGCAAAAATTTTCGGGAAGAGCCCGTCGGCGGCGGCGGCCTTGGCGGTTTGGGCG
>JBGSJQ010000074.1:0-37345 GCA_041741775.1 Terrimicrobiaceae bacterium | reverse complement strand
GACGATTTGGAGATCGCCTGTCAGCCCGGCGTGTCGGGGCCATTCGCCGCCGCGCTGGAATCGGCCCGGCCGCAGGAGGAGCGCCTCCGGCAGACCGTTGTCGGACCGCATCGAGACGATCTGGCCCTCGCACTCAACCGGCTGCCAGCCGCAGGCTATTCCTCCGAGGGACAGCAGCGGGGGATTGTGCTGGCCCTGAAGCTGGCCCAGGCGCGCCATTTGGAGGCGGCCCAGAAACGAGCCCCGATTCTGCTGGTGGACGATGTCTTCGGCGAACTCGACCCCGAGCGCCGCAACCGCCTGCTCGCTTCGCTCCCGGTCGGGAGCCAAGCCCTCATCACAACCACGTTCCTTGACTGGGCCGATCATGCGCCCGACGACCGGGTCTTCCATCTCAAGGACGGGAAGCTCATCGAGGCATAACCTTCGCTGGAAAATCCCCGCAGGTTGTGGAAGAGTGCGGGCATGCCCGATCATGCTCTGCGGAAGTCCCTCCAGATTTACAAAGGCCTCGTCGAGGTCAGCGGGCTGATCAACTCGATCACCGATTATGGAGAGCTGCTGCGGGCGATCCTCGACGTGGCCCGCAGGGTCTTCCGCGCCGAAGCCGCCTCGCTTTTTCTTATGGAGGAGGGGTCCGGAGACCTCGTGCTGGCCATTGCCACGCGCGGCGAAAACGGTTTCGTCGAGCCCAAGCTTTCCGTGCCGCGCGGGCGGGGGATCGCCGGGTGGGTGCTGGAGCACGGCCAGCCTCTGGTCATCCCCGATGCGTATCAGGACGAGCGGTTTTTCAAGGAGGCGGACCAGAAGACCGGATTCCGCACCCGCTCGATTCTTTGCGTTCCCCTCAAACGGGATGCCGAACTCATCGGGGTGCTCCAAATCCTGAATCCCTGCGAGAAGGAGGGTTTTGATGAAGGGGATCTGGACGGGTTTTGCGCCTACGCCAACCTGACAGCGACCGCCATTGAAAAGCTACGCACAGCAGAGCGCATGCGGGCGCAGGAGCGCGTGGAGCGCGACATCGCCATCGCGGCGGAAATCCAGCACGAGCTTCTGTCCCGGGCCATCCCGTCTCCCCTGAGCGGTGCCGGATTTGCCGCCCACAATACTCCAGCCGCAAATGTCGGCGGGGATTTTTACGGCGTTTTTCCGGGGCGCAACGGAGAGATCTATTTTGCGGTGGGCGATGTCTCGGGTAAAGGGATCTCCGCCTCGCTCCTCATGGCGCAGACGCTCAGCGCGATGCGGTTCGTCTTCGCTGACGAGACGACTCCCTCCGATGCGCTCGCCCGCCTCAACGAAACCCTCCAGGCCAGCGTCATCCGCGGGATGTTCATCACGACGCTCGTCGGAAAAATGAATCTCAAAAACCACCAGATTGAGCTCGCCAGCGCGGGGCATTGTCTTCCGCTGGTCGTGCGTTCGGACGGCCCGGCGGCCAAGGTGGAGCTGCGGGGCGCATTGCCGGTGGGAATCCTGCCGGGGGTGAGCTATACCAGCGAGCAGATCGCCTTCCGTCCCGGGGACCGCCTGGTCGTCTATACCGATGGCCTCAGCGAGTCCCGGCAGGAGGGGACGGACGTCCTCTTTGATGAATTTCTTTTGCCGGTCGCCTCCGGTCCCGCCTCCTCGAATGCCGAGCTGCTCGAACGGATCCTTCTTGCCGAGAAAAGCCACCGGGGGTCCGGCCGCCAGCTCGATGACCTCACGGTCCTCGTCGGAGGGTTTGAATGAAAATCGAGTTCACAAGCGACACCTGCCAGCTCGCCGAGGTTCGGACCCGCGTCCGCACTTTTCTCTCGGATTCGGGATTTGATGACTGTCAGGCCGAGTTGATGGTCCTGGCGCTGGACGAAGCCTGCACGAATGTGATCCGCCATGCCTATGGCCATAAGTGCAAGCCGGTGCGCCTCGAGATGACCTCCCTCAGGGACAAGATCCGCTTCATCCTCCGCGACTACGGGCAGACCTGCGATCCTTCGAAAATCAAGAGCCGGGCTTTGGAGGACATCCGGCCGGGAGGATTGGGTGTGCACATCATCCAGCAGGCGTTCGATTTTGTGAGCTACCAGCCCCAGCCCCGCGGGACGCGTCTCGTTCTGGAAAAGCGGCTCCCCGCCTGATCACGGCATTTTTTTTGCGTAGGTCAGTGCTCCTTGAAGGACGTCGACCGCGCGCTCGAGTTGGGCATCCCGGAGCAGCGTTGCTCCCGGAGTCCCGCTCTCCTGCCGGCGTCGGGAGCGAAGAAGGTCGGTTTCCTCGTCGTAGCTCAGAGTGGCCCGGATATGCGGGCTGACCCCATGTTCATGGATCAGGTTCTTTCCGGGTGTGAAATACTTTGCGGTGGTCAACCTCACCGCCGAACCGTCTGGCAGGGCGATGACGCTCTGCACCGAGCCTTTGCCGAATGTCGTCTCTCCCACCAGCAGCGCGCGATGAAGGTCTTTCAAAGCTCCCGCAACAATTTCCGAACCGCTCGCGCTGGCGTAGTTGACCAGGACCGCGACCGGATACGTCCGTTGGGGGCCGCTGTGATCGGTTCGGTATTCGCGAGAGGGGGTGCGCCCTTGGGTGAAGGCCACCATCGTTTTGTCGGGAAGGAATTCCCCTGCGACATCCACCGCGCTGTTGAGCAGGCCGCCGGGATTGTAGCGAAGGTCGAGAACCAGCGCGTCCATTCCCTGCTTCTCCAGCTTATCGAGGGCCTTGGAAAGCTCCGAGGCCGTCGGCTCGTTAAACTGCGTGATCCTCACATACCCGATGCGGGCCGTTCCCGTATCGGGCAGGATCTGGGCGTCTTTGACGCTCGGCACCTTCACAATCGCCCGGGTCAGCTCGAAATCCTTGATTTCCTTGGTCGCCGGCCGGCTGATCGTGAGGGTCACCTTCTCGCCGACCTCGCCGCGCAGAAGGTCGATGGCTTCCGCAAGGGTCAGTTTGTCGGTGGTCTGGCCGTTTATTTTTATGATCCGGTCTCCGGGAAGAATGCCAGCCTCGAACCCCGGTGAGTCCTCCATCGGATTGATGACTGTCAGCATCCCATTGCGTTGCGCGACGACGACTCCGAGCCCGCCGAACTCGCTTTTCGTGTCCTCCTGCATGCTCTTGAAATCCTTTGGCTCCATGAACTGGCTATGCGGATCCAGCGAGGACAGCATCCCCTGCAGGGCCTCGTAGGTCAGGTCCTTGTAAGCCACTTTGGAGTCATCCACATAGTCCTGGCGGATGAGCTGCATGGCGCGGGCCAGAATCTGCATCTGCTCGTAGGGTGAGTCGTCAGAGGGCTCCCCGGGATCCTGCGCCTGGAGTGGCAGGGCGCACAGGGCGAAAAAAAGAATCAGCTTACGCACGGTGGGAAGGTAGCACAGGCTTCGCCGGAGAAAGAAATTTTTTCGTGGAGCCAGGCGAGGTCCGCGGCATTTTGCATGGCTTGGGCGATCTGCTTCGGCGAAAGCCCGGCTTGTGGGGCGGCGACTTCGAGCTCATGGTCGAGCGTGATCCGGCTGATCCCGGGATCGTCGGTATTGATGGTGGCCAGGATTCCCTTTTCCAGAAATGTGCGGAGCGGGTGGACGGCGTAGGACGCCACCGTGCTGGTCTGCACGTTGCTCGTGAGGCAGCACTCGAGTCCGATGCCGCGAGCCGCCAGCTCATCCATGAGACGCGGGTCTTCGATGGCCCGGATGCCGTGTCCAATCCTCGTCGCGCCAAGCAGGTCCACGGCCTCCCGGATACTCTCCGGGCCGGCCGCCTCGCCGGCGTGGACGGTGATTCGCCATCCGGCGTCGCGGGCCCTCCGGAAGTGGTCCACAAAAAGCCGCGCCGGGAAACCAGCCTCATCCCCGGCCAAATCCAACGCCGTCAATTTTTCGCGGAACCCCAGCAATGCCTCGAGTTCCACGCGGCAGGCCTCGGGCCCGAACGTCCGGCTGAGAATTCCGATCATCGTCACGGAAACGCCGAGCTCCCGCCCTGCCTGGTGTGCGCCATCAAGCACGGCCTCGGTCACTGCCGCCGGGTGCAATCCGTGCGCGGACGCCATGAAGCCCGGACTGAAGCGCAGTTCGACGTGATCGAGGTTCTCCTGCCGGGCGTCCTCCACATTCTCGCGGGCAATGCGAAAGCAGTCCTCCGGCGATTTGAGCACCGCAATGGACCAGTGAAATTTTGCCAGAAATTCCAGCAGGCCGGGCTGCGGAGACTGGATCGTGACGTGCGGAAGCAGCCCCTCGATGTCAGAAGCGGGGAGGGGGATGCCATTCTTCTGACCCAGTTCCAAGACCGTGGAGGGACGGATATTGCCATCGAGGTGGCGGTGAAGATCGATGCGACGGTTCATGCGTGCGGGGGAAGGGTGCGTTCCAATAGCAGCGTTGCCAGTGGCTGGGTGGCTTCGTCAAGCCGCGCCAGGGCCTGTTTCAATCGCGAGGAAGAGCGCTCCTCCCTCCGCGCCCTCACGTCATCCATCAGCGAGCCGAGGGCAGTAGTCTCGGCCTTGGAAACAAGCTCACCGAGCTGCGCCAAGGCTGATTCAACAGCCGGCAGCATCTCGTCCGCCTTTAAACAGGCCTCGGTGAAGACCCGCTCGTCCATGTCCTCAAACGCATGCTCCAGCGAATCGCCAAGCATTTTTTCGACCGCTTCGTCCGAGACCTCCACCGCGCTTTCGATGCGCACGACAGTATCCGTGCCACGGGCGACGTCGCGGGCGAGCACGTGGAGGATGCCGTTGGCATCGAGTTCAAACTGCACGCCCACGCGGGCCTGGCCCTTCGGAAGCGGGTCAAACGGGACATCGAACCCGCCGAGCCGCCAGTTGTCCCGGGCCATCTCCCTTTCGCCCTGGAGCACGGAGATCCGCATGCCGCTCTGGTTGGTCACCGCATTTGTGAACATCTCGCCAGCCTTGCAGGGGATCGTTGTGTTTCTTGGGATGATCACATTCATGAGTCCACCGAAGGTTTCGATGCCGAGCGAAAGCGGGGTGATGTCGAGGAGGGTGATGTTCTGCACCTCCCCGCTCAGGATGCCAGCCTGAATCGTCGCTCCCAGTCCAACGGCCTCATCCGGATGCTGGCTGGTATCCGGATCCCTGCCGAAAATCTCCGCGACGAAGTGGCGGACCAGCGGCATGCGCGTGGCTCCGCCGACCAAGATGACGGCATCGAGGTCAGCCATCGCCAGTTTCGCATCCCCGACCGAGCGGATGCAGTGTTTGCGGGTCCGCTCGATGATCGGGCGGCAGGCTGCCTCCGCTTCGGCCCGGGTATAGACGCGCCCGGCCACCTCGAATTCCTCTGATGCGCTCAGCCCGCGCTTGATGTGCTCCGCTTCATAAAGAGAAACCTTCCAGGCGTCCGCCAGCGCCGCATCCAGGTCATCGCCGCCCAGGCAAGTGTCCCCGTTTGTGGACAAAACCTCGAAGAGGCCGCCTTGAAACTGCAGGACAGAGACATCAAATGTCCCACCCCCAAGGTCGTAGACAGCCACCCGCGCATTCTCGCCAAGGCGGTCGAGCCCATAAGCTAGCGCGGCCGCCGTTGGCTCGGCCACGATCCGTTCGACCACAAAGCCAGCCAGCTCGCCCGCCCGCTTGGTGGCCGAGCGCTGCGCGTCGTTGAAATACGCCGGGACCGTGATCACCGCGCGATCCACCGGCTCCCCGAAGGCGCGCTCGGCATCGGCTTTCAGCTTGCGCAGAATCAGCGCGGAAATTTGCTCCGGCGTCAGCCCTCCTCCCACAGCAGTCGTCCGTATCCCGATTGAGCGCTTCACGGAGGTCACCACACGGTCCGGCCGGACGGCCCGTTGCGCCAGCGCGGCCTTTCCCACCGCAGCGGCTCCCTCATCCGGAAAATAAACCGCCGACGGCGTCAGCCGCTCCCCGGATTCATCCGCCACCAGAACAGGAAACCCGGACTGCATCGCGCCAATCAGGGAGTGTGTCGTGCCCAAATCAATTCCAACAATCATGCCCTGAAACGTAGCTGAACCGCCCGAAATGTCCACGCCCGGCCGACCGGGGGCCTGCCGCGCGAGCCTTCCCTCACGGAAAAGAATCCTCGTTGCCTTTCGGGAAGTTGGGTATGGCTTGGGAATGAGAGTTGTCGTCACCGGGCTGATCGGGCAATACGCTTTTGGCGGGGTCACATGGGATTACATGCAATACGTGCTGGGGTTTCGTGCGCTGGGGCATGATGTCTGGTATTTGGAGGACACGTCGACCTGGGCCTACGACCCGGTGAAACAGGAGCCCAGTGCGGACTGCTCTCACAATACGGGGTATCTCGGTCGCGTGATGCGGGAGTTCGACATGGGGGACCGCTGGATCTATCGCAACGGGGCGGACAGCACCTACCACGGCCCCGCCGGCCCGGAGGAGGCCGAGAAGATCCTCGCGTCGGCCGATGTGCTGGCCAATGTCTCCGGGGCCTGCTGGTTGCGAGAACCGACGGCGGCCATCCCGATGAAGCTGTTCCTCGACGGAGATCCGATGTTCACACACATCAGCCTTGCAGCTGCTCCGGACTCGGAATTTGGAACACGCATCCGCCAGCACGAGCGGCACTACTCGTTTGGGCTGAACATCGGGGAGGCGGGCTGCCTTGTGCCGGAGTGCGGGCTGCGCTGGCGGCGGACCGTCCAGCCGGTGGCGCTGGATTGGTGGAACAACACGACCCTCATGCCTCCCGGTGCGGGCCACGTTGCCGACGGCGCCTGGACGACGGTCATGAACTGGGCCAGCTACGCACCGAAGGAATTTGAAGGTCTCACCTACGGGCAGAAGGACCTCGAATTTTCCCGCTTCCTCGACCTCCCTTCGCTTACCCAAGAAAAATTTGTGCTGGCGATGGGGCAGGGGGTCGGTCAGGGCCGTCCGACCGACATGCTGGCGGAGAAAGGCTGGGCGATCATCGAGCCGGATGTCCACATCCCCGACTATGCGAGCTATCACGACTTTTTGACGAATTCGAAAGGCGAGTGGAGCATTGCCAAGAACGGCTATGTGCGCTCGCGGAGCGGGTGGTTCAGCTGCCGCAGCGCCTGCTATCTGGCCGCGGGGAAACCGGTGGTGGTGCAGGATACCGGCTGGACCGACCACCTTCCTTCGGGCGAGGGGGTCCTAGCTTTTGAGACGCCGGCCGAGGCGGCGGCCGCTTTGGACCGGGTTTCCGAAAACTACATGCATCACAGCGCGGCGGCACGAGCGTATGCAGAGAAACACTTCGACGCAGCAAAAGTCTGCGCCGAGCTCCTCGAATGAATCCCTACGCCAACTCCGCTCTCATTATCGCCGGCCACGGCTCGACGCTGAACCCCGACTCCAGCACTCCGACGCATGTCCATGCGGACGAAATCCGGCGGCGGGGAATTTTCCGCGAGGTTGTCTCCTGCTTCTGGAAGGAGGAGCCGTCCTACCGCGAGGTCCTGCGCATGGTGGACAGCCCGGAGATCTACGTCGTCCCGAATTTCATCAGCGAGGGTTATTTCACCCGCACCATCATCCCGCGCGAGATGGAACTGGGCGGTCCGGTGACGCGGCGGGACGGCCGAACGATCCACTATTGCGAGCCGGCGGGAAGCCATCCGCGGATGACGGAGCTCCTCATGCGCGAGGCGAAGGCCGTGGCCCCCGATGCTCCCACACAGGAAACCAGCCTGCTCATCGTCGGCCATGGGACGGGCCTCAACGACAATTCCGCCGTCGCAGCAAAGCTCCAAGTCCAGAGGATCTCCGAAACAGGCGAATACGCCGAAGTGGCGGCCGCTTACATGGAAGAGCCTCCGCTCATCAACGAGTGGGATTCGTTCACCACCCGGCCCAACGTGGTCGTCGTCCCATTTTTCATCTCTGACGGCCTGCACAGCTACCAGGATATTCCGGTCCTTCTCGGAATCGTTGCCGAGCCTGGGCAGGCGGCGAGCCAATCGGAAGTCTTCAAGCACAACCCCCACCTCCTTCGAGGCCGGCGACTGTATTACGGCAGCGCCATCGGCACCGATCCCGGATTCGCAGGCATCATTCTCGACCAGGTCCGCGCAGGCTCACAAGGCTGATGATCCGCTTTTTCTGGTCAGCCACAATATTCCATAAAATGCTCCAGGGTTACGCGTCCATCAGGTCGCCGATGGCGGCGCCCCAGGTCTGGCGGAGGTCGTCCAGCGGCCAATCAAATGATTTGCCGGCAGCGGAGATTCCGAGGTTGGGATCGGCATGGACGGTGCCGATGCGCTGGGCGGGGACGCCGCGCGATTCCAAGGCCGCCAGCACGCTCTCAGCATTGTCCGGTGCAACGGAGATCACGATGCGGGACTGCGACTCGTTGAAGAGGGAGACATCGACCCGCGTGGCGTCCGGGGTGAGCTCAATATTTGCACCAAGGATTTTTTCGCCGGACATGCAGGACTCGGCCAGGGCAACAGCGAGGCCGCCCTCGGCGCAGTCGTGGGCGCTTTGGACCAGTCCCTCGCGGATGAGGAAGCGCACGGCATCCTGCACGGCGAGTTCCGTGTCGTAGTCGAGCTTCGGCGGCGGCCCGGCCTTGAGGCCATGGACGGCGAGCAGATAGTGCGAGGCCCCCAGCTCGTCGCCCGGGCTGCCAATGAGGATGATCGCGTCGCCGGCCTCTTTGAAAAATTGGGTGGTGACGTGCTTGTGGTCCTCGACGATGCCGACCATGCCGACGGTCGGGGTCGGATCGATCGCGCCGGCCGGGCTCTCGTTGTAGAGGCTCACGTTGCCGCCGGTCACTGGCGTGTCAAATTTCCGGCAGGCCTCGGCCAGACCCTCGACCGCCTCGCGAAGCTGGAGGAAATTTTCCGGCTTGTGGGGGTTGCCGAAATTCAAGTTATCGGTGAGGGCCAGCGGGATCGCGCCGGTGCAGGCGATGTTGCGAGCGGCCTCGGCCACGGCAATCTTCGCGCCCTCACGCGGGTCCTGGCGGCAGTAGATCGCGTTGCAGTCCGTGCTCGCCGCGAGGATTTTGTTGGCTTCCCTCACGACAAAGACAGCCGCATCGGAGCCCGGGAGAACCGTGGCGCCGAGGCGGACCATGTGATCGTATTGGCGCCAGACCCAGCGCTTCGAGGCGATGCTGGGGTGGGCCAAAAGGGTTTTGAGGGCGGCCACGGGATCAGCCTCGGGAATGGCCGACAGGTCGAGCGGCTCGGGGGATTTTTTTTCTGCGACCTCGCGGGCGTAGAGAGGAGCGTCGTCCGCAAGCTTGCGGGCCGGGATCTCGACGGCGACCGAGTCCCCTTCGCGCACGCGCATCATGCCGTCGTCATTCACCACGCCAACTTCGGCGTAGGGGAGGTCCCACTTTTCAAAGATCGCGCGAACCTTGTCTTCCTCTCCTTTGTTGACGATGACAAGCATGCGCTCCTGGGATTCGGAGAGGAGGATTTCGTAGGGGGTCATCCCGGTCTCGCGCTTGGGGACGAGGTTGACATCGATCTCGACGCCGGTGCCGCCGCGGCTGGCGGTCTCGCAGGTTGAGCAGGTGAGGCCGGCGGCGCCCATGTCCTGGATGCCCGCCACGCACCCGCTGGCAAGAAGCTCGAGGCAGGCTTCGAGAAGAAGCTTTTCGCGGAAAGGGTCGCCGACCTGGACAGCCGGACGGTCTTCCTTGGATTCCTCGGTGAGCTCGCGGGAGGCAAAGGCAGCGCCAGCCAAGCCGTCCCGGCCGGTCTCCGCTCCCACGTAGAAGACCGGATTGCCGATGCCAACTGCCCCGCCGCGGGCGATCTGGTCGTGCCGCAGCACGCCCAGGCAAAAGACGTTCACCAGAGGATTGCCGGCGTAGCTGTCGTCAAAATACACCTCTCCGCCAATCGTCGGGATGCCGATGCAATTTCCATAGTGCGAAATCCCGGCGACCACGCCCTCAAAGAGCCGACGGTTCGTGCGTGCTTCCGCCGAGTCGCCCCGGATGTCGCCAAACCGTAGCGAGTTCATCGAAAAGACCGGACGGGCCCCCATCGTGAAAATGTCACGAATGATCCCGCCCACGCCCGTTGCCGCGCCTTGGAAGGGCTCGACTGCGCTCGGGTGATTATGGCTCTCCATCTTGAACGCCATCGCCCAGCCGTCGCCAATGTCGATGACCCCGGCATTCTCCTCACCCGCCTTCACCAAAACCCGCGGGCCTGTTGTCGGGAATTTTTTCAGCTCCAGCTTTGAATTTTTATACGAGCAGTGCTCGCTCCACATGACGGAGAAAACCCCGAGCTCAGTGAAGTTGGGATCCCGCCCGAGGATCTCCCGGATGCGTTCGTATTCGTCCGGCGTGATGCCGTGCTTGGCGATGATTTCAGGAGTAATCATAAAAAGTAGGAAGGCTGAAGGATGAAGGATAAAGGAATCCCGCGCGGAGCGCGGCACTCGGACGCAAAGCGGCCCCACTTCATCCTTCGGACTTGAGCCTTCATCCTTATCATCATCCTTTGAGAATGCTTTCGAAAATGGCGAGTCCGTCGGTGCTGCCGAGGGCGGGGTCGCAGGCGCGCTCGGGGTGGGGCATGAGGCCGAAGACGTTGCCGGCCTCGTTGCGGATGCCGGCGATGTTCTCGCACGAGCCGTTCGGGTTGGCTGCGTCGGATGTCCGGCCCTGGGTGTCGCAGTAGCGGAGGAGGACCTGGCCGTTGATGTTCAGCTGCGCAAGGGTCTCCGCATCGGCAAAATAGCACCCCTCGCCGTGCGCAATCGGGATGTTCAGGATCTGTCCCGTCCAAGCGGCATTCGTGAACCGCGAATCGTGCTGCTCCACGCGGAGCCCGACGTGCTCACAGATGAAGTGGAGTCCCCGGTTGCGGACCAGCGCCCCGGGCAGCAGGCCGCTCTCGCAGAGGATCTGGAATCCATTGCAGATTCCGATGACCGGCGCACCAGCTGCCGCAAAGTCACGCACGCTTTTCATGATCGGCGAGAACCGCGCGATGGCACCGCAGCGCAGGTAGTCGCCGTAGGAAAATCCACCCGGCACCACGACCGCATCAAACCCCGCCAGCGAGGTGTCTTTGTGCCAGACGTAGTCGGCAGAGGCGCCGGGAATCGCGTTCAGCGCATGGACGCAATCCTGGTCGCAGTTGGAACCGGGGAATCGAAGGACGGCAAATTTCATGAAGATGTTTTAACCACTAAATTTCACTAAATGTCACTAAATGTTCAGAGCACCATGCGTTTCCACTCGAGTTGCGGGTGGGCTCCGAAATTAATGAGATAGCCAACCCGTTTTCCTGTGGCACGCAGATAATTGAGAAGTTGGGCCTCATGCTCGGGCAGGAGCTTTGTTACCGCTTTGAGTTCGGTGACAATTCCATCGAAGGCAAGCAGGTCCACCTCGTAGCCCTGGAGCAGCGGCTCTCCTTTGTAGAAAATCTTGAGACGGAGTTTCGCCTGAAAAGGGATTTTTTGCGCGGCCAACTCGCGCTCCATGCACTCCTGATAAACGGCTTCCAAAAAGCCACAGCCCTTTTCCTTGTAGACCTCGAATGCGGCCCCCATCAGGGCGTAACCCTCCTTCTTGAACAACGGATCAGCTTGCTCTGGCATTTAGTGGCTTTTAGTGGCCGTTAGTGGTTCATCACCTGCAACTCGTAGTCCTCAATGACCGGGTTCGAGAGCAGGTCCTTGGCGACTTCATGGAGGGTGGCTTCGGATGCGCCGTCGGGGAGCTCGATTTCGATCACCTTGCCAATGCGCACGCGCCCGACTTTTTCAAGGCCGTGGTGGCGCATCGCCTCGGCGGCGGCGGCACCTTGGGGGTCGAGGACGGAGGGTTTGGGCATGACGGTCACGAGAGCTTTCATCAGGGCAAGGGTTTCGTTTCGGAAGGCGGTGGACAAGCGGAAAGTTTGATTTTCCGGTGGCGAATGGCAGAAACGGCCGCCGCAAGGACGGAAATGATCAGGCAAAGGATCGAAAAAACCTCCCCGTAGCGGGCGTAAAATGTCGGCTGGGGCTTGTTCGGAACCGAAAGTTTTCCAAAGAGCACCCCCTCGATGAACGTGCTGCCTGCCTCGTTTTGGAGGGTTTCGCGCACCATCCCGAACCGGTCCACCTGGCAGGTGACTCCTGTGTTGGCCGCCCGGATCATCGGGATTTTGTTTTCGGCACAGCGGAAAACCGCGTGGGCGAGGTGCTGGCGGGAGCCGGCGCTGTTGAGGAACCATCCGTCGTTGGTCACCACCGCAAAGGCCTGCGCCCCGCGCAGGGCAAATTCCCGCGCCAGATCGCCAAGGACGTCCTCAAAGCAGATCAGCGGGCCGACTTTGACCGGCTTCGAGGACATCTCAAAGACCACCGGATACGGGCCCGGATCGAAGTCGCCGGGCACGAGGTCGCCGACGATCCAGGCAAAGAGCGGGAAGGCTTTGCGCAGGGGCACATACTCGCCGAATGGCACAAGGTGCATTTTGTGATACATCTGGGCTTCCCTGCCGTGATCGGAAAGCAGCACCGCTGAGTTGTAATCGCCCTGCTCGCTGAAATGCACGGTCCCCAGCAGGAAATCCCCATCGTGGCGCTCCGCAATTGCCCTCACCGCATCCCATGTCGTCTGGTCGTTGAAAACAGGTCGCGGGGTGGCCGACTCCGGCCAGAGGATCAGGTCCGGCCGCATGGCCAGTGCCGCATCGGTGTGCCTGGTCAGCGCCGCCAGCACGTCGGCTTCGAAGGTGATGTCGTTGCGGACGTTCTGCGGGATATTCGCCTGCACGGCCGCAAATGTGAAATCCGTTGACTCCGGGGCCGGGGCGAACATCTGCCGGATTCCGTATCCCCAGACCATCGCCACCAGAGCCACCGTGATCGCAAAATCATAGTGCGGACGCCGCGCTCCGAGCCGGATCTCGATCGAGAGTCGCCGCACCGTCGTAACGATCATGAGGTTGGCCATCACTGCCAGAAATGAAATCCCCCCGACGCCGGTCAGGTCGGCGATTTGAATGAGCGGGATATTTTCCCCGAGCGCAATGCCGACGCTGTTCCAGGGGAACTGTGGAAAAATGACCCCGCGCAGCCATTCGAGCGCCACCCAGGCCGCTGCTCCCAGCCCGCACACCCGCAGGTTGCCCAACGAGCTCAGCCACGCAGGCCGCCCCTTGCGATCCTCTCCACGCGGGGTTGCGACAAAGTGAAGAAAAATCGCCCACATTGCCGGATACACCGCCAGATACAAAGAGAGGGCGACCCACCCGGGGCCGGTGAGCGTCGTCAGCCAGAACAGGCTCCCGCCAAAATACACCGCGCCAAAAACGAACCCCAGCCCCGCCGCACGAAGCCACGGCCGGCGTCCGCACGGCACGGAAAACCAGATCGCGCAAATGAGCGGCACCAGCGCCACCCAGCAAAAATCCCCCCACCCAAACGGCGCAAAGCACAAAACCATCGCCGATCCACCCATCGCCGAAATAATCCAAGGCCAAACCATCCGCAAGACCATAGCGGATTTATGCCCGACGACCAGCCCGCCGTTGGGCCCGCGCACCGGGGTTATTGAGGGCGGGCAAGGTCAGGGGCGACGGGGCTCAGAGCGTTTCTTTTAGAATCATAAACAAAGGGAGCTGAGGGCTTTTGCGCAGGAGGGATCGGCGGTGACGCGTTCCTTGTTTCCTGGCAGCCACTGCTCGTGAGATCCGTCGCGGGGTCCATGTGCGTATCACTTGCCAGCGCGGCCTCCTATCGATGAAAAAACGGGGCTTGCTGCACGACTTGAACATGGGTACATACGAAGGGAGATGTGAAAACATGGTTCAACTTTATGGTCTGCCCTATAAAGTGAGAAAATGTTATAAAATCATAGCTAACTGATTTTCAACGTCCTCATAGCTCAAGCGGATAGAGCAGGGCTCTCCTAAAGCTCAGATGGTGGTTCGACTCCACCTGAGGACAGTGGGCCGGATGGCCTTCGAGCGCGGAGGAGGGCCAGTCGCAGTTCCTCTGACCTCAGCGGTTTGGTGAGATAATCATCCATGCCTGCGTCGGAAGCCACCTTCCTGTCCTCCTCCATGACATTGGCGGTCACGGCCACGATCCAGGCCCTGGGCCGGTCCACGTCCTCTGCCTCCTCCTTACGGATTTGCCGCGTGGCGGAGGGGCCGTCCATCTCGGGCATTTGATAGTCCATGAGAATGACATCGTAGCGCCCGGTGCGCGCTGCTTCGACCGCTTGGGCACCATTGATGACGGAGTCCGGCTCAAAGCCCAGTCTCCGGAGGAGGATGGCTGCGAGCTTCAGGTTGATCTCGTTGTCTTCAGCCAGAAGCAGGCGAAGAGGCTGGAAGGTCTCCTGAGGGAAGGGCGCTGTTGAAGCGGAGGGAAGAACTGCAGAGGGTGGAGGGGCGGAAGGAGGCGATTCGACAGGGAGCAACACATGGAATGTGCTACCCTTCCCTGACTCGCTTTCAGCGTGGATGTGGCCGCCCATCATGTCGACAAGTCGCCGGCTGATCACGAGCCCGAGGCCGGTTCCGCCATATTTTCGGGTGGTGCTGGCATCGACCTGGGTAAACGGCTCAAAGAGAGAGCTCATGCGCTCTGGGGGGATGCCAATTCCGGTATCTTGAACCTCCATGTGGAGATGGGTCGGGGAATCAAGGTAAAGTCGGACCTCCACGAAGCCTTTTTTCGTGAATTTCACCGCGTTGCTCATCAGGTTGACAAAGACCTGCCTGAGCCGGACGGGGTCGGCGAGGATCGCCGGGGGAACGGCCTTATCAATTTGGAAACGGATCTCGATGCCCTTCTCGCGGGCAGCGTATTCCAGGAGCGCGCCCGCATCGCGCAGGCAGGATTTAGGATCGACGGGCACCTTCTCGAATTCAAGCCGCCCGCTCTCGATTTTTGAAAAGTCGAGGATATCGTTGATCAGGGTGAGGAGGGTATCCGCGCTCGTACGGATGGTTCCCGCGTAGCCGCGCTGCTCCGCGTCGAGCTTGGTTTCAAGCAGGAGCCCTGTGAATCCGATGACCCCGTTCAGTGGGGTCCGGATCTCATGGCTCATCATTGCAAGGAACGTGCTTTTTGCCGCATTCGCTTTCTCCGCGACGCTGGCGGCTTCTTCGGCGCGCCGGATTGCCGCATGGAGGGATTTATTGACCTCCTTGAGCCGGCCCTGGGTAACGAGAAGGCGATCCTGGGATTCCTTGATGGAGCGGATGTCCACGAAGGAGAAAAGGCGGAATAAAGAGTGACCCACGGCCACCCGGCCACAATTGAGCAGGACAGGGCATTCCTGTCCATCCGCTCTCCGTAGCATCGCCTCCGTGCCGGACGAGTTGCAGTCCTCCGAATCCGAGTAGATTCCGGGAGGAAAGAACTCCGAGGCCCTCCGTCCGGCAAGCTCCAAGTGGTTCACGGCAAGGATCTGTGAGGCGGCAGGGTTAGCATCGACGATGCGTTCGTCCTCTCCCTCCACGAGGACAATACCGCTCTGAACTGTCTCCAAAATCGCAGCCATGCGCCTACGGCTGGATTCCAATGCCTTCTGATGTCCAAGGATTTCGCGGAGGAGGAGGATGAAGACGGCGACAAGCAGGGCAACAAAAAGAACGGCTGCAATGAGGATGATTCCGGCCGCGCGGGCCACCGGGTGGAGGATCCTTCGCTCTTCGGCCGCGATAAGAACGGCGGCACGCCACCCGTGAAAAGCAAGCGGGACATAGGAGGAAATCCAGGTGAAGTGGTTCCCGGAAACCTGCGCCGGATGCATCCCGTGTCCCTCAAGCTTGCTTTCGATGTCAGCGATCAACTGCTGTTGAAAATCCACGGGGACGGCGACATCGTCAAAGAGACGGGCCCCGTTTCGGAGGACAAGGGGGCGGCCATCCTGGGAGTAAAGTGCGGACCAAAGCGAGGGATGGGCGAGGCTGAACCGGGTTAGCTGCTGTCGGGCCAGTGCATCGGGGTTGAGCACGGCCACCACATGGCAGGAAATCGCGCCGTCCCCTTCCTGGATCAACCCCGTGATGGCCAGTTCGCGTGGGCCGACCGCCATCCAGTCTGCGCGGCTGCTCAAAGGGGAAATGGAAAGGTAATTGTTCTCCCCGATTCGGATTGTGCGCCCGTATCCTTTTTTCTCATAGACGCGAAGTTCGACGAGCAGTGGATGGTTCAAATAGAGGAAGCGGCTCACGGAACCCGTGCTGTCGGGCGAGGAGGAGCCGTCCAAAAGGAGATTGCTGTAAGGAATGGTCGCCAGTGAAAAGGTGAAGGTCTCCTCGAAGTGGGCGAACTCATCCAAAAGCTGCTGTCCCTGCCCCCGGGACAACTGGCGCACCTCATCCCCGGCCAGCTGGATTTGGGATGTCCGGAGCTGGTAGGTCAACCAGGATCCGCCCAGAAGCAAGCCTCCCGCAGCCAGTGCGGCCAGCAGGAACGGAAGGCGGAGAAATGACCATTTCATGTCCGGAGGGTTCATTGAGGCAGTTCAGGCGGGAGCTAAAAAAATGCTGCGCGGGATGCGCCCGATTGTCGACGCCGCCGATGGAAACATAAAAGAGGCCTTCCCGCAGTAGCTTGGAGCAGAGGAGGAATGCCGGAGGGCATCAAAAAAACTAACAGGTCGTGACATGGTATTCCTAAAGGCCCCCAAGGCTGCCATCAATTGGCAACAAATTCCACCACCTTCCATCCGGTTTCCTGAACCGGGACAGCGATGGCGGTGTAGGTTTTTCCTGCGAGTTTGACGTCCACGGAAGAAGCTTCTTTGCCAAGAATTTTCTGGGCCAGATCCCGGACGCTTCTCACCGGGCTTTTCCCAACGTTGTAGTCGTCTGGCTGAAAGGTGTCCTGCCGCACGGTTTCAAGGTATTTGTGGTCTTTGAGAGGCGGCATTTCGAGGAGTTCGATCGCCTTCTCTGTCGCCGCGACGACGACCCCATTCTTGGCGACGACAACGAGCGGCACCATCTGGGATTTGAAATACCGGTCGATAATTGTGGATGTCGTGACGTCGAGGGCGACCACCCCTTGCATCTCATCTTTGGAATAGACCGGGGCGGTTGCGCTCACCGTCCATCCCCGGCCAGCCGGGTCCACATAGGGTTCATCCACCCAGAGCGCCTGCCGGGACGGATTGTGCTCCGAATCTGCCAGGTAGAAAAACTGGAATTTGGAATTTTCGAGCTTGGGCGGATACTGGGTGGCTGCGTCAATCCAGGGGAAAATCCGGCTCAGGTTGTTTTTGTCGTTATAGTGAGCCTGGCTGACTTCAGGAAAGTCGCGGGTGGTTCGCAGGAAGACGGAATCCAGGGGTTCGGTGAAGTAGGCCACTTCCCGGACGCTGTCGGTAATGGGTGTTGCGCCGGAGATCCAGAGGGCTCCGGTGCCATCGTTGATCGCTTTGTGATAGGCTCCGTCCGGAGTAAAATTGTATTTCGAGCGATCGATTCCCGGTAGGATCTGGTCCTTATTGGCGTAGAGATTCTCCACAACTGAGGCGAGGCGGCTGGCCTCCTCCCGCACGCGCAGCAGATCGGCGTCCAGCTGGCGGGCCAGACGCGGGGCCTCCGGGGCACTTTCCTGGACAGGCGGTTCCGGTGCCTGCCGGTGGCAGGACGCCAGAAACAGGCAGGCCAGCAGAGCAGTTGGCAGATAGCGAAAAATCCCCACCGCTTTTGCCCGTTTGCCCGCGCGGGAACCCGCTGCGCGTCCGGGCGTGCTCAACGCTCCAGACGGCATCGGACAGCGACGTAATCGGTGCCGGGCAGCACGAATTTCCGAACCTCGACCGTCACCGTCACCGCGTGAAACTCATCCACGAGCAGGCGGGCCACTTCGGCGGCGAGCGTCTCGATGAGATGCCTGGGACCTTCGTCGGCGAGCCCGCGCACCCGGCTGGCCACGGCGGAGTAGTCGATTGTCCGCATGACATCATCGTTCATATAGGGAAACGGGGCCACTGGCTGGATGCAGAGGTCGATCTCGAGCTCCTGGGGTTGACTGCGCTCCTCTTCGGAGACTCCAACTCTCGACTGCACCTTCAGCGATTTGATCCAAATTTCATTCATAAGATGGCGGCGAGCGCCCACATATCGCGAACGACGAGGGCGGGATCACCTTTGAGAAGCTTATCGGGAGGATCGAATCCCGTCAATACCGCCACCCCGAATATCCCGCCATGTCGCGCCGTTTCGAGGTCATGCACCATGTCTCCAACAAAAATCGTCTCGGCCGGATCAAGGGCGTGGGTCGCGAGGATCTCCCGGATTTTTTCACGCTTGTCCATGATGCCGACATAGCAGTGATCGAAATACTCTTTGACGCCGAGGCGGGCGGCCTGGCGCTCAAAGTGCTCGGGCTTGATCGTGCTCAGAAGAAACGTTCGCCGCCGTGTCTGGCGGCAAAATCCAAGGAACTCCCGTGCGCCGGGCAGCAGCTCAATGCCGTCCTGGAGCCCTTCAAAAAACCGTTCGTAGAGTGCCTCGAGGCCCTCTGAGGTCGCCTCGGGGAGGAGTTCGGCATAGAATCCAGAGAACGGGAGCCGAAAATGCCGCCGAAATTCCTCGAGCGAGAGCTCCTTGCGTCCGTACTCCCGGAAAATGCCATTGGTGGCATCCAAGACCGGGCCCAAATCGTCAGCCAGGGTCCCTGACCAGTCGAGGATCACGTTTCGAATCATGGGCCCAAAATGGTCTCAAGCCCAGGTCACCTGCCCCTTTTTTTCGCGGATCACGATGGACTGCAGAAACTCGACGCCTTTTCTCAGACCTTCCGCCGGGCTCATCAGACTGTCCTCGTGTTCCATGGAGAGCGTCCCATCATACCCGCACAACCGCAGGGTGCTGACAAAGTCACACCAAAAATCCGCGCCGTGGCCATAGCCGACGGTCCGGAAAATCCACGCGCGGTTTTTTTCATCCCCGTAGTGCTTGGTGTCGAGGTAGCCGTTGACGTCGGCATTCACCGGGTAAAGCCCGGTGTCTTTGGCATGGACGTGGTGGATGGCGCCTGCCAGAGCCCGAACCGCCTTCACCGGATCGATGCCCTGCCAGAAAAAGTGGCTGGGATCGAAGTTGGCCCCGATCACGGAGCCGCAGGCCGCGCGCATCTTGAGCAGGGTCTCCGGGTTGTAGACAAGGAAGCCGGGGTGGGCTTCAAAGGCAATTTTGACGCCAAGCGCACGCGCGGTGGCGGCCTGTTTTTTCCAGTAGGGAATGGCCACTTGATTCCACTGCCAGTCAAGAATTTCCAGAAAATCGGGAGGCCACGGGCAGGTGACCCAGTTGGGAAATTTTGCGCCCGGGTGGTCGCCCGGGCAACCGGAAAACGTGGTGACGACCTTCACGCCGATCTCGGAGGCCAGCCGCAGGGTCTGCTCAAAGACCTTGTGGTGGGATCGGGCAATGGCAGGGTCTGGATGAAGAGGGTTCCCGTGGCAGGAAAGCGAACTGATCTCGAGGCCGCTTCCTGACACGGTCTTCAAAAACTCCGCCCGCCGGGGTTTACTGGAGAGGAGCTCCGCCGGTTTGCAATGCGCGTCGCCGGGATAAGCCCCCGTTCCGAGCTCCACGGTGTCACATCCCAGCCCGGCAATGTGGGCCAAGGCTTGATCAAGGGGGAGATTGCTGAGGATCGCTGAAAAAACGCCGACTTTCATAAGGTTCCCCATCTCGCCTGCACTCCATCGGACTGTCGAGAAAATTCCCTGCGGTGAGGAGAGCGGGTGACAGCTATTCCGGTTCGGGAACCAGCTGCCCCGGCTCGCGGAGGACGATCCGCGGGTGTCCCTGATAATCACTCACGACTCCCGAGACACGCACCTTCCGGCCTTCCATCTCTTTCACGCCGGGAAACTTCGAAACGGCTGCGGCAAAAATCACAGCTGCGATGGTCTCCTTGGGGAAGACACCCCCGAAATTCAGGAAAACCGGACCGGATTCCTTCTGCACCACCTGGGTGACAATGTCCACCATCTCCACCGTGGAGCCAACGGCCCCCGCGGCCCCAGCGGCATCCACCACGCCGTCCTCTTCCGCAAAGCCTCGCCCGGCAATCGCCACCGCAAATATCAGGATCATGATCGCACGCATGCACGCCCCATATCCCGCACCGCCCACCGGCGCAAGGCAAATCCGCGCGGCGGGACGAGAGGCTGTCGTGGCTCTGGAAAAATCGAATGGAGGATTGTGATCCGCCGGTGCTTCCGGGTAGGGTGCCCGACATGCGTTGGGTGTGGAAGCAAATGCGGGAGTGGCCCCGGATCGCCTGGGAGGCGGTGCGGACATTTTCCGGAATTGATGGCGAGCAGCGGGCTGCCTCATTCGCCTACTACGCCTTATTTTCTCTGGTCCCGCTCTTTGCCCTGATCCTGACCTTCGGTTCCGCCATCCTTGCCCCGCACGAGGTCATCAAAACCGTGCAGAGGTATTTTCCGATGGGCCGGGACGAGCAGGAATTCCTCTGGCAAATGGTCGGCTCGCTTGAAAGCTCGCGCGGGAGCGTCACGGCCGTCTCCGTGGGGATCCTTATCTGGAGCTCCCTGCGGTTTTTTCAAGCTCTGGTCCGGGGCGTGAATCGGGCCTGGCATACGATCGAAATCCCCTGGTGGCAGCTTCCCCTCAAAAACCTGCTCATGATCGCCGTGCTGGGCAGCGCCCTCCTCATCGGACTCGTTGCCCCCGCCCTCCTCCAGGGAGCCAAAAAAATCTTCGTCACCTTTCAAGATTTTGCGGAGAAGCAACTTCCCGCACTCGACCTCGACCGCCTGCTAGGTCTATTCGACCTCGGCCGCTACCTGGTTGCCGGCGGCGTCCTCTTCTACTCTTTCACCCTTCTCTATATGCTCGCCCCCCGGCGACGGGTTTTCTTCCGCCAGGTCTGGATGCCGGCCCTGCTGGTCACTCTCTCCCTGCAAATTTGCCAGAATGCCTTCGTCAACTATCTGCCCAGATTTGTGAACTACAACGCGATCTACGGGGCCGTCGGAGTTATGATGCTCCTCCTGCTCTGGGTGTATATTTCCGGCGTCATCATCTTTCTGGGAGCCTGCCTCTGCTCGGCCTCCGCCAAGATTCACGGCGACCCCAACGCTACTCCATCCAGTTCAGAAAATTAAAATTCAGCGAGATCATCACCGTGACGACGGTGGCGACGGTAAGGAGCCCGAGCACGGCCACGCTGGCGGCAGAGATCAGGAGGATACGGATCTGGCGGTCCTCGGGGTCATTGGTGTCGAGCATGTTGGGGACATAACCCGCTGCCGGGGCCGTGTCAATTACTCATAGCGTAGGGCCTTGACCGGATCAAGGCGCGCCGCGAACCAAGCGGGGATCAGCGCCGCAAACGAGCAAATAAAGAACGCGCTCACGCAGATGATCGCCACATCCGACGGGATAACCTGGGCCGGGATTTCGCTGAACTGGTAAACGGATCGTGGAAAGATCTCGATGCCCAGCGCGGTCGCAAGCCACTGGCTCACCTCGTTCCGGTAGTGAACCATGCTGATCCCGAGAGCCAGTCCGGCAATCGTTCCGAAGACGCCCACCACCATCCCCTGAGCCAGAAACACCCCGATGATCTGGTGCGTCCTCGCCCCCAGCGCCTTCATTACCCCGATCTCGCGAGTCTTCTGAACCGTCACCGTGATGAGCGTGTTCATGATCCCGAACGCGGCGACCAGCACGATGAACATCAGAAGGAAAAACATGACGTTCCGCTCCATGCGGATCGCATCGAAGATCTGTTTGTTCAGATCGATCCACGTCAGCGCAAAATCGGGTGGCGTGAGCTTGGCATTGAGAGACTCCCGGATCCCGGGGGCCAGGTAAGGATCTGAGGTTTTCAGGGCCAGCCCGTGAACGGCATCGCCCAGACTGTAAAGCTCCTGCCCGATGTAGAGCGGCACGATCAGGAATTCGCTGTCGTAAAGATACCGGCCGCTCTCGAAGATCCCCGTGATCTCGAGCTCCTTCGGGAGAATCATTTGCCTGAGCGCCGCCGCATCGGCCGACTTGTCTCCCTCCTTCTCGAGCCGGTCCAGCTCGTCAAAAATGGCGTCGAGATTCCCCGGCGAGTAGACGGTGATCCGGTCCCCGACCCCGGCTCCGAGCGTCCGGGCCAACTCGCTCCCCATCACCGTCTTGTCTCCGTCCAGATCATACGTCCCGTCGATGAGGAACTCTTTCACGCTGACAACCTTGTCCTCGAGCTCCGGCTCCACGCCCCGGATCTTCGGTGCCAGCCGCCGGTTATTGAACTCAACGATCACCGGGCCTTGAACAAATGGCGCAACCGCCAGCACCTCCGGCTCCTGACTGCAAAGAGCCATCGTCTTGGTCCAGTCCTCCATCACCGACTGGTTGCTAATCACGATGTGCGCATCAAAGCCGATCACCTTCCGCCGGAGCTCCTGCTCAAACCCGGTCATCACCGAGATGACAAGGATCAGGACCATGATGCCGAGGGTGACGCCAAGGATCGAGACAAGCGTGATGGTGGAAACGAACGTGCGCTTTGGCTTCAGGTAGCGCAGGGCCAGAAACAGGCTGAAATTCTTCGTGAGCATGCAGGCCCTGCTATACCAGTAACGAAGCCCCCGGGAACTCTTTTCCTACGCTCGGGCCCCTGAACTTCCCTGGCATTTGCAGGAAGTGATCAAATCGGGACAGCGACTTGGCTGGAATTGTTCAAAAATATTTAAAAAAAGTTTTGACTCCCCGTTTTCTCCGAGTATCCAGTTGGCACAACACATGCTTACTGGGGCACTCGACATGCCTCAACAGGCGTGAAAAAACCGGAGAGGTCCAACCGGAAGCCGGAAGACCTCTTCACCAAAAAAACAAAAACAAAGGAAAAAACATCAAATGAAAATCGCTACCAAAATCGTGTCGCTGGTGAGCTTGGCTGCTGTCCTCGCGGGCACACCTCTGATCGCCGGAGACGGAAAGACCTTCAAAGAGAAGGTTGTCATCGAAGAGCCGACCCAGTGGTATAATGCGGCGCTCAGCACAGGCTGGGACAGCCTCTACATGTTCCGCGGCGTGAACGTCCTCCGTGACGCTTACGGCAACGACAGCAACTACGGCTCGGGCATCTACTGGACCGACCTCAGCTTCACCTGGAACATCACGGAAAATGATTTCCTGACTGTTGGTTCCTGGGTTGCTTTCGGCACCTCGAACACCTCGTATAAGGAAGTGGACATCTACACGAGCTATACCCACACCATCGGCGACCTTTCGCTGAGCGCCGGGTATATCTTCTACTACCTGTTCCCGACCGGCACGAACCTCTACTCGAACGAGCTCAACGTCAAAGCGGCGTATGACTTCGACCTCGGGTTCATGAGCCTCACACCGTCGATCGCCTACTTCTTCAACGTGGGTCCCAACCTCGACAATCAAGGCTTTGCCAAATCGGCTTCCAGCTACCTCCTCCTCCGTTTGGATGGCAGCATCCCGGTTTACAAAGACGTGGTTGCGCTGGCTCCCTGGGTCGCCTACGGCACCAACTTCCAGTATAATGCCCGCCTGACCAGCAGCGGCACCTTTGACTACTTCAATGGCGCCAACAACGTCGAAGTCGGTCTCGGACTGCCCGTCCAGATCAACGACGTGATCAGCGTCTACGGCTACGTGGCCTACAGCTACGCCTTCTCCAACCTGTTTGGAACCACCCAGCCCAGCTCGGTGTGGGGCGGCGCGAAAGTCACCTTCTCGTTCTAAGACGAGCCGGATAACTTAACCACGAAAACCCCTTCCGGTTGCAAGACCGGAAGGGGTTTTTCTTTTGCGCAATTTTCGGGATTAAGGGATTGCAACGCGCACGGCCGACAGCCTAACTTCCCCCGCATGGCGGAGGAGCGCTGGTCATCACGGCTGGGGGTTATTATGGCAGTGGCCGGAAGTGCGGTCGGGCTTGGCAACTTTTTGAGGTTTCCGGGGCAGGCCGCCCAATACGGCGGCGGGGCCTTCATGATCGCGTATTTCATTTCCCTGCTCCTGATCGGGCTGCCGATCTGCTGGGCGGAGTGGACGATGGGGCGCCTGGCCGGACGTCACGGGCTCCATTCCTCCCCGGGTGTCTTCCATTTTTTTCTCCGCACCCGCTGGGGAAAATATGTCGGCGTGATCGGGGTCATCGTGCCGGTCGTGATCTACATGTATTACGTGGTCATCGAGTCCTGGTGTCTCGGCTATGCGGTCAATTTCCTCAACGGGGGGCTGAAGTTTGATTCGGTCGAGGCCGCCGGAAGCTTTTTCACAGCCTTCATCGGCGCGAAAGAAAATGGACTCGCCATCGGCTTCCACTTCAACCAGGTGGGTGACTTTCTGATTTTTGTTTTCATCCTGAATTTCATCCTGATCTACCGGGGGGTCTCGAAAGGGATCGAATGGTTCTGCAACTGGGCCATGCCTTCGTTGATCATCCTGGCCGTGGTTATCCTCATCCGCGTCCTCACCCTGGGGGCCCCGGATCCCGCCAACCCGGACTTCAATGTGCTCAACGGCCTCGGATTTATGTGGAATCCGGAAAAAGTGCAGGTCGAGAAGTTGGCGGACGGCCATTGGGTGAAGCAGAGGGAGGTCATTGGAGCCAATGCCATCGGGGCGGCTCAGGAGGCCGCCAAGGCCGATCCCAACGTGCGCGTCCGCACCGTGGGCGTGATTGAGCAACTCCAGAAACCCCAGCTCTGGCTCGCAGCCGCCGGCCAGATCTTTTTCTCCCTCAGCGTCGGCTTCGGTGTGATCCTTACCTACGCCAGCTACCTTTCGCGCAAGGATGACGTCGTGCTCAGCGGCTTGTCCGCCACCAGCGCCAATGAGTTTTGTGAGGTTGGCCTCGGCGGGCTGATCACGCTTCCGGCGGCGTTTGCCTTTCTCGGCGTCGCCGGGGTGGCCGGCATGGGCACGTTTGCCCTCGGGTTCAACGTCCTGCCTCTGGTTTTTGCGAAGCTCCCCTTCGGATGGTTCTTCGGAGCCACCTTTTTCTTCCTCCTCTTCCTGGCCGCGATCACCAGCTCGCTCTCGATGCTCCAGCCTGGCATCGCCTTCCTCGAGGAGGCCCTCAACATCGGTCGCAAGCAGTCGGTCGCCATCCTCGGCTTTATCACCGCCGCCGGATCCATGTTTGTCGTCTATTTCAGCAAGGACCTCAAAGCCCTCGACACCCTGGACTTCTGGGTCGGCACGTTCCTGATCTTCGTTCTCGCCACCGCGCAAATCCTCGTCTTCTCCTGGAGATACGGCATCGAGCGAGGCCTTGCCGAAGCCGACCGGGGAGCCGCCTTTCCCATCCCCCGTTTCTTCGCTCCAGTGATGAAGTTCCTCTGCCCCGCCTTTCTCCTCACCATCTTCTCGCTCTGGGTCCTGGTCAACGTATTCGGCATCTCGTTCAGCGGAGGCCCGGCCGAGTTCAGCAGTTACGTGAAAGACCTCTTTATCACACCGGACCCCGTGGCCTGGATGGCGGTCGGCCTCGTCGTGGCCTTCGGATCGTTTGTCGCCCTCCTCAGCTCCCGGGCCCCCGCCTACGCGCAAATCATCGAGGAGGACCCGGAACGATGACTCCCGGAGGATGGATCGTCATGGCTCTCTCCGTGGGCTCCGTCACCAGTCTCTTTGCCTGGTGCCTCTGGAAAGTCTTCCATACCCCGGACGAAACAGAAAAAATGCACGGGTTTTCCTTCGAAACCCCCGACGAGGAAGCCGAAAAACACCCGCCCCGCGACGGCTCCTCACCCCGCTGCTGAGCGAAGCTAACGGATTTCTTTCGGCTCCTGCGCAGAGAGCCGCCAGCCCCTGCCCCGACAATTCAAATTGGCTCGTCAGTCTTTTCCTTCCAAATCAAATCCCATTGACAGGATCAGGAGGTCTGAACCGCAAACACGGCGATGAGATTCTCTATGGATTACCTTGCAAATTGTATGCTTTTCATGCATGTTTCGCGCATGGCAGTCAAAACAATCAGTCTTGAGCTGGATGCTTACGATAAGCTAAAGGAGGCAAAAAAGGCGGGGGAATCCTTCTCGGAAGTCGTTCGCCGGGCGTCATTTCCCAATGCGCCCTTGACTGGCTTGACCCTTGAGAAGCACCTTCGATCCGGGGGAAGCGGGGTGAGCGAGCGCTACCTCGACGCTATCGAGAAGGCAGCCGGTTATGATCCATTACCCGACAACCCATGGGCTTGATTCTTGATACCAGTTTTGTGATTCAAGCGGAGCGCGAATCGAAACGAGGTCTGTCTGCCCGCACGGAGGCCTTCCTGACCCGATACGCGAAAGAATACCTCTATATCACATTCACGGTGGCCGGTGAGCTTGCTTGCGGCGAATCCGCCAATGCCCGCAGGTCGTGGGGCCAACTTTGCCGGCCCTATCCCATTTTGCCATGGAATATGGAGGTCTCGTGGCAATACGGGGAGATCTACCGGGGACTTTCTGCTGTGGGAACACTCATTGGAGGAAACGACATCTGGATTGCAGCAACGGCACTCGTCTATGGCCATGCTCTTGTCACAGCAAATGCCAGTGAGTTTCGGCGAGTTCCGGGGCTGGCCGTGGAATCCTTTTGAGCCTCTGACTCCTTGATGGTTCCCGATCCCCTCAATCCTCGTAGCGGCATCACGCCCAGGCCACTGGCGGAGGAATTTTCCCGCAAGGTTCTTCAGATGGCCCTGCCGGGGCCGATGTCCTTGAGGAGCTGCCGATAGGCGGACACGTCCCTGGCCAGAAACTCTTCGAGAAATGCGCGGATCTCATCGGGCATTCGCGCCTCAGACGTCGGGTTCAATTTGATCGTCAGGTGGCGGTTGAAAAAGAGCGCTCGGGTGGTGACGCCGAGAAACCTCTCGACGTCCTCAAGGAATGGCCTGGGCTCGGTGGCGATGCGGTCGTAGCGTCCGAGGTACAAGTTCCCGGGGCGGAGATGCGCCTTCCAAGCCGCAATCATTGAGGAATAATCCGCCCGCTGCCGCTGCCCGTCGGTTTCAAAATACGCGCGGAATTGCTCAAAGCCGACCGGCTCGGATTTTCCCCTCACCAATGTTTTTTTTGCGTGCGACCAGGCGCGTTCGACCGGATCGCGAAGCATGATGATTCCCTTGAGCTCCGGTTTGAGTGCCACGATGGCCGCAATCATTTCCCCGGGTAGCACCGCATACGAAGCCGTCGCCTCCCCGATGATTTTCGGGTGGTAGAGGGACAGTGATTTTCGCAGGCAGATGTAGTGTTTTTTCAGGCGCTCGCCGGGGCTTTCGTCGAAAGAGCCCAAGTAATCCTCCAGCGTGGAGAACGTGTGGTGGGGGTGGTCCGGCTTCTCCACCATGTTGAAAAAATACGTCTCCTTCATCCGGTGCAGAAGGATCTCCGGGTGCATGTGGAGGTTGAAAAACATCCACGTCGTCCCGGTTCGCTGGGGACCAAGGATCAGGAAGTCCGGGAAATTCCGGAGATCCGGCTGCTGGCTTCGCGTCGGAATCACAAGGCTCTCAGAGAGCCTTGAGCGCCGCCTCGATTTTTCCAAAATCGGGAAGATCCTTCGGCGTGGGCGTTTGCTCGCTGTAAACGATGAGGCCGGCTTTATCGATGACGAACGCCGCGCGGGCGGACGTGTCACCAATTCCCGCAAGTCCCGGAAAAACGACATCGTAGGCTTTTGTGACCGTCTTGTTCAGGTCGCTCAGCAACTTGATGGTGATGCCTTCCTTCTTCGCCCAGGCGTCCTGCGCGAACGGGCTGTCCACGCTGATCCCCAGCACCTCGGCGTTGAGCTCCGAGTATTTCGAGAGGCCGGCGGTCACATCGCACAGTTCCGCCGTGCAAACGCCAGTGAAGGCGAGCGGAAAAAACAGGATCACCGTGGCCTGCTTGCCGAAGTTCGAGGAAAGCGTGACGTCCACGGGTCCGTCTGCTGTAAGGGTCTTGAGGGTGAAGTCCGGTGCTTGGGTGCCAATTTCGAGTGCCATAGGTTTTATAGTTGGAAGGGAGAATTTTCGTCTGGATTCCGCTCGCTGTCAACTATTCGAGGTCGGCGGATGTCACGCTTTGCTGCGGACGGGAGGCAAGCAACCGGGCCTGTTCGACGACCCGCTCAGGCGACTCATCAAACCGATATCCATGGCAATTCGGGCACGTCACCACCCGCTCGGTCACGATCGACTCACAGCCTTCGCAGACTTTAAAATTCTCCGGGGCGTCGATGATTTTCTGCGCCCGGGCGGCGCGCTCGGCCAGATGGTCGGCGGATTCCATTGGCCGAACGTAGCAGAAGATCAGGCCGGAGCCAACTCTCCATTCGCCCCGAGAACCCAAGTCCCGGGCGAAGGCGCCTCGTGCCGGATCACCCCCTGCTCCACAATCCGGAAGCCACGAATCCGAAGGAACTCAGGGACCTTGGCGTCGGCCATTTCCTCGTCGCTCAGGGGTTGGATGACGAACCCTTGACCAGCAGTTACGTTGAGATCTTTGACAATAACCGAGGCCCCGGGTGCGGCGGAAACAACCAGAGCGCTGCCGTCCTCAATCGTGACATTTTCCAGTCGGACGTCCCCGTCCAAAACCAGCGTCGCAGCTCCGCTGATGCGCCCTCCTTTCATCCGCCCGCAAACCTCCTCCAGCGTCAGCGCGAAGGAGGGGCGCAGGATCACACATGGGCCGGGGCAGAAGGGGATTCCCCGGATCTCAACCGTCGCTGCCTCGACCACCTCCATTCCTGCGGCACGCAGCTTGAGCCGGCCTGCGCCATAAAAATCGTTTTCGGCGCTGGATGCGCTCTCCGGCGGCCCCCCCTGGGTCACCTTGCCCGCCGCATCCGCCAGGTTGTTCTTGCAGGCGCTGAAACACCAGGCCCGGTCAAAAACGGTCACCCCGACCCTCTCCCCGGATTGGAAGAGCTTGGGCAAATCCTGCATCATGGTCTCCAGCCGCGCCGGCTTCTTGAACTGCGTGCGTGTGGCGTCGGAGAACTTCGGATTGATAAACTCCGCGATGATCCCGCCCGAGGATTCCAGCACACGGAGGTAGGGCTCCATGCGGATGACAAGGAGGTTGATGTTGCCGGGAAAGATCGAGAACCCGCGTTCATTGGGCACATCGCCCTTGGGGTTGACGGTCGCCCGCAGGAGCGGGTCGAGCTGGTTGTACTCGACGTTGAGCGTCAGGTCTGGCGAGCCGGGCTTTCGAAGCGTCGCGATGCCTCCCACCGCCTCGCCGGGGATCCGGTTCACCGCGATCGAGTTGAAGTCATACCCGTGGGTCTCAGAGATTCCGATCGCCGCCAGTGCCGCGTTGAATACCTGGCCGTTTGTGTCCTGGATGAAAAGAAGGTGGCCTACGCCCGAGTCCGCCAGCATTTTCGCGGTGCCGGTTGTATGGAGCAGCATGTGAATGTCCCCGTGCCCGTGCGGCTTGAGCACCAGGCGGTATTTGCCCTCCAGGGCCAGATGCCCGGCAATGTCAGATAGGGCAGGAACCAATTCCTGGCAGAGCACGATCACCTGACCGGACTCCAAACCGAAATTCCGGTTTGCAGCGAGCGTGGCGAGCGTGCCCTCGTTGGTCTCGCGGCTTGTCATGATGACGAGCGGGATCGGGCGTCCCACCCGGAGCGAGGCCGCGCGCAGAACTTGCGCGAAGTGTTCCAGATACGAGGTGCTTTCGGTTACTTCAACCGGGATGTCGAGCTTGATGCCATGGTAGCCGAGCCTCTCGCCCAGCCCGCCAGCCACGAGCACAATGGCCAATTTGCCCAGGCATTTCAACCCCGTCGCCTCGGCGGAAGCATAGGCGGGACCGAACCCGGAGAGGTCCACCAGATCGGGCTCCACGGGAGTGCAGCCTTCAAAAGGGTTGGCTCCCTCCGCTGCCGACGTGAGCAATTTTCTGGCGTTGCGGATGTAGCCGGGCAGCCCCCCGGGGTAGGCCCCGTGTGCCGTGGCCAGCGTCTGCAGAAAAGCCTGCTTCTCCGCATCGTTTGTCCCCGGAGCATCCCAATCCTCGAACAGCTGCTCCTGATCTTCGCTGAGAAGCGCGGCGATCAGGTCGGCGTGGGTAGCAGAAATGACCCCGGCCTCCAAATTCGCGGCCAGCGCGGCAAGGTCAGGTCGGGCAGAAAGAATTTCGGGGAGTTGCATCGCCCCAAACCATGAGGAACTTGTTTCGCGCTGGCAATACCGGTTTGAGCCCGTCCCGCCCAAATCTGAGTCGGACGCCCTCCTTCGCTGCGATTCTGTTCATTCTGTCAAAAAAACCGTTTTCGGGTTTAAGCGGCATTCTTCGGACGACACGGGGGTCGTCCGTCCCATTTCGAGTTGGCACGCGCTCTGCCTCCTCACTTTCCCTCCCTCTCCTGCCAATCCTGAAAATCCTGTCATCCCGTCAAAAATTCTTCCATTTCTGGATCAGGGTTCACTGCGGCTTGGGCCCCAGAAATTCTCGGACGAGTTCGCTGATGACGCGGTCAGGCATCGGGCGGACCTCACCGAGCGGACGGCTGTTGATTACGGCCTCGGCGGTTGATTCCAGGACTTCGAGGCGGTCGAAGGCGTCGAGCAGGGACGTGCCGAGGACCATGACGCCGTCGTTTTCCAAGAGGCTGATGGGGAACTCGGGATTGCAGAGCGCGGCGAACGCCTGCGGATCCCGGTAGGCGGCCTCGAATGGGATGCGGGCGACATCGCGCAGGAAGATGTAGCTCTCCGGAATCGTGCGCGTGTCGAGGGTCGCTTTTGTCACAGCGAACGCGGTGGCGTTGACTGGCGTGGCCATGGCAATGGCCTGAACGGTGGGATGTGCCCGATAGATGGCTGCGTGGAGGGGAAGCGCGCGGCTTGGGGCCTTGCCAGACTCGACTCCACCCTCTCCGGCAAGGACCAGATCGGAAGGGGCAACCACTGCACGGTCGGCGCCGGCGGGGGTCATCACAAATTCGTTCCCGTCGACCCTCGCCGAAAATGTTCCCTGACTGCTGATGAGGAGGCGCTGCTTGTAACCGCGGCGGACGAACTCGCTGAGCTCGCGCCGGATCTCCCGCTCCTGAGAGGAGGCGGGGCTGGGTTCGAAGGTTCGGCCGGGGACCTCGCGGGTGGCGGCCAGGTCGAGGCTCGCCTGAGCCAGAAAATGAACCTCCCCGAGCGCGGCCGCCTTGATCAGGGTTTTAGCGGTGAACTCCAGTGTCTCGAACCGCGTGAAGGCTTTCTCAAATGTCTCCGCTCCGACCACCACACCGTGGTTTTCCAGCATCACACAGTTCGCCCCCATCGCAAACACCTCCGCGATTTTCTCCCCAAGCAGCCGGCTCCCGGGCAGGGCGTAGGGAGCGAACCCGACCTCGCCACAAATCGTGTGCGACTTTGGAAACAGCCGGGTTTCCGGGGCCCGCCCGCAGATGCTGAAGGCAACAAGCGCCACCGGATGCGCATGCACGATCGCGCGCAGGTCCGGCCGGGCGGCGTAAATTCCAAGGTGAAACGGCAACTCGGAGGACGGCTTGTGACGGCCCCGCACGGTGCCGTCGGGAAGGACCGCGACGATATCCTCCCGCCGCAACGCCCCCTTGTCCACCCGCGCAGGCGTGATCCACACGGCCCCGTCGTCATCCCGGATCGAAAGGTTCCCGCCCGACGTTGTGGTCATCCGGTAGCCGTAGATCCGCTCCATGGCGGCAACAAGCCGGTCAGCGGGGTGAAGGAGGTCGCGGTTGCTCATCCGGCCATTCTGATCCAGTGGGGGCGAAAAGTAAAAACGGAAATCGACGCGGGAGGGCTGGGCTTGTTAGAGGGTGTCTTGTGAGCCCGTTCCTTCTCGCTGCCGCGTCTCCAGGCCAGGCCTTGCA
Source organism: Terrimicrobiaceae bacterium (assembly GCA_041741775.1). GTDB lineage: Bacteria > Verrucomicrobiota > Verrucomicrobiia > Chthoniobacterales > Terrimicrobiaceae > QYQL01. The sequence continues at coordinate 5,569 of JBGSJQ010000074.1, read as the reverse complement.
GTCCGTCTTCTGCCAGTTGGCCGGGGCCGCGGCTGACGATTTGTCGGCTTTGCCGGACAACTCTCCTGCTCGCATTCACGACCTTCGGGTCGGGATGAAAAAATTCCGCGCCCTTCTGCGCCTGGCAGAGGCGACCCTGACTTCGAGGGAGTTCGCACGCCTCGACGACCTTGCCAAAACGATCAAAGACGCGTTCGGTGCCGACCGGGACCTCGCGGTCGGCAGGGATCTGCTCAGCCAGCTTTTGGGTCGGCGTCAGGCGGAGGTAGTGGCAGCTCAATGGGAGCCCGCGAATCCAGCCACCACGCCCTCCGCCCTGGAAGCCGCTTGCCGGGCCGCCTCAAAATTGCGCTTGCTCCTCGACGACCTCGATCTCTCCACGCTCCCAGTAGAAAAAATCCTGGAGGCATGGGTCGCAAGCTACCGCTCCGGGCGCCGGGCGCTGGCCGTCTGCCAAACCGCCCGCAAGGACGACTTTCTGTTTCACGAATGGCGGAAGCGGGTCAAGCAACTCCTTTATCAGTCCGCCGCTCTCGGGCCGCCCGCTGATCCTCTCACGAAGGGGGCCCAGCAACTCTCGACAAGCCTCGGCCTCCTGCATGATCTGGCCGTGCTCCACCAAAATCTCCCGGCGCTCGATGAGGAGATCGAGCTGGTCATCCTGGCCAAAAAACGAAAAACCACCCGGGAGGCGCTCCGGCTGGGCAGGAAAGTTTTTCGCGACAAACCCGGCGAAGTCCGCAAATTGTTACGGAGCCATGACTGACCACGACATCGAAGTGCGCACGTATTTTGCGCGCGGTCGCAATGCGCTTGTCGCCCGCGCGACGTTCTCCGAGATTTTCGCCGCATGGTATCTCCACCGCATGGACTGCGGGCTCACCCTGCCTCCGGAATACGATCCGTTCGCCCGCGACGCCCTCTCCGCGCTTACCCTCCACTGCGCCAGTCGGCCGTGGAAGGAAACCTGCGCATGGACGGTCCACTTCCCCCATCCCCGCATCAATGTCTTCGCCAGCGGAGACAATGCGGCCGGCACGGTCATCGCCAATGTTTTTTACGAGAACATCCGCGAGATTGAGAAGGGGATGTTCTACGCCGACGTGATCGAAGACGGGGCCTCCTCCCGCCGGAGCTCCGTCTCTTTTGAAGGAAGCGATTTCCTGATGGCTGTTGAGGAATATTACCAGAAAAGCGAGCAGCGCCGCGCCCGGTTTTTCCGCTATGGGGACGAGGACCTCGTGATGGTCACCGCCCAGCCCGACTGCGACCTCCCCTGGCTCGAATCCCTCGACGGGCAGGCGATCCGCGAGCTCGATAAAGCCGTGGAGCTCTCACTCCTGGAGACGCGCCCCTACCGGTTCTACTGCGGCTGCACCCAGCAAAAAATGCTCGATTTCCTCAAGCCCGTCTTCCAGCGCCAGGGCGAGGAACTTTTCGGCGGCGAGGAAACCATCCGCATCCACTGCCCACGCTGCGGGGCCCGCCATGCAATCACCCGCGAAGCCCTCGAGGCGCACGCCGGGTAATCCTCCCGCGATTTCCTGGCATCCCCGCTTCTGCGCCGGGCGTATCTGAGAGTGTGAGCCAACCGCATGTTGTGGGATTAATGATTTTGCCCGGGGCAACCCTTTTCCCCGGCGCCCTCCTGCCGCTCTGCGTCTTTGAACCAAGGTACCGGAAAATGCTGGAAGCCGCTCTGTCTGGCGACCGGATGTTCGGCATCGCCCATGCCGAGGAGGGCGGCGGCGTGGCACCCCTTGCCGGGCTCGGCGTCGTGCGGGCCTGCGTGGCCAACCCGGATGGCACGTCAAACCTCATTCTTCAAGGCACGGCCCGCATCGTTTTGTCCTCCCCAAAAATGAAGCCCTACCCGCAGGCCGGGATCACCATTCTTGCCGATTCCGACCCGGATCCCGCCCGATCAGCCGCCCTCCGCGACGAGGTGCAGGCGGCGTTTCTACAGCTTCGTAAATCCGGATTGGAGGCTCCCTGCGGGTTCGAAGGCTACCTGGCTGGGATCGGGAGTCCGGGGGCCTACGCGGATGCGATGGCTTCTGCGTTTGTGAGGGATCCTGTCGAGCAGCGCGGGCTCCTCGAAGAGAGGGAAGTTCCCGTGCGACTCGCCCGCCTTCTCCGCTGCCTGATCCGCCAGTTGCAGGACGCGTTCTGAGTTTTCTCGACAACCGATTCGCAGAGGGCAATAGATAGCTTCCTGATGGAACCCTTGCCCGAGAACAAGCTGGCCGGAATCTTAACTCCAGTAAGCGCGCTGCGTGGGCAGTCGGATCTGGGAATCGGAGACACGGCGGCTCTCGTGGAGTTCGCCAGCTGGGCCGCGGCCAAGGGCTTCGGGCTGGTCCAGATCCTCCCCGTTAACGAATCCGGCAGCGATCACAGCCCCTACAACATCCTGAGCTCGATGGCCTACGAGCCCTCGACGATCACGACCACGCCCACCTGGCTTCCCGAGCTCACCCGCGAAGCATTCGACGAGGTCTGCGCCAAACACAACCTTCCCGAACTGCTCGGGGGGCCGGTCCGATACAAATCCGTAAAGGCACTCAAGAACGAATTGCTGGAAACCGCCTTCCGGGTCTTCCGCAGCCGCAAGTCCAACCGGGTCCGCCAGCGCGCGTTTGCCAAATTTGAGCAGGACGAAGCCGACTGGCTGGAGCCTTACAGCCTGTTCCGTTCGCTTGTGGCATGGAACGGCTCCGAGGTCACCTCGCAGTGGCCGGAGGAGCACCGCTCCCGCGACGCGGCGGAGGACTGGGAATCCGGCCTCCCGGACGCCGAGCGCAAGCGCTTCCGCGATCTGGTCCGTTTCTACCGCTATGTCCAGTGGGTTGCCCGCATGCAGTGGAAGACGGTCCGCGCGGCCTGCGACAAGCTCGGCGTCGCCCTCGTAGGCGACATCCCGGTCGGGGTCAGCATCTACAGCGCCGACGTCTGGGCTTCCCCGGAGATTTTTGACCTCACCCGCTCCAGCGGCGCTCCCCCCGAGAAAGTCTTCAAGACCGATCCCTTCACCGAGAAATGGGGCCAGAACTGGGGGTTTCCTCTCTACAACTGGCAGGCGATGTCGCACGACAATTTTGCGTGGTGGCGCCGGCGCCTGGGTGCCGCCTGCGAGGTTTTTCACTTCCTTCGCGTGGACCATGCGCTGGGATTTTTCCGGATCTACAGCTTCCCTTGGAGGCCGGAGGAAAACGAACGCTTCACCGACCTCTCGCCCGACGAGGCCGCGGGGCTCACGGGCGGACGCCTCCCCGGGTTCGTGGAACGCGACGACAGCACGGAGGAAAACCGCGAGCACAACCGCTCGCAGGGAGAAATCCTTTTCCGCATCTTTTTGGAGGAGACCGGCCGCCACCACCTCATCGCCGAGGACCTTGGTGAAGTCGCCCCCTACGTCCGCCCGACTCTGGAAGCGCTCGAAATCCCCGGCTTTAAAATCCCCCACTGGGAGCGCAGCCCGGACGGAAAGCTGATCCCCGGCTCGGAATACCAGCGCCTCAGCCTCGCAACGTTCGCCACCCACGATCACCCTCCCCTGAGGCAATTTTGGAACGACCTTCTGGCAGAGAGCAACAACCCCGACACCGCTGCCCACGCTTCCAGCGAAATGCGCCAGATCCTCGATTTTTGCGGCCGCGAAGATATTGCCGTGCCCTCGCCGTTCACCCCGGAAATTCATGCGACGCTGATCCGTGGGATCTTTGCCTGCAATTCCTGGATGGCCGTCCACCAGATCACCGACCTCTTTGGGCAGGACGCCCGATTCAATATCCCCGGCGCTGTCGGCGATGCCAACTGGACCACGCGAATCGAGGGAGTTCCTTCCTCATGGGATGCCGCGTATCCGGCTGAGCTCGCCGTGGCGGTCGAGGCGCTCAAGGCCACCGGGCGCCTGCGCCAGAGCTAATCCCCTCGGCTGACGATGGCGACCTCCAGTGCAAGTTCCGGGATGCAAAGCAGGGTTGCCCCCTATCGGCGGCCTGCGCCGGGATTTCGCCCCTGGCCCTACCTTTGCCAGATGGCGGCGACGCTCGGTTTTTTTCTCGCCGCGACTGTCTTATCCTCGTTCTACTGGCTGCTCTTCCGGCTCTTGGCTGGAAAAATCCCGCCCCGGACCGGGCAGCAAGTCCTTCGTGGTGCCTTCCGATCCTATACGCGGTGGATGCGCTTCACCGGATCCCTGGATCTGCAGGTCCATGGGCTCGAGGCCCTGCGCGAGGCCCGGGGAACGATTTTTGTCTCAAACCATCCTGCCTTGCTCGATGCCGTCTTACTGCTTTCCCTCCTTCCTCCGGCGGCCTGCGTGATGCGTGCCAACCTCCGCCGCAACCTAGCGCTTGCCGGCGGCGCTCTTGTTGCGGGCTACGTCACCAACGACTCCGGCCCGGCCTTCGTCCGTCAGGGCATCTCAAAAATCGAAGCTGGCGAAAACCTCCTCGTCTTTCCCGAGGGAACACGAACCCTCAACCCGCCGGTCAACCGCTTTAAAAATGGCTTTGCCCTCGTTGCGGCCCGCTCCGGAGCCCCGGTGAGAGCTCTTCTGATTGATTACTGCGGCTGCCATCTGAGAAAGGGCGTTTCGCTGTTTGCCCCGGCGCAGATTCCCCTTCGCTTTTCGATTCGGGTTGGCGAGGAATTTCGGGTATGGCCGGGCGAGTCAGCTCCGGATTTCAGCCGCCGCATCGAGGTATGGTTCCGCGCACAGTTGGACGGCCGGGACGACGGATGATTCGTCCGCTCGTCATCCTGCCCAGCTACAACAGCGGCGGGCAATTGGTTCGGACGATGAGCGAAGCCGCGCGATTCTGCGAGGATGTTTGGGTCGTGATTGATGGCAGCACCGACGGGAGCGGAGCCGGGGCCAGAGCTGCAGCCAGGACGATGAAAGGCTCACGCGTGATCCTTCTGGATAAGAACATTGGAAAAGGGGGGGGCGTGCTGGCCGGGCTGCGCGCGGCGCGCGACGAAGGGTTTTCCCACGCGCTGGTGATGGATGCCGATGGCCAGCACGCGGCGACCGCCATCCCGGAGTTCCTCGACCGTGCACGCCGGGAACCGGAGGCGCTCATCGCCGGAGTCCCGGTCTTTGGGCCAGATGCTCCGCCCGAACGCGTCAAAGGCCGCCTCGTCGGCAATTTCTTTGCCACCTTGGAGACGTGGGGAATGGGAGCCCGGGACTCGCTGTTCGGATTTCGCGTCTATCCCATCGGCCCTACGCTGAAAATCCTGGAATCGACGCGGGGAGCGCGCCGGTTTGATTTCGATACCGTCGTCGCGGTCCGCCTCCTGTGGGCAGGCGTGCGCGTTGTCAACCTGCCCGTGCCGGTGAGATACCCTCCGCCTTCCGATGGCGGCGTGACCCATTTCCGATATTTGCGCGACAATCTGCTTCTCACGCGCGTGCATGTGCGCTTGTGTTTGGAGATGCTCCTCCGCATTCCCAATCTTCTTTCGCTCAGATGTCGCTAAGCTCGCGCCGCCGGATTCTCGCCCTTCGCGGCGCAGCGCTCGGCGCGACGGTCCTCCTGCGCGGGCGGGCGAGGGCGGG
>JBGSJQ010000073.1:0-57949 GCA_041741775.1 Terrimicrobiaceae bacterium | reverse complement strand
GACCGGGCGATCTCGTCGATCCGGGACGGCGAAGGGCTCGCCGGGGCGCTGCAGGCAACGGGGGCGTTTCCGGTGGACCTCGAGCGCGGACTGCATGTCGCCGAGGTTTCCGGGCGACTCGACCAGGAAATCGCGCGTTGGGCGGCGATCTACAGGGAACGGCTATTCCAGCGGATCGACGCCGTTGCCGCATGGCTTCCCAGGATCCTCTATCTTCTCATTGTCGTGCTGGTTGTCCTCCGGATGTTCGGTCTGATTTCCCAGGTCAGCGGGATTTATTCCCAGGTTCTGGATTTGTAGGACGTCCGCGCTTGAACCCCGCGATTGACGCCCGGGCGAAATCCGGCGATGCATGAGGGCATGCGTGACGCCCTGATCATCGGAGCCGGACCGGTTGGACTCACCATGGCTCTCGCCTGCCGCCGCAACGGGGTTTCGTTCCGGCTGATCGACCGGCTTTCCACACCGTCGGGGCTCTCAAAAGCACTTGCCGTCTGGAGTGCGGCGCTCGAGATGCTCGACGGGCTCGGGATCGCTGACGAATTCGAGGCGCGGGCCATCCGGGGCCAGGGGATGCGGCTTTCTACCGGAGGCCGGCTCTTGGCGCAAATCCCCGCGGCGACAGGCATTGATTCCCCGCGGGCGGAGATGCTTTTGCTGCCGCAGGCAACCACCGAGGAAATTCTTGCCGCGCGTCTCGGGGAGTCGGGAGGCGGGCTCGAACGGGGCATGGAGTTGACGGCGATTTCCTCTCAGCCCGACCGGGTGACCGCTGAAATCCGGACTGCCGATGGGGCGCGGAGCCGGGAGGATTTCCGGTGGGCGGTGGCGTGCGACGGAGCGCACAGCACGGTGCGGCACCTGATCGGGGCGGAGTTTGAAGGTGAGGCGGTGGACCAGGCCTTCGTCTTGTGCGACGCGAGGATTTCCGGAGAAATTGCTGCCGGATATGCTCACATGTTTTGGGCGCGGGATGGCATGCTCGCTGCTTTTCCGGTTGTCCCCGGGCTGTGGCGGATCATTGCGGCTCGGGAGGATGGGGCCGGTGACAAAGAGCCGGATCTGGCTGAGATGCAGGAGGTTTTGGATCGCCGTGGGCCAGGGGGCTGGACGCTGTCGCAGCCGACCTGGTTTTCAAAATTCCGGATCAGCGAGCGCAAGGCGACGCAGTTCCGCCACGGAAGGATTTTTCTCGTCGGCGATGCCGCGCACGTTCACAGCCCGACCGGCGGTCAGGGGATGAATACTGGCATGCAGGACGCCGCGAACCTCGCATGGAAATTTGGAATTCTTGCCGCCGGGGCTGCTGCGGAGGACAAGATCCTCCAAAGCTACCACGAGGAACGTTCCCCCGTGGCGGGCCATGTGCTGGCGGAATCCGGACGCCTCCTGCGCGCCGGTTTCCTCCGCAATCCCGCCCTTCAATTTCTGCGAAATACAGCCGTCCGGGTCGCCGGCCGCTCAAAAAAATTTCAGGCCCGCATGATGCTGTCGCTGTCCGGTCTGGATATTTCCTACGCCCCCGGTCCTCTCGTGGGCGGCGATAGGGACTGGCATGAGGACTGGCAGCCGCACGGATTCCGCCCGGGCACACGTCCGCGCGACGCGCGGGTTCTGCGGGGATCTGAACCTGTATCGCTTTTCCGGGAGTGGTGCACGGCGCCGTATTTTACGCTGCTGCTGTTTTCTGGACGCAAACCGATTTATCGCGATGTGGACAGGCTGGCGGCCGTTGCGTTGGTGGCTTCGGGGTTCGGAAGAATGGTCAAGTCCGTGCGGGTCTGGCACGGAACGAATCCTCCGGCGGGCGATTGGCTGCTGGATCCGGATGCCTCGGCCCACAGGAAGTTTGGCGTGGACAGCCCTTCCTTCTACTTGATCCGAGGCGACGGGTATGTGGCGATCCGGAGCCAGCCCGCCGAGGCAGTCGTTCTGCACCGCTGGTTGGAATGCGTCATCGGCGGAGGTCAGGCGGATGCGCTCCCGGCCTGAGCAGCGGCTTGGCTACGGGTTCCCCGCGCGGACTTTTTCCTTTTCGCGCTCGCGCTTTTCTTCGAGCCGCACCAGCTCGGAGGCGAGTTGGCGGCGGATTTGGTCCTGCTCTGCGGGATCGGCTTTGGCCATTTCGCCCTCCAGAAAAATTTTCTTTTCGGCGATCTTGGCGTTAATTTCGCTGTCGATGTCGGCGATCGCGGTCTTTTGATCCTCCGAGAGGCTGACGGAAGGGGCGGATTTTTCGAGGCGGCTCATGGCGAGTTCGTAGGCGGATTTCATGCGTTCATCCTGCGGGTTTTTGGATGAAAACGACAGAAAAATTGCCGTGGCGGGGTGAAGCGTGTTTACTCATCGGCTCCATGTCCCGCTTCCGGCTTCTCAGCACCGATTTTGACGGCACCCTGATCGCTCACCCCTCCGACGGAACGTGCTCCGCTGCATTTGCCGAGGTGCTGGTGCGGCATCAGAAGGCCGGCGGTCTCTGGGCCGTCAATACCGGAAGGGGTCTCGACCATGCCATCGAGGGGTTGGAAATTTTCCGCGCTCCGGTCGAGCCCGATTTTCTCCTGACCAACGAGCGCGAGATTTTTTCGCGGGGTGACGGGGGCGTGTGGACTGCTCATGTCGAGTGGAACGACCTGTGCGTTCTGCGCCACGACGAACTTTTCGCCTCTGCCGGCGATGTCATCGGGAGTGTCCGGGAGCTGGCGGCGAAATCTGAGGATGTGACGATCATCGAGGAGGACGGTCGGTCGGTTGGTCTGGTGACATCGAGCGAGGAGGTGATGGAGGAAGTTGCCGCATTTATCGACAGCGAGAGCGTTGCGTATCCGGAATTTTCCTATCAGCGAAATACGGTCTACCTCCGGTTCTGTCACCGGGACTACCACAAGGGAGCAACCTTGGGCGAAGTGTGCCGGATGCTCGAAATCGACCGCGCCCACGTCCTCGCCGCCGGGGACCATTTTAACGACCTGCCCATGCTCGACGGGCGCTTCTCTGCCTTCCCCTGCTGCCCGTCAAATGCCATTCCAGAGGTCAAGCGATTGGTCCGTTTGGCCGGTGGCCACGTGGCCTCGCTCCCTGCGGCCGACGGGATCGCCGAGGCCTGGAAGACTTTTCACCAATGACAAACGCCCTTCTCAAAAAACTGACGAAAAACCTGGGTGCTGACGCGGTCCTCACGCAGGCACCGCCGGAGTATTCCGGGGACAAATGGTTCGCGAAGGGCGAGCCCGACGCGGTGGTCTTTCCGTCTTCGACCGAGGAGGTGTCCTTTGTGATGCGCGAGGCCTCGCGGGCCGGAGTGCCTGTGACGCCGCGTGGGGCGGGATATGGCTACGTGGGCGGATGCACACCCGTTCATAAGGGGCTTGTTCTGGCCCTCGACCGAATGAACCGGATCCTCGAAATCCACCCCACGGATTTTGTGGCCGTCGTCCAGCCGAACGTGATCACGGGCGTTCTCCAGGAAGCGGCCAAACAAAAGAATCTTTTGTATCCGCCAGACCCGGCGAGCCTGAAAGATTGCAGCATCGGAGGGAACATCGCGACGAATGCAGGGGGCCCTCGTTGCTTGAAATACGGCGTGACACGAAGTTATGTCCTTGGACTTGAGGTCGTGTTGGCCGACGGATCCATCGTGCGCTGCGGCGGGCGAACGCATAAAAACAAAACCGGCTTCGACCTCGTCGGGCTTTTCACTGGGTCGGAAGGCTTGCTTGGGATTGTCACCGAAGCGACGCTGCGGCTGGTTCCGTTGCCTCCGGCGCGCGCGACGCTCTCCGGGGGCTTCTCTTCAATGAAGGAGGCCGCGGCGGCTATCCAAGCCGTCTTCGCTGCCGGCTTCCTGCCAGCCGCCGTCGAAGTGGCCGACAAGTTCACGCTCGATGCCGCCCGCGCCTACAAGCCCGAGGCCCAGTTCCCCCCCGGTAATGCCCAGGTGATCCTCGAGGTGGACGGCCAGCCGGGCACCGTTCGAAGCGAAGCCCGCGCCCTGGAAAAAATCCTGTCTAAAGCCGGAGCCCTCGCCGTTCACAAAGCCACCACGCCGCAAGCCTGCGCACGGCTCTGGGGGCTCCGGCGCGTGTATTCCCAATCCCTCAAGGCGACCGGCCTGAAAAAACTCAATGAGGACATCGTTGTGCCCCGCGGACGGCTCGTGGATCTGGTGACATTTGCCGCGCGCCTTCAAAAGAAGTCCGGCTTCCCGATCGCCTGCTTCGGCCATGCGGGGGATGGAAACATCCACACGAACATCATGGTGGCGCACCCTGGGAACCCGCGTGTTGAGAAAGCATCGCGCGCCGTTCTTGACGAACTCTTCGCGCAGGTTCTTGCCTGGGGCGGAGCGATCACAGGAGAGCATGGGGTCGGGCTGGCCAAGATGCCCTGGTGGAACCTGGCCGTTTCCCCCGCCACCCGCTCGCTCCACACCACCATCAAATCCGCCCTCGATCCGAGCGGAATCCTGAACCCCGGGAAGTTCGTCGCCTCGCGGCCTGTGACGAAGAAGTAGCTGGTCGGAAGAATTGCTGGCTCCGTCGCGCCAAGCATCGAAAAATCGCGGGCGTGGCATTTCTACAGTAGAACCTGTATCGCGGCTTGACGCTCCTCCTACGCGGTTGTGTCAATCGCCCAGGATCGGCTACAATAATTGCTCCAGGTATTTACCGGCCGTCGGGCGGAACACCCCACGCTCATTCTCGACGAACTCGATCTTTGTGTAGGGATAGCGGAAAAGATTGTTCAGCAAATCCTGGCTGTAGAGCTTGGGCAGACGCTCGCGCACGTCATGCTTCGTCGTCGTGATGTAGCGGCTGAGGTAGCGCACGGGCAAATCCAGCAGACCATCGCGCTGCGACATCAGCAGGTTCAGGATGCGGCCCGTTCGCCCGTTCCCATCATAGAAGGGATGAATGCTCTCAAACTGGTGATGGGTTATCGCCATCCGAAGCAGCGGGTCCAGACCATCATCCGCGTGGATGATGTCGATGCATCGGCCATCAACGCATCGGCAGGATGCCAATGCCACTTGTGTAAGCCGTATTGAGGTTAGCGGAGACCTTCCGGCAGGAGGGGCTGGAGGGATTTGATGTTTTGGACCGCGTCGCGGTGACAGACCAGAATGGCGTCCGGGGTTTCCACGACGACGAGGTCCTGGACGCCGCAGAGGGCGATGAGTCGGCTGTTGGAGATGGCGATATTTCTGTCGGCGTCGTGTTGGATCACCGGGCCGCGCGAGCTGTTGCCCTTCTCGTCCGTTCCGAGGTGGGAAGGGAGGGCTGTCCAGGCCCCGACATCGTCCCAGTCAAATTCAGCGAGAACGGCCGCCACGTTTTTCGCATGCTCCATGATCGCGTAGTCCACGGAGATTTTCGGCAGGGTGACGAAGTGCTCGGCGAGGTGTGCGGTGAGTTCGGCAAGCGGGGGAATGCCCTCGATAAAGTCGGCCAGAGCCGGGGCCTGGCGCCGGGCCTCCTCCAAAAACGTCTCTGCTTTCCAGAGAAAGATCCCTGCGTTCCAGAAGAAGTGACCGGCCTGGACATAAGCCTTAGCATTTTCGAGAGTCGGCTTTTCGACGAACCGCTTGAGGGTTCTTACCCGGCTGCCCTCGGGGCCGGCGGGAAGTTCGGTCCCGGTTTCGAGGTATCCGAAGCCGGTGGAAGGAAAGGCGGGAGGGATCCCGAGGGTGACGATCGCCGCCTCGCGGCCGGCAACCGAGATCGCATCGCGGAGTTGACGGCGGAACTTTTCAACGTCGTGGATCATTGCGTCGGCCGGGAGGACGAGGCAGGTGGCCTCGGGGTCGATCGAGCGTGCCACGGCGGTGGCGAGGGCACAAGCGGGGGCCGTGTCGCGCTTGGCGGGCTCTGCAATGATCTGCTCCGGAGCCATGTCCGGAAGAACGGCGCGGACCGCCTCAATCTGCGCGCTGTTTGTGAGGACAAAAATCCTGTTGTCGGGAACGACCCCCTGCAGGCGCGAAACTGTCGACTCCAGAAGCGTGCGCTCCTCAATGAGGCGCAAAAGGTGCTTGGGCGTGGCCAGGCGGCTCATCGGCCAAAAGCGTTCACCGCTGCCGCCGGCCATAACGAATGCGAATACGTGTTCCATGGGAGATGAAAGCCTCGCAGAACGGCGGCACAAACTCAAGTTTGACATGGAAAAACGCGCGACCCAGCATGCGTGTTGTGCCACTTTCTCAGATCTCCGTCTCCTCTATGGCTATTGTCGCCAAGGTTACAACCCCGTCCGTATTCCGTCTCTTCCGGCGCTCCGCAACCATGACCTCCCATGTCACCTGAAACCAATCTCACGGGCTCCCTCCTTGTGGCGCATCCCTCGCTGCATGACCCGAACTTCCGCCGGACCGTGGTGTTTATCTCTCAGCACGTCCCGGAAGAGGGGGCCAACGGGATCATCCTGAACCGGCCGCTGGATCAGGCGCTGAAGCCGACCTCGGGCGTCCCTGAGGTTCCGATCTACTTTGGCGGCCCGGTCGCGCCGGAGTCGATCGTTCTTACCAGCCTCCAGTGGCGGGAGAACCCGACCGTTGTCGCCTTCCGCGCCTTTTCCGGGAGGCTGTCCGAAGAGTTGATTGATTCCGAGTGGTTACCCGGCCTGCGGGCTTTTGCTGGTTACTCGGGATGGAGTGAAGGCCAACTCGAGCGGGAGATCGCCGGCGAGTCCTGGCTCGTTGTTCCACCAACCAGGGAGATGATCGAAATGACGCATCCTGACGAGATCTGGCAGTCGCTCATGCGCGAGGCCGGTCCGATGTATGAGCTTCTCGCCGAGGCTCCCGACGAGCCTTGGAAAAACTGATTCCGTGGGGAGACTGGAATGAACGTTGAGAGTTGATGGTTGAGGGACGGGAAATTGGCGCGGTCCATTGGGGGATGCTTCACCCTGTGGAGGAAGATGATTCACCTGCGCCAAACGATCATTTTGATTCCTTCAACCATGATCTAACAACCCTCAACGCCGTTTCCAGACTCAGACCGGCAGGACCGTGACAAGGACCTTGGCGGACTGTCCTACCGGGGAGAGGTGCGGGTTTTCTGCACTGGCGGGGACGATGAAGAACCGTCCGCGTTCGAATTCCTGAGCTCCGCAGCGCACGCAGCCTTCGGTCACAGACACGAGAGCGAAGCGGCCCGGTGGCCGTAAATCGGCGGGGCCGCCGATGACGATCTTCTCCACGTGGAAAAACGGGCAGGAAGCGACCAGCGGCTGGTCGGCACTGCAGACCGGCGGCTCAAAATCCTGAAAATCGATGGAGGCCATGGATTCGATGGGGTGGAGGGTGCGGGGCTGACCGTCGAGGCCCATGCGGTTCCAGTCGAAGACCCGGTAGGTGGTGTCGCTGTTCTGCTGGACTTCCACGATGAGGGTGCCCTCGCCGATGGCGTGGAGGCGCCCGCTCGGGATAAAAATACTCTCCCCGGAATTGACAGGCACCTCATGGAGAGTCCGCTCCACGTCGCCCGTTTGCAGGGCCTGTTCAAAGGCCTCCCGGGTCACCCCATTTTTGAGACCGGCATAAATCCGGGCCCCCGGTAGCGCATCCAAAAAATACCAGACCTCGGTCTTGGGCTCGCCGCCGAGCGTGGCGGCCATGTGGAGCGGAGGATGCACCTGGACTGAAAGGCGCTCGCGGGCATCGAGGAGCTTGACGAGCAAGGGAAAGCGAGGCGAGGGGTGCGGCAGGTAATCTCCGCCGAAAATTTCAGCCCGTTCATCGGTCCACAGCTCGTGCAGCGACTTTCCGCGCAGCGGGCCTGCATGGACGATGCTTTGCGCATCCTCGCGGTCCACCACCTCCCAGAGTTCCCCGATCGGGGTGCCGTGCGGGATGGCTTTGCCCAGCACCGATTCGAACCGCCGCCCGCCCCAGACGCGCTCCATCGCAATCGGCTCAAAGTAAATCGGCTCTTTCATACCGGCAGAGCATTTTCCATCCCCGCTCGCTCCGCAATCTCAAATGCACGATTCCGTTGCCCGCTCAGCCGAAAAGCAGCGAGAGGGGGGGTTGGACAGAATGGACTGGATTAACAGAATGGGTTAAAATCAAAACGACTTTGCATGTAAAATTGCGGTGCTTTTTCCTGCACTTCTATCTTCTGCTTCATTCTGTAAATTGTGTTCATTCTGTCTAAAAAACGTTTCTGGGTGTGCGCCGGGATTGCGCTCCAGCCTTTCCGGACTATCCTTCGCCGCAATATGAAACGCGCCGCCCTTCTCGCCGCCGTCATCTTTGGCCTTCTTGCCCCTCTGGCGCAGGCCTTGGAAATCGAAGGCGTCTCCGTCCCACCCACGGCCTCGGTCTCTGGCCAAACCCTGTCCCTCAACGGCGCAGGCCTGCGAACTGTCGTCCTGCTGGTTGTCCCCGTCAAAGCTTACGTCGCCTCATTCTACGCCCCTGCTCCGCTGCGGACTCCGGCCGCCGTGATGGCCTCCCCCGGCCCCCTCCAACTCAACTTCACGTTCCTTCAGGGCGTCGGACAATCCCAGGTCACCCAGGCCTGGCAGGCACAGTTTGCCAGCAGCGTTACGTTTACCTACCCCGGCTTCGAAAAAGACCGCGATGCCTTCATCCAATTTTTCGGCCCACTCAAAAAAGGCGGCGTCGAAACCGTCGAAATCGACGGCACCTCAACCCGCGCCTACGATGCTGGAACCCTCAAAGGCACGATCCAAGGCCGCAACTTCCAAAAAGCCTTTCTCAGCCTCTGGTTCGGCACGAACCCCGTCCAGCCCTCGCTCAAAACCGCACTGCTCGGGGGAGAGTGATATTTGTCAGCCGGCTCTCTTGCCCGCAAAAAAGCCGCCTTTTCTTGACAGCTTTCGCGACGTGGAAAAAATGGAATGTGCTTATGAAAACAACATCCCAGCACAAAGAAATTCTCCTTGCCGGCCTCAGCACACTCGTTCTGGCTTTGGCTCCCGCCAACCTTTCTGCCGAAGATGCGAAGCCTATGGCCTCGCCGAGCACCGCCGAGGCGGCCAAGAAAACCGGCACTCAGGCGAAAGATACCGTCGTTGATACGGCGAAGGAGGCCGGAACGACTGTCAAGGACGCCGGCACGGGCGTGCTCCAGACCGTTGAAAAGGCGGCGAAAGGCTCTTTGAACACCGTGAAGGCCGCAGGAGAGACCGTGGTCGATACCGGGAAAGCCCTGGTGAATCCGAATGTCGGCGAAGGCGTGAAGAATGCCGCCGGTGCGCTGGGTGATGGCGTGAAAAAAACCGGAGAGGCAGCGGTGGGAACCGTGACCGGAACGGCCGAGCAAGGCGTGGATACGACTGTCGGTGCCGCCAAAGGCACGGTGCAAACCGGGGCGACGGCCGTCAAGGGAACGGCTGCGACCGGCAAGGACGTCGGAACAACCGCCGTTACCGCAGGAAAAGAAGGGGCACAGGCCGTCGAGAAAACGGTGGATCCGAAGAAAGAATCCAAAGAGTAGGGAACCACCCGAAGAGTCAGGCGATTTGCCTGGAGCGTTTGGCGAAGCCCGCCAGGCGCTCCATCGCCAGCCTGATCTGCGGGAGGCTGGTCGCGAAGCTGCAGCGGACGTGACCTTCGCCGCTCGGGCCGAAGGCGGTTCCCGGGACGACGGCGACTTTTTCCTCGTTGAGGAGCCGCATGGAGAATTCCCGGCTGGAAAGCCCGGAGGCGGTGATGTCGGGGAAGACGTAAAACGAACCGAGAGGTTTGCGGCAGGGCAGGCCCATGTCGTTGAGCGCCGCCACGATGAAGTTGCGGCGCATCTCGTACTCCCGCCGCATTTTGGCGACGCTTTCGGCCCCGCGCTCGAGCGCCTCGATGGTGGCATCCTGGCCCATGATCGGGGCGCAGAGGATCGCATACTGGTGGATTTTCATCATGGCCTCGATGAGTTCGGCGGGGGCGCAGGCAAACCCGATCCGCCATCCGGTCATGGCAAAAGCCTTGGAGACGCCATGGAGGAGAACAGTCCGCTCCTTCATACCCGGGCAGGCGGCGATGGAGGAGTGGGAACCGTCATCGAAGGTGAGTTCGCTATAAATCTCATCCGTGAGGACGACGAGGTTGTGGCTCACGCAGACGGCTGCAATTTTTGCGAGGTCCTCGGCGGACATCGTGGCTCCTGTGGGGTTCGTCGGGAAATTGAGCATGAGAACCTTGGAGCGTGGCGAGATCGCCTTTTCCAAGGATTCCGGGGTGAGCCGGAAGTCGTCTTTCGCGCTGGTCTCGATCGCCCGGGCCCGGCCGCCTGCAAGGGCGATACTTGGCGCGTAGGAGACGTAGCAAGGCTCATGGTAGAGCACCTCGTCACCGGGGTTGAGCAGGGCGCGAAGCGTGAGGTCGATCGCCTCCGAGACGCCGACCGAAACGAGGATTTCGGAGTGTGGATCGTAGGAGAGGGCAAATTGCTTGCGGACGTAGTCCGAGATCGAGCGACGCAGGCGCGGGAGGCCGAGGTTTGACGTGTAGCCCGTGCGGCCGCGCTCGAGGGCATAGATTGCGGCCTCGCGGATGTGCCAGGGTGTGGCGAAATCCGGCTCGCCGATGCCCAGCGAGATGACATCCTCCATGGTTTGGACGATTTCAAAAAAGTCGCGGATCCCGGAGCGCGGGATGTCGCGGACGTGGTCGGCAACGGCGATAGTCACGGCGAGACGGAGAGGCGCTCGGCGGCGGACTCGATCTGGTGAAAGGCCCCGTTTTCCTTGTAGGTTTTCAGCCGGAAGTGGGTTGCGGTGGCCTGGACGGCGTCGATCGTGCTGAGCTTTTCGGCGACAAAGGCGGCGGCGTTGCGGAGGTTCGAGGCCTCGATGACGATGAGGAGGTCGTAGCCGCCGCTGACGAGGTAGCAGCTCTGGACCTCCTCGAACTTTGCGATGCGGGAGGCGATCCGGTCGAAGCCCCCGTCGCGTTCCGGTGTGATTTTGACCTCGATGATGGCGGTCACCTTGTCGATGTCCCACATCTCGCGGTTGATGATCGCCTGATAGCCGAGGATGATGCCATCCGACTCCAGCTTGGCGATCTTGGACTCCAGGTTTTCGGGAGTGAGGTCGAGAAGGCGCGCCATGTCCGCACGCGGCATGAGGGCGTTTTGTTGGAGGAGGTCAATCAGGGCATCCATGAGGCCGGGCATCATGAAATCGGAGTCGTCACTTGGCAAGCGCGGGAAATCGGCATAAAAGCGGGGCGGTCATGGGCGGGACGAGAAAAGACCTCACGATTGTTGGATGCGGGTTCGCGGCGAAATACCCAGATGGCGGCGGCAACTTCTCTGTGCCGCTGCAATACGTGCTGGGGCTGCGGAGGATGCGGAGGCCGGCACTCTGGCTGGAGGTGATGCACTCGACGGGAGATCCCGGACGGGATCTACGGGTCGCGACCACATTCCGGCGGCGGCTCGCGGCGTTCGGGTTGGAACACGCATTCTGCTTTGTGGTTTTTCCCGAAGAGGGCGTGGAGCAGGATCTTGCTCGCGCCCGCTTTTTCGGGATGTCGAAGGCGCGGTTCCTGGATTTGACCGGTGGGCCGTGCGTTTTGTTGAACCTGAGCTACTCGATCCGCCAGCCGTTGCTGGAGCGTTTTTCCCTTCGCAAGCTCTGCAGCCTGGATCCCACCGAGGTTTGCTTTTGGATGCAGCGCATGGAGATGGGGCAGTCTTTTCACGAGGAGTTCTGGTCCATCGGGCTCAATATGTCGGGCCCCGGCTCCCGGGTGCCCGACTCCCCTGTGCGCTGGCAAACGTATTTTCCGCTCGTGGATACGAACCTGTTTGAAGCCGCGCCCCGCCCGGCCTTGGACCGCTTTACGACGATCGGCCAATGGTATTGGGACGGTATGGTCGAGTGGAACGGGCAGTGGCGGGATTTTTCGAAAAAGGCGGCCTTTGAGAAGTTTGAAGCCCTTCCGGGGCTTTGTCCGGAGGCGCGGTTCGAGTTGGCGATGAATCTGAGTTCCGGCGACCCCGAGAAGGACAGGGTCGAGGCGCTCGGGTGGCGCCATGTCGCGCCCCACAGCGTCGCCCGGACGCCGCGGCGCTATTACGACTACCTGCGAAGCTCGACGGCGGAATTCAGCGCCGTCAAACTCGAAAGCTTCGCGCTGTCGGGCTGGCTCAGCGACCGCTCGGCGGTCTATCTGGCCCTCGGGCGACCAATCATCTCGGAGCCGACTGGTGCGGAAGCCTATCTCCCCGGGCAAAGCGGCATGTTCTTTGTGCGGGATGTGGAGGAGGCGGCGGAGGCCGTCAGCCAAATCCAGGGGGACTGGAACCGCCTGTCGCGAGCCGCCCGCCGGTGCGCGTGCGAGTGCTTTGACGCGGTCGCAAACTTGAAAAAGATTTTGGGCTGAGAAGGGTATTTTGCTCGCGTGGGCGGGGGGACGGATTTATCATTCAGGTATGTCCTCCCCACGACACTCCGCCACTCAGAGGTTGCTCGAAAAATTTGGCCAGTCGAGGGATCTCACGATCTCGTTCATCCTCCACGCAATTCTCATCGCCATCTTTGGAACGACCGTCCTTTTCCAAACGATCACCGAGCCCTCGGATTTTCAAGCGGAGCCAGGAAGGTTTGTCGAAAACCGGGAAGCGGCCCCCAAAATACACATCCCTCCGACGCCAAGTCCCGAGCAGCCAAACATCACTCCCCCGACTCCCGCAACTCCGAATGCGCTCAAGACGATTACCACGATCGATCCATTAGCGCCGGATTTTTCAAAAGTTCCGGCCATTTTCGCCCCCATTTCCCCGGCACGGCTTCCAAAAACCACGCGGGTGGCGGACGTGAAGCCGGCCGGCCTTTCTCCTGACGGCCTCTCCGGCGCCCAAGCCTCGGCGATCAGGGACTTTACCGACGGGTGGTGCAAGGGAAAAAACGGCATCGGCAGCAGCAGCGGCACCCGGGAGACGGAGTTTGAATTTACTGCCTACATCGGCCAATACTCGGGCGGCAACTGGGACTCGACAATCAGCCCTGCGGTCAACGGTCAGATTGTGAACGGTAGCCTGCCAAACCTTCTCTACTTCATGAGTTCCTGGTCAAAGAACAAAGTGAAGACGAACTACAAGAACGTGAAGGCCATCAAGCTGGAAAGCGATGAGATCTTCTCGGTGAAGCCCCCCTTCATTTTTCTCACGGGGACCAGGGATTTCCGCCTCAGCGACAAGGAGGTGGAGAACCTTCAAAATTATGTCCGGCTTGGCGGGGCGATCTGGGGCGACAGTTCGGTCCCCGGACGAAACTCACGATTCGACATCGCGTTCCGGCGTGAGATGAAGCGGGTCATCCCCGACGTGGACAGGGACTGGGAGGTCATCCCTCCCAACCACCCGATCTACACCCAGGCGTATTTCCCGGAGATCAAGGAGATTCCGACCGGGCTGAACTCCTACCGCGAGCCAGCTTACTGCCTGAAGATCTACGGGGAGATCGCGATCATTTACACGGCGAACGACTACGGTGACATGTGGCAGATTGGTCTGACCGATGGCGGGCAGGTTGACCTTCGTAAAAACGACAGGGACCAATTCGTGGCCAGCCGGAGGGAAATCTGGGACAACCGAACTTCCTATCTTCGCAACATCGATCCGGTCCCATTGACTCTGTCCTACAAGTTTGGGACTAACGTGGTGATCCATCTCCTGACCCGTTGGGAGAGAAAGACGCGCACAGCCTTGTCGCTTTGACTCTCATCAACAGGGTTGTCAGCAAGCAAGAGCGGCCATTATTTTTCCGGGCGTGTCCGATGGCGTTGTGCGGACCGCTCCCAAAGAGCCGCTGGGGAGCGCGACCTTCGGCAAAAAGATTTTGGGCTGACGCGGGCATTTTTCTCGCGCGGGGAGCGGAGATAGCATAGAATTCTGAATATGTCCTCCTCGCAGCAGACCCTCGCCCAAAAGTTGCTGGACAAGTTCAGCAACTCGCGTGATTTCACGATTTCCTTCATCCTTCACGCAATTCTTGTCGCCGTCTTCGGGACGACTGTCCTCTTTCAAGCGGTCCAGGAGCCGCCGGATTTCGAAGGCGAGAGCGGCGGATTTGTTGGAGGAGAGGAAGCGTCTCCGACGGCTCCGGTCACGCCTCAGCAGACTCCGCAGCAGCCGAATATCACGGTGACGGCTGCTCCAACGTCAAGCACCCTCAACACGATCACGACGATCGCGCCATCTGCGGTGAATTTCACGATGGCCCCGACAATCATTTCCCCGGTGAGCCCGACGGTGGCCCCATCGGCGGCCCAGATGGCAGCCCCCAAGCCAGGGGGCATTTCCTCCGACGGCCTGAGCGGTGCCCAGGCCTCGGCCATCAAGGCGTTCACCGGCGGGTGGGGCAAGGGCAGCGGGAGTGGCACCGGCACTCGAAACCGGGAATTTGAATTTACCGCCTACATTGGCCAATACACCGGCGGGAATTGGAATTCGACGGTCCAAGTGGCAAATGGAAAGATCTGGAACGGCAGCCTTCCGAACCTTCTGTCTTTCATGAGTTCGTGGTCGAAGAACAAGGTGAAGACAAACTACAAGAACGTGAAGGCGATCAAGCTGGAGAGCGACGAACTGTTCTCGGTGAAGCCTCCTTTCATTTTTCTTACCGGAACGAAAGATTTTCGCCTCAGCCCGAAGGAGGTTGAGAACCTCCAGAAGTATGTCCGGCTTGGCGGGGCGATCTGGGGCGACAGCTCGGTGCCTGGCAGAAACTCGCGATTCGACATCGCATTCCGTCGCGAAATGAAGCGGGTGATCCCCGATGTGGACAAGGACTGGGAAGTCATCCCTCCCAACCACCCGATCTACACGCAGGCGTATTTCCCGGAGATCAAGGAAATCCCCCCGGGGCTCAACTACTACAGCGAGCCGATCTATTGCCTGAAGATCTACGGGGAGATCGCGATCATCTATACGGCGAACGATTACGGAGACATGTGGCAGATCGGTCTCACCGACCAAGGCCAGGTGGATCTTCGCCAAAATGAAAGAGGTCAGCCTGTGGCGATTCGTCGGGAAATTTGGGACAATCGGGACGTCTATCTACGCAACATCGCTCCAGCCCCGCTCACGCTGACCTACAAGTTCGGGACCAACGTCGTGATCCACCTCCTGACCCGCTGGGAGAACAAGACGCGCACGGCCACCTCGCTTTGAAGCGAATCAGCGGGAGGCAGCCAATCTTTGGCGTAACATGATCTCGAGGGAGCGCCTGCTGGCCTTTGTCGGATCGACAATTCTCAAGACGCTTTTTTTGACGGTCCGGCTTCGGTTGGACGATCGGTGCGGGATCGGGCGCAATGTCTTTCCCGAGCCGTGCCTGATCACGTTCTGGCACAACCGGATCCTTGGCATTACCCTGGCCTTCCACCGCATGTATCCGAGGAGGGAGCGCGGTGGCGTCACCGTGCTCACGAGCCCGAGCAAAGACGGCGAGATCCTGGCGCAATTTGTCGGGGCTTTCGGCATGGGATCGGTTCGGGGATCGAGCTCGCGACGGGGATCACAGGCGCTTCGGGAGTTGGTCCGCCTGGTTCGGTCCGGCGGGGACATCGCGATTACGCCGGACGGTCCACGCGGCCCGCGCTACAGCCTGGGGCCCGGGGTGGTCCTGCTGGCCCAGACGACGGGAGTGGCTATTGCCCCAGCCCATGCAAGCTTCTCCCGGTGCCTGCGCATGAAAACCTGGGACGGGTTTATCATCCCATTGCCATTTTCAACGATCTCCGTCACCTTGGATGAAAGGATATTTATTCCAAGGGATCTGAGCGAAGACGAGTTTGAGCGGGCCCGGAAAAACCTGGAGGACAAATTAAAAAATGAAGCGGATTGATGGGGTTGCGATAGCGGCAAAAGTGATGGAAGAGACGCGGGCGAGAGCGGAGGCTCTTGTTGCGCGGGGGATTCGGCCGGGTTTGGCTGTTGTGCTTGTGGGCGACGATCCGGCCTCGCGGGCTTACGTCCGATCGAAGGACCGGAGGGCTGCCGAGTTGGGATTTCACTCGGTAAAAAAAGAACTGCCTGCCACGACCACGCAGGAGGAGTTGCTACAGGTGGTGGACGAGCTGAATCGTGATCCGGAGGTTCACGGGATTCTTGTGCAGTCGCCGCCGCCGGCGCATATCGACGAGGCGGCGATTGTTCGCGCGATTGATCCCGCGAAGGATGTGGACGGGTTCCATCCGGTCAATGTGGCGAAGCTGGCGATGGACGATCCGACGGGGTTTGTGCCCTGCACGCCGATGGGCTGCCTGCGTTTGTTGGCCGAGGCAGGGGTTGAGACATCCGGACGCAGGGCAGTCGTGGTCGGCCGGAGCATGATTGTTGGCAAACCAATGGCGCTACTGCTCCTGCGCAAGGGGCCGGGCGGCGATGCGACCGTGACGGTGGCGCATTCGCGTTCCCGCGATCTCGCGGCGATTGTGCGCGAGGCGGATATCGTCATCGCAGCAGTGGGGCGCCCCCATTTTCTCGGCTCCGATCATATACGGGAGGGGGCGACCGTGATCGATGTGGGAATCAATCGCGTGGAGGACCCAAGCATCTCCAAAGGCTACCGACTGGTGGGCGACGTGGACTACGATTCCGTCGCTGAGCGGTGCGAGGCCATCACTCCTGTCCCCGGCGGGGTGGGACCGATGACGATTGCCATGCTTCTATCCAACACGGTGACCGCCGCTGAACGGCTCAGCGGGAATAGCGTTGAGGGGTGAGCGTTGAGGGATTGGTTTGCGGGTTCCCTCTGCCAACGGCGCGGGTTCATTACGTGCCAAAGTAGCCATCCGCGATCACTCCTGTCTTCAGGCTTGGATGATGTGGTTGCGGATCGCGTAGCGCACGAGTTCACCGATGGAGTGGACGCCGAGCTTGCGCATGACTGCGGCCCGGTGGGTCTCTGCCGTTTTGACGCTGATTCCGAGGGCGGAGGCCACCTCCTTGTTGCTGTTACCCTCGGCAAGGAGCTGGATGATTTCCCGCTCGCGCGACGTTGGCTTTGACCCGTCGTCCTCCGCCGGGGCGTGCGGCATATCTTTTTTCTGGAAGCTTTCAAAGAGGACCTCGGAAATCTTTGAGCTGAAGTAGTGGCGACCGCTCAGGACGCTGTCGATGGCGGAGAGGAGGTGTCGTCCGGCGTCGGATTTCAGCACATAGCCGTGGGCTCCTGCCTGAAAGACCTCATAAACGAGGCGCTCGGCATCGTGGACGGTAAAGATGAGGACTTTCGTGGCCGGAGAGGCCTTGAGGATCTGTCGGGCGGCTTCGATGCCGTTGAGTTCCGGCATCGAGATGTCGAGAATCGCCACGTCGGGCTGTAGGTCGGTGCACAAACGGACGGCTTCCCGGCCGGTCACCGCCTCGCTGCAGCACTCATACCCCGGGATGCTTGCGATCAGGTTGCGAACCCCCTGGCGGACGATCTCATGGTCGTCAGCAATGAGGATTTTTTTCGTTTTGCGGGGCATGGAATGGGATGGTTGCTGTGATGCCGACCCCGTAAGGGGATGAGCGGATTGTTAACTCTCCACCGAGTTGGGCAAGCCTTTCCCTCATGCCGGCAAGGCCAACGCCGGAGAGGGAATCAGGCTGTGTATCTTTTTCGGTGGAAAATCCGGTTCCGTTGTCGCGGATTTCGAGCCGGACTTCCCGAGGGGTTTGTTCGAGGGAAATCCAGGCCTTGGAGGCCCCGGAGTGGCGGTGGATGTTGCTCATCGCCTCCTGGACAATCCGGAAGAGAGTCGTTTCGTCTTCGGCTGGCAGGCGGGAGAAAGAGGGCATGATTTCGAGGGAAATCTGAAGAGGGGTGCGCTTCATAAAGCCGTCAGTAAACCACTGCAGGGCGAAGGGAAGGCCGACTTCGTCGAGAAGCGGCGGATGAAGGAGGTAGGAGATTGAGCGGAGTTCCATGCAACAATCCCGGGCGATCTGCCGGGTCTCTGCGACGATGCGCTGGAGGTACTCATCCCCGGCAAGAGGCTCAAGGAGGCTCATATTCATCTCCAGTGCTGAGAGGCTCTGTGCGGTTGAGTCGTGCAGTTCCCGCGCAATTTTTCTCCGCTCGTCATCCTGGAGGCGCATGAGGCGGTTTGAGAGCGTGCGGAGCTGCATTTCCGAGGACTGAAGTTTCTGCTGGGCCTGGACCTCGGGGGTGATATCCGCCGCGACCCATTGGCCCCCAGCGCAGGAGGAGTCGGTGAGAAAGTTGGCGCGGAGGGTGCTGCGGAACCACTGGGCCGAACCTTCGTTCGCGAGGATCTGGTGGACGAATGTTTCCAACGGATTCTCCGGGGTGAGAGCGGAAAACTTTTTGGCGAGAAAATTGAAGGTGTCCGTGGGTAGGCAGCGCTGGAGGAACCCGCCAGTCTGCGGGCTTTGCGGGAATGTTCGCTGAAAAATCCCGTTGGCAAACGTGAGCTCGAAGCCCGGGGAAAACCGGCAGATCACCTCATTCTGGTCTTCGACAACCGCCCGGTAGGACCAGCGAGCGCGGTCCAGTTGGTGGGCCAGGTTCTCAATCTTCCTTGCCAGAGTGGCCAGCTCGTCATTGCCGGCAAAATCAAGCCGGAGCGGGAGCAGCTCTTTGTCGCGCTCGACCTTTTCGGTCAGCTCGCGGATGCGGGCGAGAATGGTGCGGTCGAGGAGGATCCACATCACAAGGAAAAGGGTGCCTCCGGCCAGGGTCAGGATGGTAAGAAAAACCTGCACGGCATGGACTCCCTCCGCGTAGAGTGGGCGCGTTTGGGAGATCTTGATCTGTCCGATGGGCATGCCGTTGATTCCGCGGATGAGAATGCGGCCGGTGAGTTCGTTCGGGCCCTCGACTTTCACGACGAATTCGTTGCGGGCGAGCATGGAGAGGAGGGGCTGGCTGCGGTCGTCGCTGACGTTGACGCTGCGGAGGGGCTCGAAGTCGATTCGGGCACCAAACATCCCCTCGAAGAAAGACAGTGCTTCTGCGTCAAAAATCCGGCCCTCGGCGCTCAGGCTGCCGTCGGGGACGGTATGGCAGACGATCGCCGCCAGTCGGCCGTCCATGAGAAGGAACCCCGATTGAGGAAGAGCCATTTCTTCGCTGGAGGGGATCCATTTTGTCCAAGGAGTCGAAGCCTGGTAGATTTCCTGAACGGCAGACGTGCGGAAAGAGGTATCCCTGATCTGACCATCCGGTGAGGCCAGCGAGACAAAGTCAACCTGCATGGCGGAGAGGGAGTCGCTGTCGGGCAGTGACGAGGGGGTCAGCTTTCCTCTCCCCCATTCGGCCAGAGAGATTTCCATGGGCCGGGTTTCGCGCGAAAGCATGAGCGTGAAGCGCTGGAGTGTGGCGATCATCTCCTGGCGTTCGGTTTCCTGGAACTCCCGGAGAATGATCTCGCTCGTGAGAAGCACAACAGACATGCCGAGCAGGAAGGAGAAGGCAACGAAGAGGGTGAGAGCCTTTGAATAAACGCTCTGGGCCGGGAGCTGGAGGAGTTTGGCCATGAGGCCTCCCTTCCGGCTCTTCATCCGCAGTGCCCGGGATCCGGACATCGCATTACCGCGGAGCAGCGGCAGCGGCCGGTTTCTTTTGTGGGAGGATGACCTTGCTCAGGTTGAAGATCGGTCCGTAGATCGCATAGACCAGACCGCCAACGATGCAGCCCATCATGACGAGCACGATCGGCTCGAGGATTTTGTCGATCTGGTTCGCGATGATATCGAGCTCCTCCTCGTAGTCGGTCGCGATCTCATCGAGCATTTCGTTCACCCCGCCGGTCTCTCCCGCCATCTGGACGACCGCCGCGATGGTTCGTCCGTCCGGGCCGAGGCGGTGCGACTCCATGAGGAAGCTTTCCGGGAGGGAGAGGCCGTCGGCGATATGCTCCTTCACGGCAAAGTAAAACCGCTCGTATTCGATATGGTTGGAGGCTTTGGCGGCGATTTCCAGGGCGACTGAGATCCGGACGTTCGCGTGCAGGAGGAGGGCGAGGGTGCGGAAGCTCACCATGGCCGAGGATTTTTTGATGATGTTGCCGATCGTGGGCAGGTGGCTCACCGCAATCTGGACAGCTGGCTTCCTGTAGAGCTTTGGCCAGTATTTAAAGAATGTGACGATGGCGATGATCGGCACCGCCGCCAGGTAGGGCTGGTGTAGCAGGATATCCGAAAACGCCATGAGGATTTTTGTGGGCAGCGGAAGCTGGGCGTTCATCGCGATGTAGAGCTTGGAGATGGCCGGGATGAGGGTGAAGGCCATGATGATGACCACGCCGACGGCCAGCACGAGAACGATGGCAGGGTAGATCATTCCGGACTTGAGCTTGCGAAGGATGCGGGCCGACTTGCTCCGCCCCTGGGCGATCTGCTTGAACACGGCGTGAATCTGGCCCGACTCCTCGCCGGCGCGGATGAGAGCGACCACGTCCTCGGTGAACAGGTCCGGGTGCATGGCGAAACAGTCGCTGAGTTTGTCGCCGGCGAGAATGCGGCTGGAAATTTCCGCGATCGCTCCACGGTATCGAGGCGACTTCAGGCGGGCGGCCATGAGTTCAAGCGTCTTGATCAGGGAAATATTCCGCTCAAGGCACCTCGCCATACCGCTGAAAAGCGTGACCGCCTCGTCAAGGTTCGGCTTTTTTCCCGTCAGCCGCTGGACCGACTCGTCCAGGCCGCTGACATCGGAGACGAGGGCGGTTTCGTTCGGAGCTTTTCCAGCTCCCAGGACGGCTTTGACATCATCGTCGGTGTCTACAATAATCTCTGTGGACTTCGACGTGTAGATGTTGGTCAGGACGACTTTTTTGAGCATTCTCAGGGGTGCCTCTGGTCGATCATGCGCAGGAAAACCGGCTTCGAGCGACTATATTTTTCAGTCAAAGCCAATTTTGCAGTCGGTCCGGGTTCTGTATCCCTTGATATGGGTTTTTTCTTTGGGCGGACGGCTTGCGGGTTGTGCGGAGATCTGGTAGGTCTCGATGCTTTACAAATTATGCCCACCTACGAATACGAGTGTGAGAAGTGCCGGAAAACGTTCGATGTTTTTCAATCCATGAAAGATGAGGCGTTGAAGACCTGTCCGGAGGGGCATTGCCGGATGAAGAAGTGGGGCAAGGGAAAGGTCAAGCGGCTGCTGGGAACGGGAGCCGGTCTGATTTTCAAGGGAAGCGGGTTCTACATTACAGATTACCGGAGCGAGGGATACAAGCAGGCGGCGAAGAGCGATACCGGGGCCGCCGCGCCAGCGAAGGTCGAATCCAAGGCGGAGAAACCGAAGAAGGAATCCAAAGCGGATAAGCCCGCCAAGAAAAGCGAATGAGCGAGCGCAAATGCAGCCATTGTGGGGTCGAGAACGATGTGACGAGGGTCTATTGTGTGGAGTGCGGGACGCGTCTTCCCGAGCCCTCTCCGGACAACGGGGCTCCGACGCGATCGCCGGTCGGCAAGCCGGCTCCTGCTCTTGTTGGGAATGCAGCTCCGCCGCTGGCTGGCAACGCAGCTCCTCCGCTGCCGCAACCGGTCCGTCGGAAGCCGCCCGGCAAGGTGAATGCCCCCAAGGCCCCGGGGCTTGGTGCGCTGGTTTTCAAGATGCTTGTTTCGACGGCTCTTTTCGCTGCGGTGCTGGCGGCTGCGATCCAGATGGAGCGTGAGCCGGACGGCATCCCAAAGGCGGTGGGGCCGAATGCGGCGTCGGCGCAGGAGACACTCTCCACGCTGCAGCAGATGGCGGCATCCAAGAAGCCCATCAGTTGGCTGGTCAACCAGCAGGCGGTGAATGAATTCTTGGCGACGACGATCCAGATGGAGCCAGCCGCCATCGCCACTTACGGGTTGGGCGCCGAATTTCAACGGGCCTTTGTGCGGTTTGAAGCAGGCTCGTTGGACCTCGGACTGGAGCAGAAATTTTTGACGAGGAGCGTATACTTTCTTCTCAAGGTGGAGGCGGAGTCGGGGGGTGATGGCCTTCAAGCGAAGTTTGTGGGGGGATCCATCGGGAGGCTCCCTGTGCATCCGAAGTTGCTCCCGTTGTTTCTTCGGTTGTTTCAGTCTTCGATCACCGCTCTGCAGCCGACGCTTGAGCTGGTGCAAAAAGCGTCTTCAGCCGCCATCCAACCGGAGGACGTCAAGCTGCAATGGGCAGGTTCCAACGCGCCGTCGTCGTAGGACTGATCGCTTTGTTTCTGGCGGCCGTCCCGGGCATTGCCGCACCGGGTTCGGTCCTCGCCGGGCGGACCACCAGCACGTCCGGGCAGTTTGTCATCTATGCCAAGGATGCGAGGCGGCGTTCGTTTCTGGCCAAACGCGCGGAAGAAAACCAGGCGATCTGGAGTGAAAAGATAGGGGCGGATGGCAACTGGAGCCACCCGATTATCATCCAGGATTTGATCGGGGAGGCGCGGCCTCGAGGGAATCCGAATGCGGTGACGCGCGTCTATGAGGGGGATGGGGGATCCTTGAAAATCCAGACGAGCATCTACGACGCCTCGGTGTTGCGCAGCGGGGCGCTGGACCGTGAAATTTTCCTAGCGCTGGGGCTGGAGTCGATCTACCGGACGACGCCGCTGAAGGCAGGGAAGTCCTTTCGGTCGCCTCCGGTCTGGATGGTGGAGGGGTTGGCGGAGGAGGAGCGAATCCGCGATACGGCGACGCCGCCCGGCGTTTTTGCGACTTTGCTTCGCAGCGAGCAGCCGCCAAAGCTGGAGGACTTTCTGCGCGCGAAGCCGGAGTTGATGGAGGCCACGAGCCTGATGCTTTACCGGACGCAGGCGGTGGCGCTGCTCAAGGCGCTTGCAAGTCTGCCGGAAGGCAAGCGCGGGATGGCTGCCTTTGTTTCCTCCCTGGCGGCGGAGGACAACGACCTGAAGGCGTTGCTGGCGGCATTTCCCTCACTCGAGAACGATGCCTCGCAGTTGGGGAAGGTTTGGACTTTGGCCATTGCGAGGGATTCGGCGGCCAAGGGGGTGGAGCCGATGGGGGTCGCGGAGAGCGGTCGCGCATTGAAAGGGCTTCTCGATATTTCCGCTCCGGTGGATCCCAAAAAGCCGGAGCTTGGGCTGGCGACGGGGGCGGCGGCGATTCCTTTGCTGGCGCGGACCGAGGGAGGAGCCTACTTGATGAGGCAGAAGTCCGCCGAGCTGTTCACGCTGGAGTTCCGCGCCCATCCTCTCCTGCGCCCGGTCATTGCGGAATACCGGGAGATCGCAACCGAACTGGCGAAAAAGCCGCGACGTAACGTGGAGAAGCGACTCACGGAAAATATAAAAATCTACGATTTATTGATGCAGCGCTCCGGGCAGGTGGATGACTACATAAACTGGTTCGAGGCGACCCAACTCGACACGCTGAGCGGGGAGTTTTACTCGATCACGAATCCGCCGGAGGCGGAGCGGCGGACTGACCCGATCACGCAATACCTCGATGCGATCGAGGAGCGCGGGTGGTGAGGGCTGGGGCTCAGCGCAGAGGCGGGAAAGTCTCTCCGATGTGCTGCCGGAGGCTCTCTACCGGAAGGCCGATGACATTGGCGACGGATCCGTCGATGTGGGCGATGATCCGTCCCCGGTCGTCCTGCGCGGCGTAGGCGCCGGCCTTGTCTAGCGGGTGGATCGCGGCGAGGTAGTCCCGGATGGCCTCCGGGCCGAGCGGGTGGAATGTCACGCGCGAGGATTCAGAGAATGAGTCCTTGCGGCCGTCGGGGAAGATGAGGACCACGCCGGTGACGACCTCGTGGGTTTTTCCAACGAGGGCCGAGAGCATGCGGAAGGCGTCCTCAAGGTTTGAAGGTTTTCCAAAAAACCGGCCGTCCATCGCCACGACGGTATCGGCGGCCAGGATGGTTTCGCCGGGGAAGTCTGCGGCGACAAGGCGGGCCTTGCGCCAGGCATTTTCGAGAGCGAGGTCGGGCGGGGAGAGGGCGTCGTCCTCGAGTTCGTCGGCCCCGGACGGACAGCAGATGACCTCGCAGCCGGCCTCTTCGAGAAGCCATTTGCGGCGGGGGGATGCGGAGGCGAGCAGGATCCTCACGCGGGGGAGGGGATCAGAATGCCTCGTCGCCCTCGGCGAGGCCGGAATCGTGGCGGATGCTTTCGAGGCGTTTGCGCATCGTGCGGCGGGAGCCCGGGCGGTGGCTGATATTCGAGGCAACTCCCCAGACGACCGGGACGAGTGTGGCGACGCCGGCGCTGATGAGGCCAATGGCGAGCCCGCGGCGGGCGTTGTGGCCGATTTTGTCGGCGACGATGAGTCCGGCGCCGAGGCCGATGGCAACCTGCGAAAAGGCGACGACTCCCGAGACAGGCAGGTTTTCTCCGAATTTGTCCAATGAGAGCTGTGACATGGTGATTGATCCTAGGGCGGAGGTATGAGATTTTCAACGTCAAATGAGCCGGGCCTTGGGAATTGATTTGGGAGATGCGCGTGTCGGGGTCGCGGTGAGCGACGAGTTGGGCATGCTTGCCCACCCGCTCGAGACGATCCAGGTCAAAGCCGGCGACGTGGCCAAACGGGTGCTGGGAATTGCCCGGGAGAAGGGGGCGGATACGATCGTCGTCGGCATGCCGCGTAATATGGACGGCACCTTCGGTCCGGCTGCAGAAAAATCGCACGCCTTCATTGCTGAGCTTCAGGGTGCCGGAGGTTTCCGGGTGATTTCCTGGGATGAGCGTCTGACCACGGTGGCGGCCGAGCGCTCCCTGCATGAGGCGGGGCGCAAGGCAAAGGACCACCGCAAGGTGATCGACCAGGTGGCGGCCCAGATCCTCCTCCAGAGCTGGCTCGACTCCCAGGCATGAGGCTGCGGCTGACGGTGGCCTACGATGGAGGGCGGTTCAGCGGATGGCAAAGCCAGCTTGGAGGGAACACCGTTCAGGATGCTCTGGCGGGCGCGTTTGCCGCCTTATGTCCAGATCGGGTTGTGATTCATGGAGCCGGGCGCACGGATGCGGGCGTCCATGCCGAGGGGCAGTCGGCCCACGTGGAAGTGCCTGAGGGGAGGCTGCCACTGGCTTCCTGGCTGCCCGCGATAAACGCGCACCTGCCCGAGGGGGTTCGGATCATGGCCTTGCGCCGGGCCCCGGCGGATTTCCATGCGCGCTTTGATGCGACAGGCAAGGAATATCGTTACACGGTCTGGAACGGGCCGGTCCTGCCTCCTTTGCTGCTGGGCCGGGCGTGGCATGTCCCTTGGGAGCTGGATCGCGAGATCCTTCGGGCCGCCTGCGCGGAACTGACCGGCACCCATGACTTCGCTGCGTTCTGCGCCAAGCGATCCAAGGAGCCGGTTTCAACGGTCCGAACCGTCCACTCGATCCGCATCTCGGCAACCGGACCGCAGATTCGCCTGACTTTTCGGGGACCGGGATTTCTTTACAAAATGGTGCGGATTTTGACAGCTGCGGCCGTGCGGTGCGCGTGCGGGAGGATGGAAATTACCGACGTGCGGGATCGCTTGGCAGCGGGCGGGCCCCGGCTGAACCACGTGGCTCCAGCCGGGGGGCTGTGCCTGATGCGGGTCGGCTACGGGCGTGTGCGGCCGCGTTGAGCGTCAGCTGATGGCCAGGCGCTTGGCGAGGAGGCCGAGCAGGTGGTCGCGCAAGGCCTTGTCCTCGATTTTCTCGAGGAGCGCGGCGAAGAACCCGTTGACGAGCAGTCGGCGTCCGGCCTCCCGGGGGATGCCACGGGCCTCCATATAGAAGAGCTCGTCCTTGCTGAGAGGGCCGTTCGTCGCCCCGTGGGAGCAGCGGACCTCGTCGTTGAGGATTTCGAGCCCGGGCATGGAGTTGGGGTCGGCCTCATCGCTGAGGATCAGGTTGCGGACTTTCTGGTAGGCATCCGTGCCCCGGGCTCCCGGCTGGACCTTGATAAGGCCGGCAAAGATCGTGCGGGCGGCATCATCCAGGGCGTTGAGGTAGAGGAGGTCGCTGGTGGCATCCGGGGCCACATGGTCCTGAAGTGTGCGCTGGTCGATTTCGCGCGTTCCCTCGACGGGGTTGATGGAATACATCTCGCTGTGAGCGCGCGGGCCGACGAGGCGGCTGAGGCTTTCCCCCCGAACGAAGCCTCCGCCGAAGTTTGCGGAGAGGGCGGTGCAGGTGGCGTCCTGCGCGACGATGGTGGAGTTCAGGTGGAAGGCGAGGGACTCGCGGGACCAGTCCTGCACGGCGATATAGGTGAGGCGGGCGCCGGCTTCGAGGTGGAGGTCATTCACTCCGCAGGCGAAGGCGCGTTTTCCGTCAAGGCTTTGGAACCGGTCCACCACGGTCACGCGGCTGTTCTCCCCGCAGACGATGAGCGTGTGCGGGAAAACCGACGAAGCGGCCCCTTCGACCCAGTGGAAAACCTCGATGGGAAGGGCGACCTTGGTGTTGGCCGGCACGTAGAGGAACGCTCCGGTGGAGAGGCGGGCCTTGTGCAGGGCAGCGTATTTGTGCGAGCCCAGCTCGACCGGCTGGGACATGAAGAATTTTTTAAACAGCTCTTCGTGGTCGCGGGCGGCAGCATCCAGCGTGGTGAGGATCACCCCTTCCGGCAGAGCATGGCGCTCGTCGTGGAGAAGGGCGTTGTTTCCAAAGACCAGCTTGGCAGAAATCCGCTCGAGGCCCTGCGAGGCGACGATGAGGCGTCCCTCGCTGGTGACCGGAGGGGCGTCCGTGAACTCCGAGAGATCCAGGGCGGCCACGTTGGCAAACCGCCAGGCCTCGTCCTTGCGGACGGGTGTGGGCGTGGCTTCGTAGTCGCGCAGGGCAGACTCCTGATCAAACCAATCCGGCCAGAGGGCGGACTCGATGTCTTTTTCCATAAGTGATGTGCTCATCGTGCGGGAATGTGTTCCTTGGGGGATCAACCCACCGAGCCCTCCATTTCGAGGTCGATCAGGCGTTTGAGCTCGACCGAGTATTCCATGGGGAACTGCTGGACGAGATCGTTGACGAATCCGTTGACGGCGAGGCTCATCGCCGCCGCCTCGCTGATCCCGCGCTGCTGCATGTAGAAGATCTGCTCGGCGTTGATCTTGCTCACCGAGGCCTCGTGCTGGCAGGCGTTTTCCTTGCCGTGGACGGTGATGGCCGGATACGTGTCCGTGCGGCTCTCGGTATTGATGAGGAGGGCGTCGCACTCGGTGTTGTTCTTGCAGCCCTTGCGGTGGCGTCCGATCTGGACGAGGCCGCGGTAGGTCGAGCGGCCTTTGCCGAGGCTGATGCTCTTCGAGACGATGTTGCTCGTGGTGTCGTCGGCGGCGTGGACCATCTTGGCGCCGGTATCCTGGTGCTGTCCGTCGCCGGCCAGGGCGATGGAGATCACCTCGCCGCGGGCTTTGCGGCCCTTCATGATGACGCCCGGGTATTTCATGGTGAGACGCGAGCCGATGTTGCAGTCGATCCACTTGATCTCGGCCTCCTCATGGGCGAGGCCCCGCTTGGTCACGAGGTTAAAGACATTCGAGGACCAGTTCTGGACGGTGATATACTGGATCTTTGCGCCCTTGAGAGCGACGAGTTCGACGACCGCGCTGTGCAGGGTGGCGGTCTCGAACTTGGGAGCCGTGCAGCCCTCCATATACATGACCTCGCTGCCCTCGTCGGCAATGATGAGCGTGCGCTCGAACTGCCCGAAGTTTTCGGCATTGATCCGGAAATACGCCTGGAGCGGGTGCTTCACTTTGACGCCAGGTGGAATGTAAATGAATGAGCCTCCGGAAAAGACGGCACTGTTGAGCGCGCTAAACTTGTTGTCCCCCGTCGGGATCACCTTCCCGAACCACTTCCGGAAAATTTCCGGGTGCTTCTGGAGCCCTTCGGCGGAGCCGACAAAAATGACGCCCTGCTCGCCCACGGCCGCCTTGATGTTGGAATAGGCGGCCTCGCTGTCGAACTGGGCCTCCACGCCGGCGAGGAACTTCCGCTCCTGCTCGGGGATGCCGAGGCGCTCGAACGTCTGCTTCATCTCCTCCGGCACATCGTCCCACGAACGCTTCGGAGCGGTCCCCTGGGACAGGTAGTAGCGGATATTGTCAAAGACGATATTCTCGAGGTCGGGGCTGGCCCAGTGTGTCGGCATCGGCATGCTCTCGAACTTGCGCAAGGCATCCTTGCGGAACTGGCGGATCCAGTCCGGGTCCTTCTTCACGTCGGAGATGTAGTCGATCGTCTGCTCCGTGAGGCCGAGGCCGGCATCGAACTCGTAGTTGACGTCGTAGCTGAAGTCGCCGACCGAGCGGTCGATGTTCAGATCAGGTTTGGTGTCGGTATCCATGGCGGTTCCTTTCAGGCGGTGGCGAGCAGTTCTTTTTCCACCCAGTCGTAGCCCTCGGCTTCGAGCTTGAGGGCGAGGTCCTTGTCGCCGCTGGTAACAATGCGGCCATCGACCATCACGTGCACGACATCCGGGACGATGTAATTCAGGAGGCGCTGGTAGTGGGTGATGACGAGAAACCCGCGGTCCGGCGAGCGCAGAGCGTTGACGCCTTCGGAGACAATCTTCAGGGCGTCGATGTCGAGGCCGCTATCGGTCTCATCAAGGACCGCGTAAGTTGGCTCCAGCATGGCCATCTGCAGAATCTCACAGCGCTTTTTTTCACCGCCGGAGAACCCCTCGTTCACGGCCCGCGAGGTGAAGGAACGCGAGATCTGAAGGGCATCCATCTTTGCGTAGAGCTCTTCGTAGTAGGCGACGGCATCCAGTTCCTCGCCCTTCGGCAGTCGGGCCTGACGGGCGGCGCGGATGAAATTTGCAATCGTGACCCCGGGGATTTCCATCGGATATTGGAACGCCACAAAGAGACCGGCGCGGGCGCGCTCGTCCGGCTCCGTCATCTCAAAGAGCGGCTGTCCGTCCAGCGTGACCGAGCCGCCGGTGACCTCGTAGTCGGGGTGGCCGGCCATTACTTTCGCAAGCGTGCTCTTTCCCGAGCCGTTCTTGCCCATGATCGCATGGACTTCCCCCTTGGGGATTTCGAGGTTGAGGCCACGGAGGATTTCGCGGTCTCCGATGTTTGCGTGCAGGTTTTCGATTTTCAGGGACATGGTCAGGTGGTGGTTAGGTATTGCATTGCGGGCAGAGGCCGCGAAGCGTGATTTCAGAGTGGGTAACAACAAATTCCGGGGGAAGGACCCAGGACTTCTGGGATTTTGAGCTTCGTGCGAGCGGCACGTCGGTAACGCCGGCACAGCGCTCGCAGACGAAATGGCCGTGCTCCTCCAGGTTCGGGCAGTAGCGCGTCGCCTCACGGTCCACGTTGACCTGCTTGGCCAGCCCGCAATCGACCAGCGTTTCCAGGCAGTTGTAAACCGTCGCCAGCGAGATGGCGGGCATCCGCTTCTTGGCACGCAAAAAGACCTCAGTCGCTGTGGGGTGGTCACGCTCGGCCAGAAGCACATCGTAAACTCCGCGACGCTGCGGAGTCAGCCGGTGCCCGCTGTGGCTGATCGTCTCCTCGTAGCCGATCTGTGTTGCTGTTCGCTTCAACATGATGCGTCAAAATACGAGCGCCTTTGTCTTAATCAAGAATTATTCTAAATAAAATCTCTATTTTTTAGACCCCGACAAAATGTCTTTGCAGAATGGGGTTTCGTGGGAATCTTCCCCCCGTGCGCATTCATCTTCTTCTCTTGACTCTATTGGTGGGCGGTCTGCCGCGTTTGCTGGGGTTCACCGTGGTGGCCTACAACGTGGAGAACCTTTTTGATGGGGACGGGGTGGCGATGTATGACGACTACCAGCCGGACAAATACACGCCGTTGCACCTCCTGACCAAGGTTCAGAACATCGCCAAAGTTCTGGCGCAGGTGGACGAGGGGGCCGGTCCGGACATCGCGATCTTCAATGAGATCGAGCTGGACCAGACGCCGGACTGGGGTGCGAAGGATCCCGAAGGCTGGAAGACGGCCTTTGCGGGGCGGAAGCTCGACGACATCGTGAAGCCGGACAAAGACCTTGATCCCGAACTGGCTGGCCTGCCGGTGGAAGCGTGGCTGCTCAAGGCCTGCGAGGAGGCTGGGTTGAAGGGGTACCACGTAGCCACCACCGATGAGAAGCCGGGGGTCTATGATGACGGGCGGCCACGCTCGGTGCGCAACCTGGTCTTTTCCAGGTTTCCGATCAAGGGGGTGCGCACGCATGCGACGCCAAATGCGCGTTCGATCCTGGAGGTCACGCTGGATGTTGAAGGACATCCCCTGAGCATTTTTGCCAACCATTGGAAATCCGGAGCCGGGGACGCGGAAGCCGAGGAGGTGAGGAAAGAGAATGCCCGGACCCTGCGGGCGCGGCTCGACGAGATTTTTGCGGCCGATCCGGCGGCGGATGTGATCATCGCCGGCGATCTGAATTCGCACTACAACCAGAACCGAAGGTATCGGGAGATGAAGGGGACCGGGATCAACGACATTCTTGGTTCCCAGGGAAACGAGCTGGCCCTTCGCAGCGGCAAGGACCTCTACAACCTGTGGTTTGAGCTGCCGTCGAACAACCGGGGCAGCGATATCTATAAAAACGAGTGGGGCACGCTCATGCACCTGATCGTTTCCAAAGGGCTCTACGACAAGAGCGGCGTGCAGTATGTGGACAACAGCTTTCTCGTCCTGAAAATCCCCGGGCTCAACTCCGACGTGTTCGGGCGGCCGGTGCGGTGGTCTCGGGGGCGGACACCCGGTGGGTTCTCTGACCATTTTCCGATCATGGCCCGGTTCCGGATTGCTCCGGAAGGAGACACGAAATCCTGGATGCCGCTCAACCAGCCCAGCCGCACGGAGTCCGGACCCGGGCAGGCGGTCCCGGTTGAGATCGCCCCGGTGGATCTTTTTCAATCCGCCGTCGATGCCGCCGGACTTCCAAAAGGGACGGACCTTCGCGACGGCACCTACAATGGGCGGGTATTTGCCGTGCGGGATGTGCCGGCCACTGTCAACGACCGAGGGTATGTCGACATCGAGCTCCTCGGGCAAAGCTACAACATCTTCACGCACGACAAACGGCTTCGCACCGAGATCCGGAAGCGGGTTTCTTCGGACGGAAAGCTCTCGTTTTACGGTGAACTGGGAACCTACAAGGAGGCCTGGCAGTTCCTGCTTCACGGCCCGGAGTGGCTGGTGCCGCCGGCAAAATAGGGGGGCTGCCCAAAATGGCAATCTGGCAGCTTGCGGAAATGCCGGGGATCCCGCATGCTGATGGAATGAATTTTCCAGAGGGAGCGGATCGCTTCCGGCCGGGAATTCCTTGATTTAACGCATGAACACATCGCTTGCCGCCCGATCGAACGAGGGGCTCATTGATCAGAACTACGAATTGTGGCTAAAGGACCGATCTGCGGTCGGGCCGGACTGGGCGGCCTTCTTCGAGGGCTTCGAGCTGGGGTTTTCCCGGAGCCAAAAAAACGGATCGTCCACGACGGACGAGATGGTCCAGGGGGCCGTGGCTCCCTCGCTGCAGACGCGGGTGGATGCCCTGGTTTATGCCTACCGCACGATGGGGCATACGATGGCGCACCTGGATCCGCTCAATGACCGGCCCATGGAGAATCCGCTGCTGAGTTTGCGGGAGCTGGGATTTTCCGAGAAGGATCTGGATTTGATCGTCTCCTCGCGGTTTTTCCGGGACGACCGGAAGATGACGCTGCGCGAGATGATTGCGGACCTGCAGAAGGCGTATTGCGGGACGATCGGCACCGAGTTTGTCCACATCCAGAACCCAAGGATCCGGAACTGGGTGAGGGACCGGGTCGAGAACCATCAGGCCGGGGAGCTGAACAGCCCGGAGTCGCATCGCGACATCCTTCGCAAGCTCTACGAGGCGGAGACGTTTGAATCATTCATCCATACGAAATACGTCGGGCAGAAGCGGTTTTCGCTGGAAGGCGGGGAGGCGTTGATCCTGGCTCTGGATGCGGTGCTGCAGGATGGTGGAAAGCGGGGGATGCAGGAGATCGTGATGGGCATGGCGCATCGCGGCCGGTTGAACGTGCTGGCGAATTTCCTCAATAAGCCGCTGCAGGTGATCTTCAACGAGTTCCATGACAACTTCATTCCGGAGCTCGTCGGCGGCAACGGGGACGTGAAGTATCATTTGGGCTACCAGACGCTTCGGACCCTGCCTGGCGGGGAGAAGGTGGAGATCCGGCTGGCGGCGAATCCGAGCCACCTGGAGGCGGTGGATCCGGTCGTGCAGGGCAAGGCCCGGGCGCGGCAGCGAATTCTTGGCGACACGGGCGAGCGCAAAAAAGTGGTGCCGCTCCTCGTGCACGGCGACGCGGCCTTCATCGGGCAGGGCGTTGTCGCGGAGGTCTTCAACATGTCCCAGCTTCCGGGCTACCGGACGGGTGGGACAATCCACTTTGTGGTCAATAACCAGATCGGCTTCACGACGCTTCCGGCCGATGCGCGGTCCACAAAGTATTGCACGGACATGGCGAAGATGATCGAAGCCCCGATTTTCCACGTGAATGGCGAGGACCCGATTGCTGTGATCGAGGTGGCCCGGATGGCGATCGAGTTCCGGCAGGAGTTTGGCCAGGATGTGGTGGTGGATATCTACTGCTACCGCCGGCACGGGCACAACGAGACCGACGAGCCGTCATTCACCCAGCCTGCGCTCTACAACACGATCAAGCACCACCCGCTGCTGAGCGAGAAATTTGCTTCCGAGGCAGCGGCTATGGGCACGGTTTCTATGGAGGAGGCCTCTGCGATCAAAGCCGAGTCGCTCGCCGAGCTGGAGGCCGCGCTGGTGGAGGCCAAGAAGCCGCTCGAATCCAAAAAGAGCGAATTTGCAGGATCGACAGCCATTTTCCAGCCGCCCTACACGCATGAGCCGACAAACACGGCGATCACCGGCGAGACGCTCGAGCATCTTGCCAAGGCGCTGACGACGGTTCCGGAAAATTTCCGGATTCTGCCAAAAATCCGCCGCACGGTTTTGGACCGGCGGCTTCAGGTGTGGAAAGCGGGCGGGCCATATGACTGGGGGTTTGCCGAGCAGTTGGCCTTTGGGTCGCTACTCATGGAAGGCACGCCGGTCCGGCTCTCCGGGCAGGACAGCCGACGGGGAACGTTCAGTCATCGCAACTCGGTCCTCTATGATGAGGTGACCCGCGAGCGCTACATCCCGCTCTTGAACCTCTCGCCGAAGCAGGAGCGGTTCTGCGTCTATAACAGCCCGCTTTCCGAGTATGCGGTGCTGGGCTTCGACTACGGATACTCGCTGGATTTCCCGTCGATCCTCTGCATCTGGGAGGCGCAGTTCGGGGATTTTACAAACGGAGCGCAGATCATTATCGACCAGTTTATTTCGTCGGCGGAGTCGAAATGGCGGCGACCGAGCTCGATTGTGATGCTCCTTCCGCACGGTTACGAAGGCCAGGGGCCGGAGCACTCCAGTGCCCGCCTCGAGCGGTTCCTCCAGCTCTGCGCCGAGGAGAACATGCAGGTCTGCAACCTCACGACCCCGGCGCAATATTTCCATGTCCTGCGCCGGCAGATTCACCGGGGCTTCCGCAAGCCGCTGATCATCATGACGCCAAAGAGCC
The DNA here is from genome assembly GCA_041741775.1 of Terrimicrobiaceae bacterium. Classification (GTDB taxonomy): domain Bacteria; phylum Verrucomicrobiota; class Verrucomicrobiia; order Chthoniobacterales; family Terrimicrobiaceae; genus QYQL01. The sequence goes on along the minus strand of JBGSJQ010000073.1, from coordinate 24,472 downwards.
TGTTGCGCTCGGAAGAAGCCGCGTCGCGGAGTGAGGATTTTACCAACTCCCGGTTTTACGAAGTGCTCGACGACAAGGGCGTTGACCCGCAGAACGTGAATCGGTTGGTTTTTTGTTCCGGAAAGGTTTACTACGACCTCCTCGCCGGGCGGGTGGAGGCCGGTCAACAAGAGACCACGGCCATCGTCCGGATCGAACAACTCTATCCGCTCTACGCGGATAAAGTTAGACGGGTCGCCAAGCGGTATCCGAAAGCCTCTCGCTTCGTCTGGTGCCAGGAGGAGCCCGAGAATATGGGGGCATGGAATTACATCGCGCCGAAGATTGCCGGGCTCGTCGGCTCGCTCATCGGCTACGCCGGCCGACCGGCCAGTGCCAGCACCGCCACCGGATCGCTCGGTGCACACAAAACCCAGCAAGCCGCGCTGGTCAAACAAGCGTTCGAAGTGTAGAAAGCCTGCCGAATCAATGAATATCGAAGTGAAAGTCCCGGCCGTGGGAGAGTCGATCTCCTCCGGCATCCTGTCTGTCTGGCACAAAAAAGATGGCGAGCATGTCCGCAAGGACGATGTGCTCTTCACGCTGGAGACGGACAAAGTTTCGCAGGAAGTCACCGCTCCCGAAGCCGGCATCGTCCGAGCCAAGGCCGCCGAAGGTGATGAGGTAAAAATCGGCCAGGTGGTCGCCGAGATCGAACCGGCTGCCGCGCCCGCAGAGGAGAAGCCGTCTGCCAAGGTTGCTGCCGCCGCGCCCGCCCCGGCTCCAGTTGTTGCTCCGGCTCCGGCGCCCACTCCGACGGCTCCGGCTTCCCCGGCAGCGACATTTTCCTCGATGACTCCCTCTACCGTCGAGGCCTCGGATTCCCGCGTCGTCCGCAAAAAGCTCTCTCCGCTGCGAAGGAAAATTGCCGCCCAGCTCGTCATGGCCCAGCACACAGCGGCGATCCTGACGACATTCAACGAGTGTGACATGAGCGCGGTGATGGCGCTGCGCAAGGAACTCCAGGATGAGTTTGTGAAAAAATACGGCGTGAAGCTTGGCTTCATGAGCTTCTTCATCAAGGCCGTGGTGGATGCGCTTCAGGCGGTTCCCGCGATCAATTCGCGGATCGATGGCGACGATCTCCTGCTCAGCAGCGCCTTCGACATCGGCGTGGCCGTCGGCACCGAGCGCGGGCTCATCGTCCCGGTCCTCCGCGATTGCGAAAAGATGTCGTTTGCGGATATTGAGAACAAGCTGGCGATGTATGCGGTGAAGGCGCGTGAGGGAAAGGTTTCTCTCGATGACTTGGCCGGAGGCGTCTTTAGCATTTCCAACGGCGGCGTTTACGGTTCGCTTCTGAGCACGCCGATCCTGAATCCTCCGCAGAGCGGAATCCTCGGCATGCATAAAATCCAAGAGCGCCCGGTTGTGGTGGACGGGCAGATCGTCGCCCGGCCGATGATGTATCTGGCGCTCAGCTACGACCACCGTGTGGTGGACGGCAAGGAGGCCGTCACCTTCCTTGTGAGGGTGAAGGACTGCATCGAAAATCCCGCCAGGCTCCTGCTCGGAGCTTAAGCGGATTCAGTCCAGAGCGAGGGGGAAGTAGTTTTTCGCGTTTTCGAAGCAGACGTTGCGGACGAGGCTGCCGAGGAGGTTGAGGTCGCGGGGGAGTTCGCCGCGGTCGGCCTCGCTGCCGATGAGGTTGCAGAGGATGCGGCGGAAGTATTCGTGCCGAGGGTAGGAGAGGAAGCTGCGGGAGTCGGTAAGCATGCCGACAAAGCGGGAGAGGAGACCGAGGTTTGAGAGGGCACTGAGCTGCCACTCCATGCCTTCCTTCTGGTCAAGGAACCACCATCCGCTTCCGAACTGGATTTTTCCGGCATGCGAGCCGTCCTGGAAATTGCCGATCATCGTGGCCATGGCGTAGTTGTCGGCGGGGTTGAGGTTGTAGAGGATGGTTTTGGGGAGTTCGTTCGTGGAGTCGAGGGCGTCGAGGTAGCGGGCGAGGCGGGCGGTCTGGGGCCAGTCGCCAATCGAGTCGAATCCTGTGTCGGGTCCGAGGGAGCGGAGGAGTCGGGAGTTGTTGTTGCGCTGGGCACCGAGGTGGAGCTGTTTGACCCAGCCACGGGAGGCGTCGAGGCGACCGAAAAAGACCATGAGGAAGGCACCGAACGCGTCGTGTTCGGAGACGGACGCCGCCTGTCCGTCCCGGGCCCGGGCGAAGATAGCCGCTGCGTCCGCAGCTGAGCAGGGGTCGCCGAAGCAGTGGTTGAGGCCGTGATCTGAGAGGCGGCAGCCCTCGCTGTGGAAAAACGCATGGCGGCTTTCGATCGCGTCAAGAAAGTCCTGGAACGAGGAGCAGGAGTGGCCCGAGGCGGCGGAGAGTTTTTCGAGCCAGGCCTGGAAGGCTTCTGGCTGGTCAACGGCGAGGGCTTTATCCGGGCGGAAGGTGGGGAAAACTTTTGTTGCCAGCTTGTTTTCCGCGCGGATATGGCGGTGGTGTTCGAGGGAGTCCGTGGGGTCGTCCGTCGTGCAGACGGCGGCCACGCGGTTGCGTTCGAGAAGGCCGTGGACGGTAAATCCGGGGCCGGCGAGTTTTTCGTTGGCGCGGGTCCAGACCTCCTCAGCGGTGGAGCCGTCCAGGAGGAGATCGATGTCGAAGGTGCGGAGGAGCTCGAGGTGGGTCCAGTGGTGGAGAGGGTTCCGGAGCGTGGCGGGAACGGTTTCCGCCCAAGCCTGGAATTTTTCGCGCGGCGTGGCGTCGCCGGTGCAGAGTCTTTCCGCGACGCCATTCGTGCGCATGGCCCGCCACTTGTAGTGGTCCCCCGCGAGCCAGATGGCGAAAAGGTTCTCGAACCGGTGGTCCGAGGCGATCTGGTCCGGGGGCAGGTGGGTGTGGTAGTCGAAGATCGGGAGGCCGGAGGCGATCCCGTGGTAGAGTTCGCGGGCTGTGGGGGAGTGGAGGAGAAAATTTTCTGTGATGTAGGAGCTCACTGGTTGACTATCCGCTTTTTCCGCGCTCGCTGGCAATCCCGTTCCGCGGCGCAGGTTCTTATTGCGCACGGGCGGAAAATCGCGAACATACTTTTATGAATAAAGCTGTCCCGATGCGTCCAAGGCTCGCCCCGAAAGCGACGCTGGCCTTTGCGATTGTCGCAAGCCAATACAACGCGGAGTACACACAGGCGCTTGTGGACAACGCCTATGGCGAGTTGAACCTGATGGAGCCGGGTGCCACGGTGACCCTGGTTTCCTCTCCCGGATCCTTTGAGATCCCCCTGATGGTGCAGACATTGGCCGAGTTGGAGAGGTATCAGGCGATCATCGCGCTCGGGGTGCTTTTTCAAGGGGAGACCGCGCATGCGACGCTGGTGGCCCAGGGAGTGACAAATGCGCTTCTGCAAATTTCCCTCGCCTGTCGCGTTCCGGTGATCCACGAGATCCTTCTTCTGGAAACAGAAGAGCAGGCCCGGCAGCGGTGCCTTGAGAAGGATACCAATCGCGGTGTTGAAGCCGCCCGCGCCGCGGTGGCGGCAGCCCGTTCGCTTCGGGAGATCAAGTAATCCCATGGGAGTTCGAAGAGACGCCCGTGAGGCCGCAGCGCAATATCTTTATCAGCGCGAGTTGCAGGGGGACGAGAGCGATTCGCTGCTCGAAGAGTTTTATCGCCTGCGGGGGCTGAGTCCGAGTGCCCGTCGGTTTTGCGAGACCTTGCTTTCCGGATGGATGGCGAACCGTGCGGAGATTGATCGGGTGATCGGGGCCAACGCGAAGAACTACGATTTCCAGCGGCTCTCAGCCGTGGACCGAAATATCCTGCGCATTGCGTGCCAGGAACTGCTTTTTTGCAGCGACGTGCCTCCGGCGGTGGTGATCAATGAGGCGATTGAGATCGCGAAGAAGTTCAGCACGGCGGAGTCAGGGAAATTTGTGAATGGCGTGCTGGACAACATCCGGCGGAAGCGGGAAGGGGCCTGACGGATATGGCGCTCGGTTTGCTGAAGTCATTTGTTGCGAAGTTCACGTCGCGTCCGGTGGATTGGGATGAGTTGGAGGAGGTGCTGATCCGGGCGGACCTCGGGGTTCCGATGAGCATGAAAATTTTGGAAGCGCTGCGGTTGCGGGGCAAGGAGGTGACTGGCGAGACGGCCGCAGAGGTCGCCCGCGAGGAGATCGTGGCTGTTTTACCGAGGAGCACGCCGCTGATTCGTCCGCTGCCCTCGAAGCCGAAGGCGATTTTGGTGGTGGGGGTGAACGGAACAGGAAAAACGACCTCCTCCGCGAAGCTGGCTCACTGGTTTCAGGCGAACCGTCACACGAGTCTTCTGGTGGCAGCCGACACGTTCCGCGCGGCGGCAATCGAGCAGCTGGACCGCTGGGGGGAGCGCTTGGGCATCGAGGTGGTGAAGAGCCAATATCAGGGGGATTCGGCCGCGCTCTGCTACGACGCCTGGACCAGTGCACAAAAGCGCAATGTTGAGTTTCTGATTTGCGACACGGCGGGGCGGCTGCACACGAAGAGCAACCTCATGCAGGAGTTGTCGAAGGTGGCGCGCACACTGGCCAAGCACGACGAGGAGGCGCCCCATGAGAAGTGGCTGGTCGTGGACGCTACCACGGGGTCGAACGCCCTGGTGCAGGCGAAGGAATTCCACCAGTCCGTCGGCCTGACCGGCCTGATCCTCACAAAGCTGGACGGCAGTGGAAAAGGCGGGGTGGCGGTCGCCATCCAGCACGAGCTCGGCATCCCGACGCGATTTATCGGGACCGGCGAGAAGCCCGGGGATTTTGCCCCCTTCGAGCGGGATGCATTCGTGAGCCGGATTATCTGAAAACCTGGGAACGGATTTTTTGATTCCTAGCTTTCCGCATTGCATGTCAGATACCCCGGCCGAGTCCAATCTTCCCGCAGTTCCTCCCGCGTGGATCTCAGCGGGAGCACCTCCGCTCGAGGTGGATTTCGGGTGCCACCGCGGCGCCTTTTTGATCGGGATGGCATTGGCGGAGCCTGGGCGGAATTTTTTTGGGATCGAGCGTCAAACGACCCGGGTGGAGATTTGCAACCGGAGGATTGAGCGGCGTCGGCTGGCCAATGCGCTGGCGGTTAGGGGGGAGGGGGCTGCGGCACTCAAAGAGCTTCTTCCCCCAGCGAGCGTGGAGACCCTGCACGTCTCGTTTCCCGATCCATGGCCGAAGCGACGCCACGCGGGACGGCGGCTGGTGAATGCGGATTTCCTTGTCGGGGCGGCGCGGGTCTTGCGTCCGGGTGGCGTCCTTCGGCTGATGACCGACGATGAGGCCTACTTCGGTGAGATGGCGGGGCTCACACGCGAAGGATGGAGGGAGGTTCCCTGGGAGGATGGGGTGGTGCGTCCGGCGACGACCTTTGAGAAGACATTTCGCGGGCTGGGTCAATTGCCGTTTCAGCTGGCTGTGGTTGCGAAAAACTAAGCCCGAAAACGGCGATAGGAGGGGATGAGATGGCGCAAGATACTGGACGATAGGGCCTGCGGAAGGGCGAGGCGTATCCGCTGAGATCCGGTAAGCGCTGACTAAGGCCCTTCGCGTCCAGTCGATTGCGACAGATCGCCCCGAGCTATCGCTGTTTTCGGGCTAAGCGGAGCCCCGGACTTCTGCGGCGGTTTTGAAGTGGGTTTTGGCGTGTGTTTCCAAGGCCTCGGGGCCGAGTTTTTCGATGAGTTCGCGGGCGGCGGTCTTGACGGCCGCAGAGGCGCCGCGGGGGAGTTTGACACCGGACGTGCGTCCGGCTTGTTCGAGCCAGTCGATGAATTTTTCGCGGGCGAGGATCGAGGCGGCGGCGACGGCAAAGTCGGATTCCGCCTTCGTGCGCTGTTCGATGAGGATTTTGCGGCCCTTGTCCATGAGCGCACGCTCGATGAGGCGGGAGTCGGCGAATTTGTCCGAGAGGGCGCGTGGACAGTCTGGGCGGGCCTCGCAGAGGTTTTCGATGACGCGCGCGTGGCCCCAGGCGAGGAGGCGGTTGAGGTTGCCCATTTTCCGGTAGAGCTCGTTGTATCGCGGGGGGGCGACGGTGACGATGCTGTGCGGCGCACCGGATTGGCGGATTGCGGACGCAAGATCGCGGATGCGGCGGTCCGAGCCGATGGCTTTGCTGTCCTGGACGCCGGCGTCGCGGAGGGTTATGGCGAGGCCTTTATCGACGTAGGCACCCGCAATGACGAGCGGGCCGAAGAAATCGCCCTTTCCGCTTTCGTCCACGCCAAAGTGCGGAGAAAATAGCTCGGGGGAGAGGACTTCCTCGTAGCCCAGTCTGGCTTCGCCGAGGACGCGGGGTTCGAGGACGAAGGAGATGAAATCCTCGATACCTTTTCCCTGGATCACAGCCTTCGGGCCTTTTTCGTAAACGGCGATCGTGAGTTTCAGCTTCCTGGCCGCGAAGAGCATGTAGGGCTTCTCCTCAAAATCGAACCCCTCTGCGGCAAGGACTTCACGGAGAAGGTCCGCTTGCGGGGCGGTGAGGGAAACAGTATGGGAATGCAAGGGTTGTGGCATGAGGTGATTCAGTGCGTAATCCCGAACGCGGATTTTTTGACAGAATTCACACAATGAACAGAATGGATGGGAAAAGGCATGCGGAAAAATGTCGGGCATGTCAGAAGCTTCATTAAAGCCGGACCCTTGGGAAACTTCCCACACTATCGAGATGATACCAAAGTCACAGATTCTCGCGCTGCGTTGCGCATTGATGAAGTGGTTCCGCCGCGAGGGGCGCGAGCTACCCTGGAGGAGTGACCCCGATCCCTACCGTGTTCTGGTCTCGGAGTTCATGTTGCAGCAGACGACCGTAGCCGCCGTCCGGCCGTATTTTGAAAAATGGATGCGCGATTTTCCGGATGTCTCCACGCTTGCGGCCGCGCAGGAGCAGGATGTTTTGGCGCACTGGCAGGGGCTCGGGTATTACTCCCGTGCGCGAAACCTCCATCGCGCCGCCAGGGGGATTGTCGAACGGCACGGGGGGAGGGTGCCTGACGCGTTGGCCGATCTGCGGCGACTGCCTGGCGTCGGTCCCTATACCGCCGCCGCTGTGGCGGCCTTCGCGTTTGACCAGTGTGTGCCGGTCCTTGATGCAAACATCTTCCGGGTGATCGCCCGGCTCATCGGCTACACAAAACCGGTCCACACCGCCGCTGCGAAGCAGCATCTGGAAACGGCGGCCCGCCGGCTTTTGCCGAAAAGCGGGGGCAGGGATCACACATCGGCGCTCATGGATCTGGGCGCGACGCTGTGCCGGTCCGGGGTGCCGGCGTGCTCTAAGTGTCCGGTGAAAAGGTTCTGTCAGGCAAAGGTCCCGGAGGACATTCCGGCCAAGCGGCCGCGTCCGCAGGTGATTGAGGAGAGGGACCTCCGGAGTTTCGCGACTCGCGGCGGGGAGGTCTTTCTTGTGCCCTCATCCGGTCCGCGTTGGAAGGGCTTGTGGGTCCTGCCGCCTGCTGCGCCCTCGGGAAAACCGCCGATTTTTGAATCGACGTATGTGGTGACCCGGCACCGGATTCGGCTGGAGGTTTTCCGAACGCGGCCGCGAAAAGGGTGGGCCGCATTTCCGGGGGACGCGCTTCCCCCGATGCCGACCCCGCACCGTCGCGCGCTGTCGGAGCTTTTGAGGCAACAGGATCAGACGTCGCCGTCGCGCACGGTTGCGGTGGAGGAATCTCCGAAGAGGGTATCCTGATTAGGGAATGAGGAAATTCGAGTTGACGCCTGTTTTGGTATAGATATTCTCCTATTGTGAGGTTTGGGTATGATCCTATCAAAAGCCAGAAAAATTTGCATAAGCATGGGATTGGCTTCGACGACGCGAGGAGTCTCTGGCTCGATAAGCAGCGTGTGTTGGTTCCGGCTCGCTCCATCACAGAGCCAAGGGAAGCGATTTTCGCAGAACTTGGTGGAACGCTTTGGACGGCCATTTACACCATGCGCGGAGAGGCAATCCGCATCATATCAGTAAGGAGATCGAGAGATGAAGAAAGAGAAGGCTACAATAACCGCTGAAGAGCTCGATCGTCGTTTCGACGACGGTGAGGACATCACCGAGTTTCTCGACTGGGACAGAGTCCGCCGCCCCGGGCTCGAACCGAGAAGGGTGAACGTAGATTTGCCGAGTTGGATGATATCCGAACTCGACAAACAGGCCTCATTAATCGGCGTCACCCGCCAATCGATCATCAAGGTCTGGCTGAGTGAGCGGATCAAAACTGAAAAATCCGAACAGGGCGGTGCCCTCAACGCTCACCCGCGTCACGCCTGATCCTTGCCCGACAAGGATCAGATTCCGATCGGAAGTAAGGTGCTTACGTCGGACGCATGCGGGGAGTCGGTTCACTGCAAATACGGAATACAAGTTCCGGGCGAACTCCTGCGTGACAAGGGGCGGATCGCGCGGCATGGTTTCGGGCACGCATGACCAGTATCACAGCCGCCAGCCTTGAGGGGACCGGAGAGGTTAGCCGGCCTGACAGCCCGCTTCGCCGGGTGGGGCGCCGGTTCCTCGGCGACCGGCTGGCTGTCGTCGCCACGGCGGTGATCGTGATTTTTTTTGTTGTGGCGGCTGGGGCCGGGGTTTGTGCGCTGATGGATTGGCCGATGCCGCAGAACCCGAACACCACGAATCTGGAGCGGAAGCTGCTTCCTCCCAACCTGCAGAACTGGCTCGGGACGGACAACCTCGGGCGGGACGTGCTTTCGCGCATGGTCGCTGGCTCGACAATCTCGCTGACCGTGGGCTTTGTGGCCATGGCGGTTTCCTTGGGGATCGGGGTGATCGTGGGGGCGATTTCGGGGTATTTCGGAGGCTGGACGGACAACGTGATCATGCGTATCGTGGATGCCCTGCTTTGTTTTCCGTCGTTCTTCCTGATCCTGAGCGCGATTGCGATCCTTGGGCCGAATATCTGGATTATCATTGTGGTGATCGGGCTGGTGGGGTGGACCGGCACGGCGCGGCTGGTGCGCGCGGAATTTTTGACGCTGAGGGAGAGTGAATACGTGCGGGCGGCACGGGCGATGGGGCAGAGCGGACCGCGAATCATCTTCCGCCACATTCTGCCGAATGCGCTGGCCCCGATCTTTGTGACGGCGGTCGTGAGCATCCCGGACGCCATCCTGATCGAGTCGGGGTTGAGCTTTTTGAGTTTCGGGGTTCCACCGCCCCAGGCGACGTGGGGGAATATCATCGCCGACGGGAAGACGTATTTTTTGGACGCGTGGTGGTTGATTGTTTTTCCGGGACTGGCGATATTCACCGCGTCGCTGGCCTTTTACCTGGCCGGTGATGCCTTACGCCGCGCGGCGGCGACGCGACGATGAACTTACTCGAACTCCATCAATTATCGGTCCGCTTCCGGACGGAGAATGGGACCGTCGATGCGGTCAAGGGCATTTCCCTCTCGATGAAAGAGGGCGATTCGCTGGCGATTGTCGGCGAGAGTGGCAGCGGCAAGAGCGTGACGGCCCTTGCACTGACGCGCCTCCTTCCATCGCCCCCAGCCGAGTATGCCGGCGGGAAAATTCTCTACCGTGGTAAGGACACGTTGAAGATGGCCGCGCGGGAGCTTCGGGCGGTGCGTGGCGGGGGAATTGCGTATATATTCCAGGAGCCGGCTACCTCTCTGAACCCTGTCTATACGATTCGCAGCCAGATTGCCGAAGGCATCCACCTTCATCGCCCGGATGTGGGGGACGTGGATGCGGAGGTCGTCAAGTGGCTCGCGGCTGTTGGCATCGTGGACCCGGAAAAACGGATGCATGACTATCCGCACCAGCTCAGCGGAGGAATGCAACAGCGCGCGATGATTGCCATGGCCCTGAGCTGCCGACCACGGTTGCTGATCGCTGACGAGCCGACGACGGCGCTCGATGTCACGATCCAGGCCCAGATTCTGGCCGAGCTTCGCCGACTGCGGGGGGAATTCGGTATGGGGCTCATCCTGATCACCCACAACTTCGGGATCATCCGGGGCCTCTGTGAGCGGGTGGCGGTAATGTTTCGCGGCGAGATTGTGGAGTATGGAGACACGGAGAGCCTGCTGAAAAACCCGCAGCATCCCTACACCAAAGCACTGATTTCTTGCGTGCCCCGGCTTGGGGCCAAGCAGAGCCGATTGCGGACGATCGAGGATTCCTGGACGCCTTCGGCCAAGCGGCTTGCCGCGAAGTAGCGGTAGTTTTTTTTCGCATTGCGCGGGCATTTTTCCCGGGCATGCTGCAGGGCATGAGCGGCGACATTCAGACGCGAAGAGTTCTGTTTCTTTGCACCGGAAATTTTTATCGCAGCCGGCTGGCTGAGATTCTCTTTGAGCGGGAGGGCCTGCCGGGCTGGTCGGCTTCGTCGCGCGGACTGGTGGTGAGCGGGGCTCTCCGGGGCTTGGCACCGCAGGTGGCGTACTATTTGGAGTCCGAGGGGATTACCCCCGATGCACGCGACCCGGTTCCACTGCTGGTGGACGAGCTCATTGGAGCGGAGCACGTCGTTCTTTTGAACGCCTCCGAGCACGAGCCCCTGCTCCTTCGCGACTTCCGGGCGGTCTATCGCAAACTTCTCGCCGATGGAGCCGTCACGAAGTGGAACGTCTTTGACCTGCCTGCTCGCAAGGTGGCTTGGGGGCAGGAACCACCGCCCGGCCAGCCGCCCGTCAGCGCGATCGAGCATATCCGGTTTGCCGTCAGCGACCTGGTTCGCCGGCTGGGACAGCGAGAAGGGAAGCCAGCAGGCTCCTAAGCCGCGACCGTTCCCTCCAGAAGACTGCTCCGAGAACTAGTAAGGCTGCCAGGATGGATCGCGCCTCGGGGACGGCCATCGGAACCAGCTCGCCGTCTGGCAGCAGCATGGCCTGTCCGCCATACCCGCTGAAGGTAATGTTGGCCAGTTGCCCTGCCGTGAGAGCGGTGGAATCCGAGCCGAAGTAGATGCGTCCGGCTGTCCCGCTAGTTTCCAGGATGCCGGTCCATCCATAGATGGTCAGGGTGGCAGCGGGGGTCCAAGCCAGAAGATTGCTGGCCCCAAACTGCAGATTATGGATGGCCGCCCCAAGGGTGATGGAAGAATTCGACGTGAGGGTCAGCGTGCCCAGCGTTTCATTGAAGCCGGAGCCGGTGTCGAAGTTCCCCCCGGCAAGTGTCAGCGAGGCCGAGTCGTTGATCTGACTGGCCCCTTCCAGGAGAAGGGTGCCTCCGGAATTCAGGGTGAGAGCGGTTCCGGCGATCGCGTTTCCTCCGGCGGAAGCGAGGGCGAGCGTGCCTCCGCTGACCGTGGTTGCGCCGGAATTGGAATTTCCTCCGGCGGCGGAGAGACGCAGGAGCCCGCCGCCGACTTTCTCCACGGCGTTGGCTCCGGTGACAGCCCCGGTGATGGCGAGTGTTGAACCGGCTTCGACTCCGATGCGGGCATCGGCGGCGGCAACCTGCGTGGCTCCCACGGTATTTGACCATCCCACTTGGACATCGGACGAAATTGTGTTCGTTCCGGAGACGCTGCGAAGGGCTCCGTTTCCGTTGAAGCCGTTGCCATTCAGATAGAGCAGCTCTGCCAAGGTTGTGCTGTTTGTAATTTCCAGCGACCCGTTATCCCAGACATACGTTCCGTTTCCATTGCTGCCATTGGCTCCAAGGGCCATGGAGTTGGCGGCCCGCAGCGCACCCCCGTCGATGAATGTGCGAGAGACGTAGGTGTTTGTCCCGTCGAGGGTTAGCGTGGAGGTGCCGGATTTCCTGATCCGGCTACCGCTGTCTGGGCTGAAATCATTATTCTGCTCCTTGCCTCCGGTAATCGCTCCGGAAAATGTTGTGTCCGGGCCCGTGCCAAGAATATCCACGCCTTGAGCAACAGGGGCATTGAGCCAAAACTCACCGCCTGTCCCTGAAAGGGCCGTGAGGCGCACCAGATTGCCATTTCCCTGCACTAGTAAACCATCCGGGGACAAAATCGCATGAAAGGCACGGCCAAAGGAAATCCCCGAATTCACATTGAGAACTGCGCTGCCCGCCGCTCCCACGCCATCCCCGATAAAAACATTCTGGATCGTCGCAGGGGCGTTCCGAATCGTTGGATTGTAGTTGGTCGTCCCGTTATTGATATAAAGGTCCTGCGCTTCAGCCGTGCCCCAGCCGGCCGCAAGCGTGCCTATAAGAACTTGGAAAATAACCCTCCTCACGCGAACTGGGTAAACGAAGGATGAGAAAAAGTCAATAGTAACCAGTTGCATTGTGCTTCTTGCGACATCCGATTTCCTCGAAAAACACAAAAAATCCCCGCGGGAGCGCAAGCTCTCCGCGGGGATTATATTGGTGCCAAGGATCTCTTAGAGCCGGGAGATCAGGAGCTCGCGCTGGAAGATGAGCTCCTTTGGAAGCTGGCTGTAGAGCTTCATAAAGAGCTCGTCCTGCATGACGAGTTCACGGTGCCATTCTGATTTATCGATTTTCTGCACCTCGTCGAATTTTTCCTTGGTCATCTCTTTCTCCAAACCGCGCATGTCGATGTCCTGGTATTCCGGGACCCATCCGATCGATGTCTCGATGGCGTGCATGCCGAGCTGGCAGCGCTGGACGATCCACTTGAGGACGCGCATGTTGTCTCCGAAGCCGGGCCAGAGGAACTTTCCTTCGGGGCTCTTGCGGAACCAGTTCACATGGAACACGCGGGGCAGGTGTTTGACGTGGCGGCGCATTTCGAGCCAGTGGGCGAAGTAGTCGCCCATATTGTATCCACAGAAGGGCAGCATCGCCATGGGGTCGCGGCGGACTTGGCCGATGGTTCCTGCAGCGGCGGCGGTCATCTCGGAGCCGACTGTGGCGCCGAGGTAAACCCCGTGGACCCAATTGAAGGCCTGGAAGATGAGCGGCATCGTGGTCGCGCGGCGTCCGCCGAAGACCATGGCGCTGATCGGCACGCCTGCGGGATTTTCCCAGTCGGGGTCGATGATCGGGCAGTTGCGGGCGGGTGCGGTGAAGCGGCTGTTCGGATGGCTGGAGAGCACGGGCTTGCCGTCGGCATCCTTCGTGTCGGGTGTCCACTCTTTGCCCTTCCAGTCGATGAGGTGCTGGGGAGCCTCTTTGGTCAGTCCCTCCCACCAGCCATCTCCGTCATCGGTCAGCGCCACGTTTGTGAAGATCGTGTCGCATTTGATCGAGTCCATGGCCATCGGGTTGCTGTCGTAGGACGTTCCGGGAGCGACTCCGAAGAAGCCGGCCTCGGGGTTGATGGCGCGGAGGTATCCATCCGGTCCGGGTTTGATCCAGGCGATGTCGTCGCCGATCGTGCTGATTTCCCAGCCATCTTCCTTGAGGATTTTTGGCGGGATGATCATGGCGAAGTTGGTCTTGCCGCAGGCGCTCGGGAAGGCGGCGGAGACGTAGGTCTTGCTGCCGGAGGGGTCCTTGACTCCGAGGATGAGCATGTGCTCGGCCATCCAACCTTCGTCGCGGGCCATCGCGGAGGCGATGCGGAGGGCGAAGCACTTTTTGCCGAGGAGGGCGTTGCCACCGTATCCCGAGCCGAAGCTCATGATGAGGCGGTCTTCCGGGAAGTGGGTGATGTAGGTGTTGGCCGGGTCGCAGGGCCAGGCGACGTCTTTTTTTCCGTCCGCCAGCGGCATGCCGACCGAGTGGAGGCACTTCACATAGACGCCGGTCTTGGCGATCTGGTCATAGACGGCGGATCCCATGCGGGTCATGATCCGCATGTTGGCCACGACGTAGGGGCTGTCGGTGAGTTCGATGCCGTATTGGGCGATCGGGGACCCGATCGGACCCATGCTGAAGGGGATGACGTAGAGGGTGCGCCCCGCCATGCAGCCTTTGTAGAGGCCATTGAGCTTGGTCTTCATCACCTCGGGAGCCTCCCAGTTGTTCGTCGGGCCGGCGTCTTTTTTCGATTTCGAACAGATGAACGTGCGTTCTTCGACGCGGGCGACGTCGCGGGGATCGCTGCGGACGAGCAGCGAGTTGGGCCGCTTCTTCTCGTCGAGCCAGAGCGCCGCTCCGGCTGCCACGAGCAGCTCGCGCATTTGTTTGTCTTCGGCCTCGGATCCGTCACACCAGAAAATGGCGTCGGGCTTCGTGAGGGCGGCAATTTCCTCGACCCAGGCGACAATCGAGGTGATGGATGGTTTGTTGGTTCCCAGTGTGGTTGTTTTGCTCATTAGATGTTGTATTAGCTGAGCTAATAATCGCTGATTTCTGTGGCATGGCAAGGAAAACGAGTTCCAACTTGTGAGATTTTTTTCCGGCCGCTATGGTGGAGGGGTCATGATTGCCGACCGGAACTTTGGAAATACCTCTCCCGTAACATGGGTGGGGGCGTTTCCGGTGTATGCGAGCACGGTGCTGGCCGGGGTGCATGTGCTGACCATGGTTGTCACAGCCGTGGCGATGGCGACGGGGGCGGAGTGGTTGATCCAGGCGCTGCAATTTTCGAGTGCGGGCGTGCGCGGGGGAGCGGTCTGGCAGTTGGCGACCTATGCCTTTGTGCATCCGCCCGGGTTTCTTTTCCTTCTAGAGATCTACATGCTGGTGGTCTTCGGAAAGCAGATCGAACAGTTCCTGGGCCGCAAGGCGTTTCTAGGGATTTACGCCGTGCTGCTCCTGCTGCCGCCGGTGGTGCTGACGCTGGCGTCCTTCGCGGGGTTCTCCTCGATTTTCTTCGGATCGGCGGCGCTTCATTTTGCTGTGTTTGTGGCGTTTGCCGCGCTCTATCCCTCGGCCGAGATGCTGTTCGGCATCCAGGCGAAATGGGCGGCGATCGCGCTGGTGGCGGTGGGGGCACTTCAGGCGCTGGCCTTCCGCGATGCCGTCGAGTTGGCCGTCCTGCTGCTCGATGCCGGAGGCGCTTTTTTTCTGGTGCGCTGGATGCGTGCGGGCGGAGACCTGCCGGACTTCCGCGCGCTCTGGCCAATCCGGCGTCGGCCGCAGCTCCGGGTGGTGCGTGACGAGCCAGAAGTGCCTGAAGAGGAATCCCCGATCGATGGGATCCTCGAAAAAATTTCCCGTCGTGGGTTGAGAAGCCTGACGGAGCGCGAGCGTTCCCAGCTGCAAAAAGCGCGCGAAGAGCTGCTGGAAAGAGATAGAAAAAGCAGCCATGTCTGAAGAAGAAATTCCGCCGCCCGCCAATCTGGCCGCTGAGAGTCTGAGGGACCCCAGCTACGTCAACACGATGATCCACTTCTACCGGGGGGAGCTCGGGCGGATCATGATCTGGCGGCAGCGCCTGGATGTTACCACGACATGGGCGATCACCAGCACGACGACGATCATCGGCGCCGCATTCTCGTTCAAAGACATCCCGCACATCATCTTCTTTTTCAACCTGGCGCTGGTTTGGATCATGTTGTGGATTGAGGCGCGCCGCTACCGGTTCTACGACGCGTTCCGCGGGCGGGTCCGGATGCTGGAGTCCCATTTCCTTGTGCCCATGGTTTCCCGCAACCCAAAGATGCTTGACGGGGAGTGGCGCAAGCTGGTCTGCGAGGATCTCATCATGCCCTCGTTCAAAATCGGCAAGCTGGAGGCGGTGGGCCGGCGGTTGAAGCGGAACTACGTCTTTATCTTCGCGATCATCATGGTGGCCTGGACGATGAA
The DNA here is from genome assembly GCA_041741775.1 of Terrimicrobiaceae bacterium. Taxonomy (GTDB): domain Bacteria; phylum Verrucomicrobiota; class Verrucomicrobiia; order Chthoniobacterales; family Terrimicrobiaceae; genus QYQL01. The sequence goes on along the minus strand of JBGSJQ010000073.1, from coordinate 8,875 downwards.
AGTTCTCATTCACGCCCAGGAGCCCATCCATTCCATCGGCCAGTTTTACCGTGCCCTTGCCGTGCAGGAGATGCCGGCGTGGATGGCGGCCATCATCTATTTCGGCACGATCATTGCGATCACGGGGCTGACATTTTTTGTGACGCGCACCTCGAGCGAGGAGGTCGGCGAGTTCGGCGTCGGGCAGGGTTCGCTCTGGAGGATCTGACATGGCGGAGGGGGCCATCCAGCGTCTAAGGGAGATCGTGGCGAGCCTGCGAGCGCCGGGGGGGTGTCCGTGGGACCGGGAGCAGACGCATGAGAGCCTTCGCGGGGCGCTGATCGAGGAGTGCTACGAAGTCATCGAGGCGATCGAGAGCTCGGACGACGCAAATTTGCGCGAGGAGCTGGGTGATTTGCTTCTCCATGTGGTGATGCACGCCCAGATGGCCAGCGAGCGGTCGGCGTTTACCCTCGAAGAGGTGGCTGCGGAAATCTGCGAAAAAATGGTGCGCCGGCATCCGCATGTCTTTGGTGAGAAGCTGGCTTCCGACTCGGCTGAGGTGCTCAAGCAGTGGGAGGAAATCAAGCGGCAGGAGAAGGGGCGTAGCGGGGTATTGGACGGGCTTCCCCCGTCGATGCCGGCCCTCCTGCGGGCTCAGAACGCACAGAAAAAGGCGGGGCGGGTGGGATTCGACTGGCCCGATGCGGAGCCGGTCTTCGCGAAGCTGGAGGAGGAGGTTGCCGAGGTGCGCGAGGCCCTGGGCAAGGGGGATCGCAAGGCGATCGAAGACGAGGTCGGGGATGTTCTTTTCACGGCGGTGAACCTGGCACGCAAGTTGGGCGTGGATGCCGAGACTTCCCTGGCAGCGGCGACGAACCGTTTCATCAAGCGCTTCGGGGCCGTCGAGCGCGAGCTGGGCGACAAGCCCATGCGCGGCACCCCGCTCGAGGAGCTCGACCAAATCTGGAACCGGATCAAACACGAATGAATTTCTCGGTCCTGAACCCCGGCGGCCGCGATAAGGAGCAACATTTCCCACAGGGAGCGGGAAGCCTGGAGGACTCCGGCCATCCGCCAGTCAACTACCATGCCTATGCGGCCTGCCTGCACGGAGGCTTCTATCGTGATGTGCGTGCGGTTCCGCAGGGGCCGGTGCTCGTGCTTCTGCGCAAGCGGAACCTGCGCCGGGTGCTGGCGGATCTTGAGACCCTGCGCAAGCGGGGGTGCCGGGTCTTCATTTCGTGCAAGGAATCCGGAAGCCACCAGATCGCGGATCTTCTTGGCGACGTCACCCGTTGGGAGTTGTTCCAGCAAATCTGCCGGGCCTCGGACGGCGCGATCTCGAGCACGAGGGAGTTGGTGCCAATATACCTGGCCGCAGGCTGTCCGCGGGCTGAGTTTCTTCCCACGCCGTATCCGGTGGAGGAGTGGGATTTCAGCCAGCCCTTGGAAAAGCGGCGGGGGATCTTTGTGGGCACGCGGGAGTTTGCAACGCCCTCGCGGAACCACCTGGCTGCGGTCGTTTTTGCTGACGAGATGTCCCGCGCGCTTTCCTGCCCACTTGCGGTGGTGAATGCGGAGGGGCGCCGCAGCGGCATGATTCTCAAGAGCCTTCGCAAGCAAAACCCTCTCCTCTTCATCGTGGAAGCGCCGGTGCCTTACCCCGACTACCTGCGCGTCATGGCGCTCCACCGGATCGTCTGGCAGCTGGACGCCAGCGCCGTCCCCGGACAGGTCGCCGGCGACAGCCTGCTCTGCCGCATGCCGTGCGTCGGAGGCAACGGAGCCATCGAGAGCATCGCATTTCCTCAATTTTCCACGGCCCCACGCGAGGAGGCCGCCGCCATGGCGCGAAGCCTGCTCACAGACGATGCCGCCTGGCTGCGGGAAACGGCAGCTGCCGGAGAGCTGGCCAACCAGCATCTGTCCTTCGCGGCTGGTGCGCTGCGGCTTCAGGCCTTTTTTGCGAGCGCAGGGGAGGGGGCATGAGCCTCCTGGCGAAACAGCTGATCGAGCGGAGTTGTTTCCTTCCGGCGCTCGCGTCCACGACGCGGACAGGGGCCCTCGGTGAGCTGACCCCCGGGCTGGGGGATGCGGTCATCCACCCGGCCGAATTTTTTGCCGAGGTGGAGGCACGGGAAGCGATGCAGTCCACGGACACGGGGCGGGGCATCGCGTTCCCGCACGCCCGCTCCGAATCGGTGAAGCGGCTGGCGCTCTCGGTGGGGAGAAGCGCGAAGGGCATCCGTTTCCGCGATTCCCAGCCCCCGGTTCATTTGATTTTCCTCTTGGGGATCCCTCCCGCCGAGATCCCGGCCTATCTGGAGTGCGTGGCCTGGTTGGTCCGGACGCTGAGGGAGGCGGGGGTTTATGACCGGCTGCTGCGGGCGGAATCCGAGGAGGCCCTACGGGCGGTTTTTCTTGGAATGGAGGGGAAGACCTGAGGTGCAGGCCCCGGTATCAAATCCCAGCCTCCCCGGAAAAAATCGCTCGGCCCTTCTGAGATTCCGCAAGCTGCTGCCCCTGCTGGAATGGCTCCGCCCGCGCGACCTTCAAATCACGCTCTTCTTTGCCGGCCTCATCGGGTTCCTGGGCGCGATCAGCTCGGAAATTTTCCGCTACCTGACGTCGTTCGCCAATTTTCTTTTTACCCAGCATCAGTCCGCGGGTCTGACGGAGAGTTTCGCTGCGATTGAGTGGTGGCAGCGGATCCTGATTCCGACGCTTGGCGGAGGCGCGGCCGGCGCGGTCCTGATGCTTTCGGCCCACTTCATCAAACAACGGCGCACCACCGACTACATGGAGGCGATCGTGATCGGAGACGGGGTGATCTCCACCCGGCAGAGCCTTTTGAAATCGCTCTCCTCGCTGTTCACGATTTCCTCCGGGGGCTCGATCGGACGGGAGGGTCCCCTCGTGCAGCTCTCCGCGATGTGCGCTTCTCTTTTGGGGCGGATCACGAGGGTCTCGCGGCCGAAGCTGCGGCTTTTCGCAGCCTGCGGCGCAGCAGCCGGCATTGCCTCCGCCTACAACGCGCCGATCTCCGGCGCTCTCTTTGTCTCGGAAATCGTGCTGGGGACGACAGCGATGGAAATCTTTGGGCCGCTCGTCTTTTCCTCCGTGGTTGCGACGCTGACGATGCGGCAGTTCTCGGGAGGAGAACCTCTCTACCAGATCCCCCATTTCGCTTTGGGCTCAAATGGAGAGCTTGTCTTCTACCTCGTTCTTGGCTGCGCAGCAGGGATTGTTGCGCCGGTTTATCTGGGGTTTCTGCGGCGCGTGGAATCGACGGCGGCGGGGTGGTCGCAGCCGGTCTATCTCAAAATGGCCCTGGGCGGCCTCGTCGTGGGGCTGCTGGCGGTCTGGTATCCGCAGGTTTGTGGAAACGGGTATTCCTCGGTGGACGCCGTGCTCCACGGCCGCTGGCCCTGGCAGGAACTGGCGCTGGTCCTGATCGCAAAACTCATCTCCACAAGTGCCACATTCGGCTCCGGGGCCGTCGGCGGTATCTTTACTCCCACGCTCTTCATCGGAGCAGGATGCGGATACCTCTTCGGCACGGTTGTCCAAATGTTTGGCGGATTTTCCGGCGTCGAGCCAGGGGCGTTTGCTCTGATCGGGATGGGGGCCTTTTTGGCCGCCGCCACGAGGGCTCCGATCATGGCAATCATGATGATCTTCGAACTGACACTCGACTACGAGATCATCCTGCCGCTGATGCTCGGATGTGTGGTGGCGTATTTCACGGCAGGCAGCCTGCCGGGCGAGGCCATGTATAAGGAGACCCTCCGGCGCAAGGGACGGTGGCAGTTCGACGAAGAGCTCCGGCGGGTGACGGTTCGCGACATCACCAAGCCCAACCCGGCCGCCGTTCTTCCCGGCGCGTCCTTCGCCGAAATCTGCTCATCGTTCCAAGCCCTCCGTCACAGCTTCCTCTACGTCGTCGAAGAATCGGGGCTTTTTCTTGGCGTCATCTCTCTGCATGACATCAAACGCTTCCTCTCGGAACCCGACCTGGCCGACGTGATCATCGCCCGCGACCTCCTGCGCACAGACTTCCCGGTGCTTTTTCCCGACGACCCTCTGAGCACGGTCTTCGAGAAATTTGCCCACCATGAAGGCGAGAGAGTTCCGGTGCTGGATCCCGCCGGCCACCTGATGGGATCGGTGTCCAAAGCCGACGCCCTGCTCGCATTTGCGGAGCGTCCCGACCGGGCCTGAGCTGAGTTGGATCAAACTTCTGTATTGACGCCACAGGGTGGTGGCACGATGGATAGATCCATGCAGGGGAGCCCGGACGGGCTGAGAGTCCCAGGTTGAAATGCCCGGGAGACCCTTTGAACCTGATCCTGGCTCAGACCGGCGGAGGGAGCGATTTTTCGGGAAAAGCGTCGTTCCCCATCCGTGGTGCCCAGGTCGGTCCATCCGCGAAGCCACCATTATGAAGAACGAACCCGCCGCCAACCAGCCCCTTCCGAAATCCACCCGGGTCTATGTGGAAGGCACCATCGATCCCCGTGTGCGCGTTCCCATGCGCGAAATCTCGCTTTCGCCCACGAAGGATTTCAACGGACACCTTGAGGAGAATGCCCCCGTGCGGGTTTACGACTGTTCGGGCCCTTGGGGGGATCCGGGTTTCGAGGGATCCGTCGAAGCCGGGCTGCCCGCTCTGCGTTGGGATTGGATCCGCGACCGGGCGGATGTTGAGGAATACGAGGGACGGGCCGTCAGCCCGCAGGACAACGGCTACCTTTCCCGAAGCCATGCCGAGTATGCGAGCCAGGCCGAGAAGAACCGCCTCATCGAGTTCCCCGGGCTCAGCAGCGAGCGCCGCCGACCGCTCCGGGCCAAAGGAACCCCGGTCACACAGCTCTGGTATGCCAGGCAGGGAATCATTACCCCGGAGATGGAATTCATCGCCATCCGGGAAAATCTTGGCCGCGCGGCGCTGTCCGACCAGAAGGACGACATCGTGCGCAACGACCTCCACAAGCAGCACGCCGGAAGCGACCGGCAGACGGACTTTACCCCCCGCGTCTTTCAGCGCTTTCCGCAGCGGATCCCCGCGCAGATCACCGCCGAGTTCGTGCGTTCCGAAGTGGCGGCCGGCCGGGCAATCATCCCGGCGAATATCAACCACCCCGAGCTCGAGCCGATGATCATCGGGCGCAATTTCCTCGTCAAAATCAACGCCAACATCGGCAACAGCGCGGTTGCCTCATCGATTGAGGAGGAAGTCGAAAAAATGCGGTGGGCGACCAAGTGGGGGGCGGACACGGTCATGGACCTCAGCACCGGAAAAAACATCCACGCCACGCGCGAGTGGATCCTCCGCAACTCGCCTGTGCCCATCGGCACGGTTCCGATCTACCAGGCCCTCGAAAAAGTGAACGGCAAAGCTGAAGACCTGACCTGGGAGGTGTTCCGCGACACGCTCATCGAGCAGGCCGAACAGGGCGTGGATTATTTCACGATCCATGCCGGCGTCCTCCTCCGCTTCATCCCGCTCACGGCATCCCGGATGACCGGCATCGTCTCGCGCGGCGGCAGCATCCTCGCCAAGTGGTGCCTCGCCCATCACCAGGAAAATTTCCTCTACACCCACTGGGACGACATCTGCGACATCATGGCCGCCTACGACGTGAGCTTTTCCATCGGGGACGGCCTGCGTCCGGGCTCCATCGCCGACGCCAACGACAAGGCGCAGTTCGGGGAGTTGGAGGTGCAGGGCGAGCTGACCAAGCGTGCCTGGGCGAAGGGCGTGCAGGTCATGAACGAAGGCCCCGGCCATGTGCCCATGCACATGATCGAGGAAAATATGGCCAAGCAGCTCGAGTGGTGCCACGAGGCGCCGTTCTACACGCTCGGACCGCTCACCACCGACATCGCTCCCGGTTACGACCACATCACCTCCGGCATCGGGGCTGCCATGATCGGCTGGTATGGCTGTGCAATGCTCTGCTACGTGACGCCCAAAGAGCACCTCGGGCTGCCCAATAAGAAGGATGTCAAAGACGGCGTCATCGCCTACAAGATCGCGGCGCACGCCGCCGATCTGGCGAAAGGCCACCCTGGCGCGCAATACCGCGACAACGCGCTGAGCAAGGCCCGGTTCGAATTCCGCTGGGAAGACCAGTTCAATCTCGGCCTCGACCCCGAGACCGCCCTCGCGTTCCACGACGAAACCCTCCCGCAGGAAGGCGCGAAAAGCGCGCACTTCTGCTCCATGTGCGGCCCCCACTTCTGCTCGATGAAAATCACCGACGACGTGCGCAAATACGCCGCCGAGCAGGCGATCTCCGAGGCCGAAGCCCTCGACCGGGGCTTGGAGGAAAAGAGTCGCGAGTTCGCGGAAAAAGGCGCGGAACTTTACGCGAAGGCGTAACGCCGCAACAGCGCCTGAAATGATGGATCGTTTTTCAATCGGTTTTGTGGGAGTCGGCCGCATGGGGGCGAACATGGCGTTCCGCCTGCGAGATTGCGGGCACAAGGTGGCGTCGGTCTTCGATATTAATGGGGAGTTGGCTTCGCGGGTGGCTGCGGAACTCGGATGCCCTGTGGCGAACCAACCTTCCCAGGTCACCGCCGCCGCTGACATCATCATCACGGTGGTCTCAGACGATGTGGCGATGCGCGGGATTTTCGGGACGGATGCCGGCAGCCTTTTGATCGGGGCCGAGGGGAAGCTTTTTATCAATTGCGCGACCGTGAGTCCGGCGGTTCAGGTCGAGGTGGAATTGGCGGCAAAGAAGGCCGGGGCAGCCTGCCTTGAGGCGTGCATGGCGTCGAGCATCACCCAGGCGCGCGAGGGAACGCTTTATCTGATGACCGGCGGAGAGGAGGGCGCGTTCCGGCTGGCCGAACCCCTCCTTCGTGATCTGGCCAGCTCCGTGCGCCACATCGGACCCGCAGGATCGGCGGCGCAGGTCAAAGCCCTCGTCAACATGGTCATGAATATCAACACCGCCGGCCTGGCCGAAGGGCTGGGGCTGGGGGCGGCGCTCGGTCTGGATTTGGAAATGCTCCGCGAGGTTTTTTCGCAGACCGGAGCCAACTCCCGGGTTTTGCAAACCGACGGGGAGGACATGCAGAACCGCGACCATGCGTGTTACTTTTCGGCCGCGCACGCGGCGAAGGACAGCGGGATTGCGCTGGCGCTGGCTGCTTTGGCCGGCCTCCGGCTCCCTCTGGCCGAGGCGACCAAAGCGCAATTCGACCGTATGGTGGCCCAGGGCCTCGGAGGGCTCGACAAATCCGGCGTTGCCGAACTCACCTTCCCCGGCCGACTCGAAGCCCGGTGAGCCGATACGTCTGCCAGCGCTGCACAAATTGCTGCCGGTGGCCTGGGTTTGTCAAAATCACGTCCGTGGACATCACCGCCATTGCGCGCCACCTCGGGATGAGCGAGGACGCGTTCATTCAGAAATTCACGCGCCTTCGTCCCTCCCGTGACGGCCTGGCCCTTACCGACCAGCCGGACGGGGCCTGCATATTTTTGGACGGCCGGGACTGCCGGATCCAGGCGGTCAAGCCATCCCAGTGCAGTGGGTTTCCAAACACATGGAACTTCCCCGGCTGGCGCGAAGTCTGCGAGGCGATCGAGGTCCCGGACCCCCAGTGAACGAATTTTCCGGTGGCTGGGTGGAAATCCTTCTGGATGCCAGCGCCGGAGGCCGGTAATGTCTGCGGGGTGAGTTACAGGGTCTTTGCACGAAAATACCGTCCGCAGACATTCGATGAGGTTGTCGGGCAGGACCATATTACCCGCACCCTCCAGAATGCCGTCTCGGCGGACCGGTTGGCTCAGGCCTATCTCTTTGTCGGTCCGAGGGGGATCGGAAAAACATCCACGGCGCGGATCCTGGCCAAGGCGCTGAACTGCGTGAACGGTCCGACCGTCACGCCCTGCGGTGTTTGCGATGCCTGCAAGGAGATCGCCGAGGGGCGCAGCCTGGACGTGATCGAGATCGACGGCGCCAGCAACAACGGGGTGGAAAATATCCGGGACCTGCGCGATAACGCGGCCTATGCCCCGGCCCGAGGACCCTTTAAAATCTACCTGATTGACGAGGTGCACATGCTGAGCACCGGGGCCTTCAACGCCCTGCTCAAAACCCTCGAGGAGCCGCCTCCGCATGTGAAATTCATCTTCGCGACCACCGAGGCCCAGAAGCTGCCCGCCACGATCACCAGCCGATGCCAGCGGTTTGATCTGCGCCGGATCCCCTCCGAGCTCATCGCCAAACACCTGACCTATATCGCCGAGAGCGAAAAAATCCGGCTGGACCCTGCGGCGGCGGATGCCATTGCGCGCGGGGCCGAGGGCGGGCTGCGGGATGCGGAGAGCATGCTGGACCAGATGGTTGCCTTCTGCGGAGAGGCGATCGCCGCGCAGGACGTGATGGACGTTTTTGGTTTCACCTCGCGGGAAACCGTCACCGGGCTCGCAGATTATCTGTTTGCGCGGAATGCCGCCGGGGCCCTTGGCATCGTCGCGACCCAGTCAGAGGCAGGCAAAGACCTTTCCCGGCTCACAGCGGAACTTGTTGGTCACCTGAGGGATCTGCTCGTTTCGGCCGCAACAGGAGCCCCGACTGCCGCCCCTCAGGGAAAACTGCTCGATCTCATCGAGCACTTCAGCGAGGCGGAAACCCGCATGCGCTGGGTCGCCGACAAAAAACTCCAACTCGACGTCGCGGTCATCAAGGCCCTCCACCTCCTCGACGAGACCAGCCTCTCGGATGTCATTGAGACCCTCACCGGCCTGAGCACAGGTGAAATCGCCCCGGCTCCCCAGGTCGCCCGTCCAACACCGGCTGCCGTCGAAAAAACCGCCGCTCCGGCCCCGCAGAAGCAGGAGCCGTCGGCCGCCGCAGCCCCGCCACCCCTGGC